>CANGFJ010000001.1 GCA_947453065.1 Pseudomonadota bacterium
CGGCAACGCCCGCCCTAACAGCGCAGGCCCCACGGGCGTTTCATGGCAGTAGCGGCACAGGCTGTTCCAGACCTGCGCGCTGTCTTTCCACTGGCCTGCCGACTGCGCCCAGGCGGCCGACGGCAGCGTCGCGGCAAGCGCCAGGGCCAGGACGACCCGCTGCCGCTTCACAGGTGGATCCCCGACTTGCCCGGCGCAAGGATGCCGTTGGGATCGAGCGCGCGCTTGATCGAGCGGTTCACGTCGCGGTTGGTCTTGCCGTAGATCTGCGCCATCTGGTCCATGTAGTCGATGGCCACGCGGTACAGGCCATAGCCCTGCTTGCCAAACTCGGTCACGAGCTTGCCGTAGCAGGCCTTGGCACGCTTCGAGGCATCCGGGTCATTGCGGTCGAACACCATCGCCACCAGGTGATGCAGGTCGCGGCCATTCAGCGTCGGCGCAGAAAGATAGTCCATGCCGTGATCGGCCAGGATGCTGCGCGCCAGGTGCATCTGGCGAATGGCATCGGTGCCCCGCGCCGGGCTCACGGGCGCAAACCAGTAGAGCCCGCCGCCGCCGACCCAGTTCAGCAGGCTGAAGGAACTCAGCGACAGCTCGTTGACCTGCGAGCCATCGTGAATGCCAGGGATCACCTTGCCACCCGACTTGCTGAAGGCTTCGGTGACGATCTCCAGGTTCGGCGCGATCTGCTTGTCGGTGCCGTAGAGCGTGAAGAACACGTTCCAGGCACCCAGGCCCATCTTGCGCACTTCAGACAGCATCAGGTCCTGCGGCACGGCGCCCGCGCCCTGGTAGAGGTCGGCCCGGCGCTTCATGCCGGTGAGCACGATGGCCTCGTTGGCCATCACCCCGACGTTCTGGATCGTGGTGTCGATGCGCAGCGGGCGAATCGTGTCGACTGCGACGCCGATCTGCTCCGGGTCGTCATAGGTGACCATGACCGTCGTATAACCCGCGGGCTTGGGCATGAGCCACATGCCCAGCTTGGTCACGATGCCAAAGTTCGACTGCGTGAAGATGCCGTCCAGATAGGGGCCATAGCCGTACTTGAAGACCTGCCACGAGGTGCTGTTCGGGATCGAGCCCATGCCGGTGCGCAGGACCTGCCCGTTGGCCAGGACCACTTCCATGCCGCAGGCATTGCCGAAGTGATCGCCGTAGGGCGTGTTGCCACCGCCGCGTTCCAGCGTGTTGCCGACTGGGCTGACGATAGGGCCCGGGCCAGGGAAATCCAGCCACAGCGGAATGTCGCGCTCGCGCAGGTAATCGTGCAGCTGCTGGTAGGTGACGCCCGGCTCCACCAGTGCCGTGCACAGCACCGGGTCGACCTCGAGGATGCGGTTCATGCGCTTGAGGTCGAGGATCATCTGCCCGCGCGTGGCGGGCGAGGCGGAGCCATAGCCGAAGTTGCGGCCCGTGGAGATCGGCCACACCGGCACCTTGAACTGGTTGCAGACCGCCAGCACGCCCTGCACTTCCTCGACCGAGGCCGGCGCCACGACGCCCGATGGCGCGAACTCGTTTTCGTCCGCCGGGATCATGATCTTGCGGTACGGCAGCAGGCGGTCACTTGCCGTGATGACGAACTCGTCGCCCACGACCTTGCGGAAGGCCGCGATCGCCCGCGCAAACTCCGCAGCGCTCACGCCCTGTGGCAGGACCGGCTGGGTGCTCATGCGTCAGGCCAGCGCGCAGCCGGCCTTCACGATGAGGCCGTCACGCAGGTGATAGTGGATGTACTGGGGAATCTCGACGACCTGGCCTGCCGTCATGGGCACGAGCCGGCCATAGCCTTCGGCGGCCAGCGTCTCGGGCGTGAGGTCACACAGGGCCTCCAGGCGCACGACCCCTTCCAGCGCCACCATCTGCGCGTCCGCGACGTAGGCGGTGACGGTGATCTGCTCGTTCAGGTAGGCATGCAGGAAGGCATAGAAGCGACGCACCGGGTCCTTGCGCGTGAACCGATAGCCGGCGAACTCGAGCAGGAAGTCCTCGGCGTAATGCGCCAGCACGCCGTCGTAGTCGCGCGCATTAAAACAAGCCAGATAATGGTCGTAGGCCTGTCGGTTCATCGTGATTGCCCCTATTGTCTTGCTGCGCCGAGTCTGTACGCTTGGCGTTGCGACCGCAACAAGGGGAAACGCCGTGGCTCGATATCCGGATACCGTCCAGTTCAACCGTCTCAATCGTCCCATCGGCATCGAATGGACGGCCCGCAACCTGGAGGTCGAAGGGCAGATCCCGGCCGAGATCCAGGGCGCCTTCTTCCGCGCCGTGCCCGATCCGGCACACGCCCCCCGCGACCCGAACGACATTGCCCTGTCGGGTGATGGCATGGTCAGCCGCTTCTACATCGACGGCGGCGCCATCGACCACGACATCCGCTATGTGCGCACGCCGCGCTTCGAGGCCGAGCGCAAGGCGCGCCACGCGCTGTTCGGCAAATACCGCAACCGCTTCACCGACCTGCCCGAAGTGCAGGACGTGGACCGCGCGGTCGCCAACACCACGCCGGTCTGGCATGCCGGCCGGCTGATCATGACCAAGGAAGATGCACGCGGCTACGAAGTGAACCCGCACACGCTCGAGACGGTCGGTCGCTATGACTTTGGCGGCAAGCTACGCTCGGAAACGATGACCGCGCATGTGCGCGTCGACCCGGTGACCGGTGAGCTGTTCTTCTTCGGCTACGAGGCCGGCGGCCTGTGCACGGACGACGTGGCCTACTGCGTCGCCGACAAGGACGGCAACCTGGTCTCGGAAGAGTGGTTCAAGCAGCCCTACCTCTCGACCATCCATGACTTCGGCATCACCGAAGAATATGCCGTCTTCCCGCTGTTCCCGACGCTGACAGACCTGGAACGCCTGAAGGCCGGTGGTGACCACTGGGTGCATGAGCAGGACGGCGACAGCTGGCTGGGCATCATGCCCCGCTATGGCAAGGCCAGTGAGATGCGCTGGTTCAAGGGCCCCAAGGGCGTGTCGGCGTTCCACTTCGTCAATGCTTTCAACGAAGGCAATGTCGTGCACATCGACATCTGCCTGACGGACACTAACGCCTTCCCGTTCATGCACAAGCCCGAAGAGCCGCTGGATCCGCGCACGATGACCGGTGGCCTGACGCGCTGGACCGTGGACCTGTCAGACCCCTACGCGCAGTTGCAGTGGCGCGTGATCGGACCGCCGGGCGACCTGCCGCGGCTGCGTGACTGCGATCAGGGGCGTCCGTACCAGACATTCTGGATGCCCTGCTACGACCCGCGCATCGGACCGCCGGTGTCGGGTGGCCCCGTGGGCGCCTGTTTCAACAGCCTGCTGTACGTCGACGTGACCACCGGGCAGGTGCTCGATGCGCTGCAGATGGGGCCGGGCGTGGCCTTCAACGAGCCCGTGCATGTGCCCTCTAAGACGCCAGGGCACGGCGGCTGGATCCTGGCCGTCATCGACCACGAGCTGGACTTCCAGCACCACGCATCAGAACTGGTGGTGCTGCTGGCCGACAACATTTCCGCGCCGCCCGTGGCGCGCGTGAAGATGCCCGTGGCGCTTCGGCCGCAGGTGCATGGCTGGTGGGTGTCCGCGGAACAACTGGCAAGCGCCAAGGCCGGCTGATGTATCTCCGGAACGCGTGGTACATGGCGGGCTGGGACAAGGATTTCCCGGCCGACCTGCCCCAGCCGCTGACGCTGCTCGACGAGCTGCTGGTGTTCTACCGGCAGGCAGACGGGCGCATCGCCGCGCTGGAAGACCGCTGTTGCCACCGCCTCGCGCCCCTGTCGCAGGGGCGCGTGGAGGGCAACGACCTGCGCTGCCTCTACCATGGCCTGAAATTCGATGCCGCCGGTCGCTGCAACGACATGCCGGGGCATACGAGCATCCCCAAGGCCATGAAGGTGCGCAGCTACCCGGTACTGGAACGCTACAACGCGGTCTGGATCTGGATGGGTGACCCGGCGAAAGCAGACGAGTCACTGCTGCCGGACTTCGTGGGCTATGGCAGCCCGGACTGGTACATGGCGCCGGGCCGCATGGACTACGCCGCCAACTACCAGCTCATCCAGGACAACCTGCTGGACCTCTCGCACATCGCCTGGGTGCATCGCAATTCCTTCGGTGGCGGCAATGCCGACACGAACAAGGCCTGGATGGAAGGCGAGTTGCACATCACGCCGCTGGAGCGCGGCGTGCGCGTGGAGCGCTGGATGCCGAATGCGGCAACGCCGGCGCACCAGGTGGCCATGGCAGGCCCCACCTGCGATGTGCTGACCACCTTTGACTACCTGGTGCCCGGCATCTTCCTGCTGAGCTCGCGCAACTATCGCGCCGGGTCCGCGCAACGCAGCGGCACGGCGCGCCCCACCGAGGAGCCGTTGCATGCCAGCTTCACGGCGCAGGCGGTCACGCCGCTGACCGCGCGCAGCACCTGTTATTTCTTTACCTTCGGCCCGTGGTCACAAGCCGCGGGCGACGGCGAGCAGATGAAGCAGTCGTTTCTGGCACTGGGACGGCAGGTCTTCGAGGAAGACCGCACGATGCTGCAGGCCCAGCAGAAGGTGATCGACGCCGACCCCTCGCGCAAGATGCTGTTCTTCGACGTGGACAAGGCGCCGGTGATGTATCACCGGCTGGTGGAGAAGCTGCTGGCCGCCGAAGCGCAGGCTTAACGGCGCAGCATCGCCGCGGCAAACCAGCCCCAGGCGCCGATCAGCAGCACACCGCCGATCGGCGTGACCAGCCCGACCAGACGCGGCGCACCCGCCAGCATGAGATAGATGCCACCGCTGAAGCAGACAATGCCGGCGATGAGCAGGCCGGCAATGCTGCGCAGTGCCGGCAGGTCATCGCCGCGCATCAGCACGCCCAGCACCAGCAGCCCCAGCGCGTTGAAGAGCTGGTAGTTCACGGCCGTGTGCAGCGACTGCAGCTGCGGGGCTTCCAGCACCTTCTGCAGTGCATGGGCTGCCAGCGCACCCACCACGATGCCGCAGGCCATCAGCAGGCCGGCAATGCCCAGCACCCGCGCCGCAGTCATCAGCGCCGGCCCTTGGGCTTGCCACTGGCCGGACGTGATACGCCAGGCTTGGCAAAGGCGGGTCGTGCGCCGGCGGGCTTGCTACCGGCCGGCTTAGCACCGAAAGGCCGTGCCACACCGGGTTTGGCGGCCTGCGGGGCGCGTGCCGGCACGCGCGGCAAACCGGTGTGCTGCGTGCGGATCGGCTGCGTGGCTGCGCCCTGCGGGCGCGGCTTGCCACCCCGCGGCGCGGGCGCAATGCGCCGCCCCTCTCCGGACTGGCCCGTGCCCAGCGGCTGGTAGGACGGGATCAGGTGCAGCGGCCCGTTGCCAATGAGGTTGGCGCGGCCCATGTGCCGCAGCGCCTCGCGCAGCACCGGCCAGTTGTTCGGATCGTGGTAGCGCAGGAAGGCCTTGTGCAGGCGACGCTGCCGCAGGCCCTTGGCAATCGGCACGGTCTCGCTGTCGCGCGTGACGCGCTTCAGCGGGTTCTTGCCTGTGTGGTACATGGCCGTGGCAGAGGCCATGGGCGACGGCAGGAAGGCCTGCACCTGGTCGGCGCGGAAGCCGTTGCTCTTGAGCCAGATGGCCAGTTCGAGCATGTCTTCATCGGTCGTGCCCGGGTGGGCCGCGATGAAGTAGGGAATGAGGTACTGCTCCTTGCCCGCTTCCTTGGAGTAGCGGTCGAAGAGCTCCTTGAAACGGTGATAAGTGCCGATGCCCGGCTTCATCATCTTGGAGAGCGGCCCTTCGCGGACATGCTCGGGCGCGATCTTCAGGTAACCGCCCACGTGGTGCTGGGCCAGCTCCTTCACGTACTCGGGTGACTCGATGGCCAGGTCATAGCGCACGCCCGAGGCAATGAGCACCTTCTTGATGCCCTTGAGCTCGCGCGCCTTGCGATACAGGTTGATCAGCGGCGTGTGGTCGGTGTTGAGGTTCGAGCACACCGTCGGGTACACGCAGGACGGCAGACGACAGGCGGCCTCGATCGACCGGCTCTTGCAGGCGATGCGGTACATGTTGGCGGTCGGGCCGCCCAGGTCGGAGATCACGCCGGTGAAGCCTGGCACCGTGTCGCGGATCGTCTCGATCTCGCGAATGATCGAATCTTCCGAGCGGTTCTGGATGATGCGGCCCTCGTGCTCGGTGATCGAGCAGAAGCTGCAACCGCCGAAGCAGCCGCGCTGGATCGAGATCGAGAAGCGGATCATCTTGTAGGCCGGGATCTCGGCCTTGCCATAGAACGGATGCGGCAAGCGCTGGTAGGGCAGCTCATAGACCACGTCCATCTCGGGCGTGGTCAGCGGGATCGGCGGCGGGTTCAGCCACACATCGACGTTGCCATGGCGTTGCACCAGCGCCCGCGCATTACCCGGATTGGCCTCCAGATGCAGGATGCGCGAGGCATGCGCGTACAGCACCGGGTCGTTGACCACCTGCTCATAGGACGGCATGCGGATGACGCTGTGGCCACGGTCCGTGCTCTTTACGCGGCGCACGAACTTGACGACGTTCTCGCCCTCGGCGACGGCCGGTGCCGCGGGCCCGGCGTTCTTGATCGGCTCCATGGCGTAGGGGTCGATGGGCGGGTTCAGCGGACCGGGCGCATCGAGGTGCGTGGAGTCGATCTCGATGTAGTCGGCGCCATGGCCTTTGCGCACGAACGAGGTGCCGCGCAGGTCGGTGATCTGGTCGATGGTCTCGCCGGCGTTGAGGCGGCGCGCGATGTCGGTGATCTGTCGCTCGGCGTTGCCATAGACCAGCAGGTCGGCCTTGGCATCCATGAGCACCGAGCGGCGCACTTTTTCGCTCCAGTAGTCGAAGTGCGCGACGCGGCGCAACGAAGCTTCGATGCCACCGATGACGATGGGCACGTCCTTGTAGGCCTCGCGCGCGCGCTGCGAATACACGATGACCGAGCGGTCCGGCCGCTTGCCACCCTCGCCGCCCGGCGTGTACGCGTCATCGCTGCGCACCCGGCGGTCGGAGGTGTAGCGGTTGACCATCGAGTCCATGTTGCCGGCGGTGATGCCGAAGAACAGCCGCGGCCGGCCGAGCGCGCGGAAGGCCTCGGGGCCCTGCCAGTCCGGCTGGGCGATCATGCCGACGCGCAGGCCCTGGGCCTCGAGCAGGCGACCGATGATGGCCATGCCGAAGCTGGGGTGATCGACGTAGGCGTCACCACTGACCACGATGACGTCGCACTCGTCCCAGCCCAGCGCATCCATTTCTTCGCGCGTCATGGGCAGAAACGGGGCAGCCGGGCGCGGCGCCGGCCTCACGGACGAAATAGGGGCGGGAACGGGGGACTCAACCTGCGACATGCGGATTCTGCTGCGATTTCGCGACGGGAAACGAAGCGGTACAGTGTAACGGTTCATCCGTCCGACCGCGCACATGGAGGTGCCTGTCATGCGTCTTGCCCGAGTGTCCTGTGTCGCGGCCGCAGTGGCGGCCCTCGTGGCCTGCGCCCCGAAGCCCGCCGTCCCTCCCGCACTGCAGGAGAGCGCCCCCGCCTTCGTGGCACGCCTGAACCAGGAACTGGGCGCCCTGTCGGACGAGCGCAATGCCGCCGACTGGGTCCAATCCACCTACATCACGGGCGACACCCAACTGCTCCACGCCCGGGCCAACGAGCGCTACCTGGCGTATTTCAGCCGTGCCGCCGAACAAGCCAGACAGTACGAAGGCCAGACCCTCGACACCGCCACGGCCCGGTCGCTCGCCCTGCTCACACTGGGCGAATCGGGGCCCGCCCCCAGCGACCCCGCCAAGCGCAGCGAGCTGGCCACGCTGGCCACCCGCCTGGAGGCCACCTATGGCGAGGCCAAGTACTGCGTCGCAAAGGGCGGCGCCCAGCACTGCCGCAACATTGACGAGCTCTCCGACACCCTGGCTACCAGCCGTGACTACGACGCACTGACCGAGGCCTGGGCGGGCTGGCACAGCACCGCGCGCCCCATGCGCCAGGACTATGCCCGCTTCGTGGAGCTGGCCAATGAAGGCGCCCGCGAGCTGGGCTATGCCGATCTGGGTGCCCTGTGGCGCTCGGGCTACGACATGACCCCGGCGGCCTTCGACACCGAAGTCGAGCGCCTCTGGTCGCAGGTGCAGCCGCTGTATGCGCAGCTGCACTGCTACGCGCGCACGCAACTGGCGCACAAATATGGCGAGCGCAAAGTGCCCGCTGGCAAGCCGATCCCGGCGCAGCTGTTCGGTAACCTCTGGGCCCAGCAGTGGAACAAGATCTACGACGACATCCTGCAGCCCTATCCGGCCGTAGCACCGGTCAATGTCGACAAGGCACTCAAGGCCCAGCACTACGACGCGGTGCGCATGACGCGTTCGGCCGAGGCGTTCTATACGTCGCTGGGCTTCCCCGCCCTGCCGCAGACCTTCTGGCAGCGCTCAATGCTGACCCGCCCGCGGGACCGCGAAGTGGTCTGCCACGCCAGCGCGTGGCAGATGGACCGGGACGAGGACGTGCGCATCAAACAGTGCATCACGCCCGATGAAGAAGAGCTGGAGACCATCTACCACGAGATGGGCCATGTGTATTACGACCTGGCCTATCGCAAGCAGCCTTATCTTTTCCAGAATGGCGCGCACGACGGCTTTCACGAGGCCATCGGCGACACCATCGTGCTGTCGATGACGCCGGCTTACCTGGCCAGCATCCAGCTGGCGCCGCCCGTGCGCCCCTCACACGAGGCGGTTATCAACGCGCAGATGAAGATGGCCGCGGATCGCATTGCCTTCCTGCCCTTCGGCAAGCTGATCGACCAGTGGCGCTGGCAGGTGTTCTCGGGGCAGATCAAGCCCGAGGACTACAACAAGGCCTGGTGGGCGCTGCGGCAGAAGTACCAGGGCATCGCGCCGCCGGTGGCGCGCAGCGAGGCGGATTTTGACCCGGGGGCCAAGTACCACATCCCGGGCAACACGCCGTACACGCGCTATTTCCTGGCGTTCATCCTGCAGTTCCAGTTCCACAAGGCGCTGTGCGATGCCTCCGGGTTCAAGGGCCCGCTACATGAGTGCTCGATATTCGGCAGCGCCGAGGCCGGCAAGCGCTTCCAGGCCATGCTGGCAGACGGGCGGAGCGTGCCCTGGCCTGACACCCTCGAAAAGCTGACAGGTTCACGGCACATGGATGCCGGCGCGATCCTGGCCTATTTCGAGCCGCTGATGGGCTGGCTGCAGTCGCGCAACACAGGCCAGCAGTGTGGCTGGGAGAGCGAAGGCTAGCGCCCCCGCTCAGGGTGAGTCATCGGGCCAGTGGAACCGGTGCAGCAGTCGGTGCAGCACCGGGGTAAACATGAGCGCTGCGGTAATGAGGAACACCAGGCCGGCATAGAGCGCGTAGAGACCGGCGAACAGCTTGCCGGCGTCGGTTTTCGGCGCATCCACCGGCCCCATGCCACCGAGCAGCATCGTTGCGTTCAGAAATGCATCGATGGCCGACAGCTGCTCCCAGTACATGTAGCCAGCCATGCCAATCGCGACCGACCCCACCAGCAGCAACACCGCTGACAGGCCATGCCAGGCCAGCCTCCGGAGAAATCCGGCGCTGGGCAAGGGACGCTGCTGGTGGCTCTCGTACATCGTGGAACGCCTTACTTGTCGTACGCCAGGTGCTGCTGGGCTGCCTTCAGGTCACAGGGCGGGTTTTTGGCGAAGGTGAAGTCCGGCATCTTGGCAAACGTCCCTTGTCCCGACCGCGTCTGCGTGAAGTACTCGGGGTCTTCCTGCGTATAAGACAGGCTGAGGCTCAAACCGCCGTTGGTCAGCTGGTAACGCTCGACGATTTTCTTGCTTGCACTGGAATCGATACCCGCACCGTTGCCCCAGGGTGCTGCGTTGAACCCGTTGGTCTCGACCACGAGCGTGCCATCCGGCTCGAAATGCCCGACGGAATAGCCCATCGGGTTTGGCTTGAAGTTCGCCGGCGGCGTTTTGCCCTTGAGGTGGATGACGCGCGTGGACTCGTTGAACTGCTCTTTCTCGATGACGATTCGGTCGCTGTAGCGGGTCCACTTGTATTCGTACACCGCCATCAGCAGATAGGGCAGCGTCGCGGGAATGCAGCGCAACGTCGGGTTGTCGTCTTCTTTATAGCCGGCAACCTGAGCCCTGGCCTTGGCGGTGTAAGGGCCGTCTTTCGACGGCGCTGGCGTGCCCAGCAGGATGCGCTGGCGAACCTGCTCGGGCGTGCCGGGGAACACATACTTCCAGTTGCCGGAGAAGTCGGTGGACGCCTTGACCGGCGGCTTCGGCGCGTTCGGATCGACTGGCGGCTGACCCACGGAATAGACAATGCGGCCCGTGGGCAGCACCACATGGTCCATAAGCGCAAAGTGCTTGTCGGCTTCACGGTGCTTGTTCACGACCAGCAGCAGCTCATCGCCTTCCTTGACCGTGTCTTTTGCCCAGCCGGCGTGCGAGAGCCCGGAGATCGAATGGCCCTCGAAGGTCCACTCTTCGACCTGCCCCCGGTCGTTGACCACGTTGCCGACGAGAAAGACGTGCGGATTGGTCCAGCGCACCTTGGTGATCTTCGCCTTCATCTCGGACTTCACGTCGAGCTGGAAGGCGGCGCGCGAATGGTGCGCCGTGGCCGGCAGGGCCAGGGCGAGCGACACGGCAGCGACAAGGGCTGCCAGGATGGGCTTCTGGGTCATGGATCCCCCGATCGGTGTTATTTGACGGGGACTCTAGCAGAGGGGAAAAACCGATGCCGGATCAGCCCTGGGGAACACCGTTCGCGCCGAACAGCCAGCCGCGATGCGCGAACAGCCGGCGCAGCAGCGTCACCACCAGGAGCGATAACGCCGCAGCGCAAAGCACGTCGCTGAGGTAATGAGCCGTGACCACCACGCGGGTCAGGCCGATCAGCAACCCAGTGACCATGAGTAGGCGCCGATAGCACGGGGCCAAGGCCGCCAGCGCAAAACACGCGGCAGTGGCACAGGCCGTATGACCTGAGGGGAACGACTGATAGACGTTCGACAGGCGCAGGAAGAAGAAACCGTAGATGCCATCATTGAGCCAGAGGCCCGGACGGGCCCGGCCCACCAGTGCCTTGACCACATCGACCAGCAAGCCCGATGCAGCAATGCTGACGAACACGAACAGCGCACGGGTGGCAAGCCCGGGCCGCCGCAACAGGTAGCGGGCAACGAGGAACACCAGCGCAGGCGGGCCCAGGGACCACGGCACCTCGCCCAGATGCGTCAGCCAGGCTGCGACCTCGAAGAGCGGCCCGCGGTGGGTTGCGAAGAGTTGCGTGACCTGGCGATCGAGCGCGAGGACCAGCAACAGGATCAAGGCTGTGAAGACCGCAAGGTTCCAGGGATTGGGGAAACCACCCGGCCGGTCGGCCTGAAACTCGCGCACGCTCTCATCATCCCGTCGCACGCCACCTGGCGCGGTCATAGCGTAGTGCAGGGAGATTGCGACCGAATGACGCTGCGTCAGCGCAGGAGGCCCAACAGCAAGTTCACCACCGAGACATTGACCAGCACACTCGCCCAGAAGGCCACGAGAAAGGATCGCTTGCCGGTCTTGTGCCGCAGCATCCGCTGCGCGAGCAGGCCGCCCGGCCAGCCGCCCAGCAAGCCCAGCAGCAACAGCCGCCGCTCCGGCGTGCGCCAGCGACCGGAAGCTGCCGCCGCCTTATCGAGCGCGTAAGCCACATAGGTGACGAGGCTTGCGGCCCCATAGAGCCACAGCACAGTGCGCGCCACCTCGCTCATGGCCTGCACGACCGCAGCGTGTGCATCGTCCTGACGTCACGCCAGGTGCAAACCTTGGCCAGGGGAACTGATTTCTTTGCCAACTGCGATCCCTACTGCACGCGCACCACGGGACGCAAGGTTACGCGTCGATCCGCCTGGTAGGTGATCTTCTGGCGCGGCAGCGCCGGCAGGCGCGCGGCGGGGGCGAGCGCTAGAATCACGCCATGTCCAAGCACACCCACAGCGCGATCTGCATCCACGGCGCGCGCCAGAACAACCTCAAGAATCTCTCCCTCGAACTGCCGCTGAACGAGCTGATCGTCGTCACGGGCGTATCGGGATCGGGCAAGTCATCGCTGGTCTTCGACACCCTGTATGCCGAGGGGCAGCGGCGCTACGTCGAGACGTTCTCGCCCTATGCCCGGCAGTTCCTCGACCGCATGGACCGCCCGCAGGTGGACCGCATCGAGGGCATCCCGCCAGCCATCGCCATCGACCAGACCAACCCGGTGCGCACCTCGCGCTCGACCGTCGGCACGATGACGGAACTGAACGACCACCTGAAGCTGCTCTACGCCCGGGCGGGGCAGTTGTACTGCCGCGGCTGCGGCGAGCCCGTACGGCGTGATACGCCCGCCACCATGCACGCCGCGATGCTGCACGAGGCGGCGCAACTCGGCGACCCGCGCGTGTTGATCTGCTTCACCGTGCCGTTGCCCGAGAACTTCACCGAGACCGAGGTGAAACAGCTGCTGGAAGCGCAAGGCTATGTGCGCTTCCTGGACACCACCGGCAAGCAAAAGACGCTGACGGTGATCCAGGACCGTATGCGTCTGGGCAACGTGGAATCCTCGCGGGTCATTGAGGCGCTGGAGGCCGCGCTGAAGGTGGGCCAGGGCCGCGTGTCGGTGCATGCCCTGGACAACGACACGGACGCAGTCACGGCCGTCTGGCGCTTTTCCACCGACCTGCACTGCGCGCCCTGCGACCTGGGCTATGCCGATGCGGTGCCGAGCAGCTTCTCGTTCAACTCGCCGCTGGGCGCCTGCGAGACCTGCAAGGGCTTCGGCCGCGTCATCGGCATCGACTACGGACTGGTGATACCGGACGCGAACAAAACGCTCTCCCAGGGTGCGATCAAGCCCTGGCAGACGCCCACCGGCAAGGAGTGTCAGGACGACCTCGTGCGGCAAGCCAAGGCGGCAGGCTTTCCGCTCGACAAGCCCTACAGCGAGCTGACGCCTGCGCAGCAGGCCTGGGTGCTGCAGGGCGATGGCAAGTCGGGCAAGAAAGCCTGGTACGGCGTGAAGGGGTACTTTGAGTACCTGGAGCGCAAGGCCTACAAGATGCACGTGCGCGTGCTGCTGTCGAAGTACCGCAGCTACACCCTGTGCCCGGCCTGCGATGGCGCCCGCCTGAAGCCCGAGTCCCTGCTGTGGCGCGTGGGGCCGCACACCCTGCATGCCATGATGCTGCTGCCCATCGACCGCTGCCGGGACTTCTTTGCCACGCTGGAACTGCCGCGTCCGCTGGACGAGGCCAGCGACCTGCTGCTGGGCGAGATCCGCGCGCGGCTGTCTTACCTGTGCGAGGTGGGCCTGGGGTACCTGACGCTGGATCGACAATCGCGCTCGCTGTCGGGCGGCGAAGTCCAGCGCATCAACCTGACGACGGCGCTGGGCACTTCGCTGGTGAACACGCTGTTCGTGCTGGACGAGCCGTCGATCGGCCTGCATCCGCGCGACATGCTGCGCGTGATCCGCGTCATGAAGCGGTTGCGCGACTCGGGCAACTCGCTGGTGGTGGTCGAGCACGATCCACAGATCATGCTGGAGGCGGACCGCATCCTGGACATGGGTCCGGGCGCGGGAGAGAACGGCGGCCAGATCGTCTTTGCCGGCACGCCCGCGCAGATGCGGGCCGACAAGGCCTCGCTGACCGGCGCCTACCTGTCGGGGCGCAAGCGTATCGATTTTGCCTCGCGGCTGGGCGTTGCCGCACCGGCGACAGACTGGATCGAACTGCGTGGCGTGACCGCCAACAACCTGAAGAACATCGACCTTCGCGTGCCGCTGGGTCGCCTGGTCTGCGTGACCGGGGTATCGGGCTCGGGCAAGTCGACACTGGTCGAGGACGTGCTCTACCCGGCACTGCTGAAGGCGCACGGCAAGCCCACCGAAACGCCTGGCGCGCACCGCTCGCTCTCGGGCCATGACAAGGTGACCGAAGCGGTGATGGTCGACCAGTCGCCCATCGGCCGCACGACGCGCTCGAACCCGGCCAGCTACGTGGGCGCCTTTGACCCGGTGCGCCAGTTGTTCGCAAAGCTACCCGATGCGCTGGAGCGCAAGTACACGCCGGGCACCTTCAGCTTCAACTCAGGCACGGGCCGCTGCCCCACTTGCGGTGGCAACGGCTTCGAGCACATCGAGATGCAATTCCTCTCGGACGTATACCTGCGCTGCGTGGAATGCAGCGGCAGCCGCTATCGCGCCGAGACGCTGGAGATCAAGTTCGAAGGCGCCGGCGGGCAGCGCGCCAGCATCGCCGACGTGCTCGCCATGACCGTCACCGAAGCGCTGGCCTTCTTCAAGGCGCAGCCGGAGGTGGCAGCGCGGCTGCAGCCCTTGAGCGATGTGGGTCTGGACTACCTGAAGCTGGGCCAGCCGGTGCCCACCTTGTCGGGCGGCGAAGCGCAGCGCCTGAAGCTCGCGGGACACCTGGCCGATGCAGCCGGCAGCGGCCACAAGCTGCTGATCTTCGACGAGCCCACCACGGGCCTGCATTTTGAAGATGTGTCGCGGCTGATGGGCGCCTTCGACAAGCTGCTGGCGCAGGGCCATTCGCTGCTGGTGATCGAGCACAACCTGGATGTGATCCGCTCGGCGGACTGGCTGATCGACCTGGGGCCGGAGGGTGGCGACGCGGGTGGCGAACTCATCGCCGAGGGCACGCCGGCGCAGCTGCGCGTGCATGCCAGCTCGCACACCGGGCGGGCGCTGGCAGCCTATGAAAAGGACCTGGTGGCTACGCCCGCCTCGGCCTTCTCGGTGCAGGACGCGCCGCGCGTGGCGCTGAAGCCCAGCGATGCGATCGTCATCCACCACGCGCGCGAGCACAACCTGAAGAACATCGACGTGCGCATTCCGCACGGCGGCTTCACGGTGGTGACGGGCGTGTCGGGTTCGGGCAAGTCGACGCTCGCCTTCGACATCATTTTCAATGAAGGCCAGCGCCGTTACCTCGAGTCGCTGAACGCCTATGCGCGACAGTTCGTGCAGCCGGCCTCGCGGCCGGACGTCGATGCGATCTATGGCATTCCGCCCACCGTGGCCATTGAGCAGCGCACCAGCCGCGGTGGCCGCAAGAGCACCGTGGCGACGCTGACCGAGATCTATCACTTCCTGCGGCTGCTGTTCGTGAAGCTGGGCACGCAGCACTGCCCGGACTGCGACGTGGCCATCGAGCCGCAGAGCGCCGAGTCCATTGCCGCGCGCATCGTCACCGAGCATCGGGGCAGCGAGGTCACGCTGCTCGCGCCGCTGGTGATCGCACGCAAGGGCTATTACACGGACCTGGCGAAGTGGGCCGCGGCCAAGGGCTATGCAGCGCTGCGCGTGGACGGCGAACTGACGTCGACCGCGCAGTGGCCGCGCCTGGCCCGGTTCAAGGAACACACCATCGAACTGCCCGTGGGCCAGCTCGCCGTCACGCCCCGCAGCGAGACCGCACTGCGCGAACTGCTGACCACCGCGCTGGACCACGGCAAGGGCGTGGTGCATGTACTGCCTGCCGGCAAGTCCGCCAAGGTGCAGGTGTTTTCGGCCAAGCGCGCCTGCCCGTCTTGCGGCGAGAGCTTTCCGGATCTGGATCCGCGCCTGTTTTCCTACAACTCGGCGCAGGGCTGGTGCGGCGACTGCTTCGGAACGGGGCTGGCACTGGAAGGCTTTGACGCCGAGCAGAGTGGCGAAGAGTCCTCGTGGAACGAGGCGGAGCACGGCGAGGCACACGACTGCGAGACCTGCGAGGGCACGCGGCTCAACCCGATTGCGCGAGCGGTGCGCTTTCGAGATCTCTCCATTGCAGAACTGGCCGCCCAGTCCGTGGCCGAATCCGCAGCCTTCTTCGACACGCTGAAGCTGGCCGGCCGTGAGGCCGCCATTGCGCGCGACCTGAGCACCGAGATCCGCACGCGACTGACCTTCCTGGCGCGCGTGGGCCTGGGCTACCTGACGCTGGACCGTTCTGCGCCGACGCTCTCGGGTGGCGAGACGCAGCGCATCCGACTGGCTGCGCAACTGGGGTCGAACCTCAAGGGCGTGTGCTACGTACTGGACGAACCCACCATTGGCCTGCATCCGCGCGACAACCGCGTGTTGCTCGATGCCCTGCGCGAACTGGCGGGCGACCGCAACACGCTGGTAGTGGTCGAACATGATGAGGACACCATTCGCCGTGCGGACCATGTGATTGACCTGGGGCCGGGCGCGGGCACGCGCGGCGGCCAGATCGTGGGTGTCGGCACCGTGGCCGACCTGATCGCCAACCCGAATTCGACCACGGGCCATTACCTGCGCCATCCGCTGCAGCATCCGGCCACGCCGCGACGTCCGGTGGTGCGCAGCGGCGCCCAGGCCACACCGATGATCGAGATCACCAGCGCAGGGCTGCACAATCTCAAGAGCGTCGATGTGTCTCTGCCACTGGGCCGGCTGGTTGTCGTGACCGGCGTGTCGGGGTCGGGCAAGTCCACGCTGGCCCGCGATGTGCTGCATACCAACCTGCGGGCGCTGCTCGGCCGCAAGCCGGGCACGAAAGCACCCGGGCTGCGCGGCTGCGAGGGCATCTCGGGTCTGGAATCGCTGGAGCGCGTGCTGGAAGTGGACCAGACGCCCATCGGCAAGACCCCACGCTCCTGCCCAGCCACCTATGTGGGCTTCTGGGACCAGATCCGCAAGATCTATGCGGGCACGACCGAAGCGGGCATACGCGGCTATACCGCCAGCCGTTTCTCGTTCAACACCGCGGGCGGGCGCTGTAGCGCCTGCGAAGGGCAAGGCGTCAAGACGGTCGAGATGAACTTCCTGCCGGATGTGAAGATCCTCTGTGATGTCTGCGGCGGTCGGCGCTTCGATGCCGAGACGCTGACGATCCAGTGGCGCGGCAAGTCCGTGGGCGATCTGCTAGCGATGAACGTGGATGACGCCGTGGAGTTCTTTGCCAGCAATCCGTCGGTCCTGCATCCGCTGACCCTGTTGCGGGATGTGGGACTGGGTTACCTCACGCTGGGGCAGCAAAGCCCGACGCTCTCGGGCGGCGAGGCGCAGCGCATCAAGCTGGTGACGGAACTGGCGCGCATCCGCGGCGATCTGACTGGTGGCGTGCAGGCGCGGGATGCCGGCTTGCGGACGCGCACGAAGCAGTCGCTCTATATCCTGGATGAACCCACGGTAGGCCTGCACATGGCAGACGTGCAGAAGCTGATCCTCGTGCTGCACCGACTGGTGGATGCCGGCAACACCGTCGTGGTGGTCGAGCACAACCTCGACGTCATGGCCGAGGCCGACTGGATCATCGACATGGGCCCGGAGGCGGGCCCCGCCGGCGGCCGCGTGGTAGTGGCCGGCACGCCCGCGCAGGTGGTCGCCCGCAAGGGATCACGCACCGGCGAGGTGTTGCGCGAATTCCTGGGAGACCGACATGGCGCATGACATAGATTGCTGGAAATGCGGCGCTTCGCTGGCAGCGATGGCGTTGCCGTTTGGCAGGCAGGAACGCTGCAAGGCCTGCGGGACGGACCTGCATTGCTGCAGGCTGTGTGCACACTACGACCCGCGCGCCTATCAGCAGTGCCGCGAGTCCACCGTGGAAGAAGTGCGCAACAAGGAACGCGCGAACTTCTGTGACCACTACACGCCCGTAGCGGGCACGTTCAAGGGCACCGACACCGCAGCCGACGCGGCGCGCAGCGAACTGGACAAGCTATTCGGCAACTAGTGCCGTGAGTCGCCCAGCTTTTGCGTCAGCGCCCCCAGCAGGCGCGTGAAGCGCATCCCAGCCTTCTTGGGTGCCGGCGCCAGGGCAGCGCGCCGGCGCAGGCCAGAGTCGTCCAACAGCGCCTTGGCGTCGTCCAGCGTCAGCGTGTCGGCACCCAGCATTTCCAGCGTAGAGTCCAGCGGCGCTGACTGACCCGGCTCGGCCTTGCGCACCATCACGCGCTTGCCCGTCGGCTTCTTGCCGATGGCCATCGTCTTGGGCAGCGGCGCAGTAGAGGGCAGGTTGACCTTGGCGCCGACCGGAGCCGGGGCATCACCCAGATCCCGTTTCGGCGGCGACGGCGTGTCATCAGCGAGCAGTTCGAAGTCGGCAGACTTGCGCAGGGTGCTCTCCACCAGCGGTGCCGGGTGCAGCTCTGGCAGCGGGTGTGATCCGGTGGCCTCGCCCTTGGCGCGTTCCCGTTCCTTGAGGGCCACGGGCACCACGACCACGGAGGAGTAGTCGATGCGCAGCGAGTAGGCGATCTGTTTGGCCGCCTGGACGTCGGTAAAGAAGCCCAGGCGCAGCCCATACCAGCGGCGACCCTGGCGGCTGCCTTCGACGTGGTACAGCGTGTAGGCGCTGAACACCACAGGCTGTGGCAAGCGGGTCATGTCAATCGGCGTGACCGACCACAGCAGCTGCACCGCGAAGCACGGAGCTGCCCGATTCTGCGTATCCAGCGAAATATCGCGCAGCGCCTGCGTGTCATCCGGCGTGATCATGCGGATGGCCGAATCGGCGACCGTCGCACGCGGGGGTTTGTCCTCAAGCAAGCGCAACGTCTGCGTGGCGCTCAGCTCGGCTTCCTGCTGTTCGAGTTGCGCGATGACTTCACGCACGTTGGACATCTGGTTGAGCGTGTTGTCGCAATCGGCACTTGACGGTGCAGGCGCCGGCGCTGCAACGGCTTCGGCGACAATGCTGCGCACGGCAGGCCGATTGCCCGGCGCAGGGCCGGCCCAGGCGGCCGGGTACACCTCGCGCGCTGCGGCAAGCAGGGCATCAGCCTCTGCCTGCGTATCGAAATAGCCCATGTGCAGGCGGAAGCGATCTCGACCGTCTTCGCGGCGACGCGTGACAAAGAAGGTATAGCGCTGCAATTCGGGTGTGGCGGGATGCGCCAGCGCCACCGGCGTGGTGGAGGCACAGAGGTTGATGACGAACATCGGCGCCTCGGGAACCGGGGGCACCCCGTCCATCGATTCAGCGGCATTCGCGCTCATAGGTACTCGTTCTCCACAGCCTTGTAACAGCGAGTACAACGGCGGCGAGACACGGGTCTGGGTACTTCAGAAAGGCGCGATTGCGCAAACAACAGTCGACCACCTGGTCACTGTCATCGAGGCAACCCCGCTGTCCTGGGAGCCTTGCTCCTGTAGACCGGTGGCTTTGCGTCCCCGCCTTTCGACGAGTTTGCCGTTGTCACGAAAGGGAGTGTCTGCGCTCGGCGACGGAGCGTCAAGGCGCAAGGCCGGTACTGCGTCTCGAACTGTATCTTCCGCAAGGAGCGCGGAGTTTTACTTAAAATCCGACCAGTACCGCCCTCCGCCGGCGAAGCGAAGGGCGAAGGACCGGTCCTTGAGGTTGCCGATCCGCACCGGGCTACCGGCACGCGGCGCGTGGACAAAGCGCGCTTGCCCGACATAGATGCCCACATGGTCAACGAGCAGGCGCGGGCCCATGGTGAAAAACACCAGATCACCCGGCAGCAGATCAGCCTGATCCAGAGGCACGCTCTCTTGACGCTGCTGCAGGGCAGTTCGGGGGAGATCAAGGCCCAGCTGCTGGTGAACGAACAGCGCCAGTCCTGAACAGTCGAAACCCTGCGGCGAATTGCCGCCGTAGCGATAAGGCTGACCCAGCTGCGCAGAGGCCAGTTCCGCCACCGCATCACCGCGGCTGCGTTCAGGCACCACTTGCCGCTGTGTGTCGGGCAGATCGGCATGGCCAGCCATCGGACCTGGTGCCGTGGCGCAGGCCGACAACAGCAGCAGGAGCCCCAGCAGGACCCCGTGCTGCAGTTCAGCCCGCAGCGGCCGTCGCATGCTCGTCCATCACGGGCTGTCGCGACGCAAGCAGCTCCGACATCGCCGCAACCGCCAGGGGACGCGCGAGGTAATAGCCCTGCACGGCGTCGCAGCCCCGCGCACGCAGGAAATCCAGTTGTTCGATGGTCTCGACGCCTTCGGCCACCACCTGCTTACCCAGGGTATGGGCCATGGCAATGATGGCCTCGGCGAGCGTGGCAGAGGCCGGGTTCTGGGCCACATCTTCGATGAACGAACGGTCGATCTTCACCGTGCTCACGGGATAGCGGCGTAAGTGATTGAGCGCGGAATAGCCGGTGCCGAAGTCATCCAGCGTCAGGCGCACGCCCAGACGGGACAAGGCTTGCAGGGCCGACTCCGCCTGCGGGTCCGTGAACGCCGATTCAGTCAGCTCCAGCTCCAGCTGGTCGGCCGCCAGGCCGTATTTGTCCAACAGGCGCTTCAGGAGCAGGACGCAACCGTGGTCGTGCAGTTGCTGCGGAGAAATGTTGACGGCCATGCGCGGCAGCGTCAGCCCCTGCTGGCGCCAGTTGGCCAGCTGCGCGCAGGCGGCCTCCAGCACCCAACCACCGATGTCGACGATAAGCCCAGACTCCTCGGCGGCAGGCACGAACTCCGCTGGCGAGCGCAGGCCGCCGCGCGGGCTCTCCCAGCGCAGCAGGGCCTCCACGCCAAGCAGGCTGCCATCGGCAAGGCTGTACTGAGGCTGGTAAAAGAGCGCGAATTCGCGGCGTTTGAGCGCGCGGTACAGGCCTGTATCGGCCGCACGGACCTCGCGCGGCATCATCGTGCGATCAAAGAACGTGGCACCGCCCCGGCCCTGATCCTTGGCACGGTACATGGCCAGGTCGGCGTTGCGCATCAGCTCATCAATAGCGGCCCCATCATCGGGAAACAGCGCAATGCCAATGCTGGCCCGCACCTGGTGGTCGCGGCCACCCAGGTTCACGGGCAGCTGCAACGATTCGGTGATGCGCCGGGCAATGGCCATCGCCGCAGCGGGCTCTGCCACCTGATGCAGGATGACGGTGAACTCATCGCCCGAGAGGCGTGCGACCGTGTCTCCTTCCTTGATGCAGGCCCGCAGGCGTTGGCCCACGATGGCCAGCAACTGGTCGCCCGCGGCATGACCCACCGAGTCGTTCACCTTCTTGAAGTGATCGAGATCGATGTAGAGCAAGGCGCCGCGCACCGCACCGGCTGATGCTGCAGCGAGCGCCTGCTCAAGCCGGTCGCGGAACAGCAGCCGATTGGGCAACTGCGTCAGGGCATCGAAATGCGCCTGCCGATACAGCTGCTCGGCGCGTGCACCGCGCGACAGCACGGTTCCAAAGCGGCGCGCGCAGTCGGCGCCCTGCGAGGCCAGACGCGTATCAAGACGCGGCGCTTCGCCATAGCCGACCGCCAGGATGGCGGCCACGCGCTCACCGGCATACACCGGCCAGGCCCAGAAAAACTGCGCGCCTGCGCCCGTCAGTGGCATCAGCAGGCTGTGCCGCTGCTCCTCGCAGCGCGCAATGGTCATGCCGTCCGGGGATGCCGCAAACAGGTCGATGAGGGGGGCATCGAGCGAGACGCGGATGACGGGCCATTCCGCGTCATCCTGGCTGGCGACAAACAGCCGACCATAGCCGGTCGTATCGGCATCGATCAGCGTGAGACCCACCGCACGCGCGCGCATGACCTCGCGTACCCGGCCCAATACCTGACCGAGTACGGACTCGAGGTCGCCCGCACCCAGCAGCAGTTCATCAATCTCAGCCTGCCAGTTCAGCAACGCCAGGCGCTGCGCCATGCCCGTGGCCGCTTCGTTGTAACGTTCCACAATGGGCCGCAGATCGGCATCGATCGCCGGCAGCGCGATAGGCCAGACGCGGGGTTGACCCAGCCGTTCCAGCGCCACAGGCAGCGTTCGCAGGAAAGGTGCGTAGTGGCGCAGGAACCGCATCACGGTCACCAGCAGCGTCACCGTCGCAATCAGCAGCAGCAATGGCAGCGCGGCGGCACCCTCGGCCAGTGCAGACCAGTACGAAGGCCTGCGGCCCGCGGCAACCAGGCCGATCGGCGACGACGTGGTGGCGTCTGCCAGCGTCAGGCCCGCCATGGACCCTTCCCAGGCCACCCCCTGAGACTGCCACCCCAGCGGGCGCGCTGCGCCGGGTCGCAACGGCCCACCCAGCCCGGAGGCCAGCAAGGTCGCAAGATCCGGCGCCACTTCACCCCCCTGGATGGATGCACCCCGTGCATCAAGGGCCACCAGCGTCAGCCCGGATGGGGCATCGCGCATCGGGCTCCACAGCCAGTCGGGGGATACCTCGAAAGCGGCAACCCGGGCATGCCCGGCTTCACTGGTCGCCCGGGCCAGGAACAGTCCCTTGAGCTGCGCATCCAGGGGGACGGTCAGCAAGGCACTGCCACCCGCCAGCAACGTGGCCAGCTGCGGACCTGAAAACTGAAAGGTATAGCTGCCAGCCTGCGCCCGGCCCGCGGCGTCCGGATCCAGCAGGAAGACCCCGTTGAACGCAGCCGTGCGTTTGACCCGGGTACGCAGCCATTGGCCCTTGGGGCCCGGCTCATCGCCCGCCAGAGAGGCCGCAATGGCAGCGGCTGCAGACAGTCGGGCACTGACTGCAGCGGCAATGCTGTTGGCGGACCGTTCCAGGCTTTGCTGGCGCAACTGCTCCTGCTGCGACACGGACGCGTGCGCACCCAGCCCCACTGCGGCGATCAGCACGATCGCCAGGGCGGTGCCGAGCGCAAGCAGCAGACGGCGACCCATGCCGCTGTTTAGCGATGTCCACGGTTCCAGCATCGACACAAAACCTTGTCGGAACGAATCCAGTGCAATGTGGCAATTTAGTCGCAGAGCCGCTCCGAGAGTGTGTGTCATATCACTGATTGGAGAGTCGTCTAGAATCCAGCGACAGGTTCCCTGAAAGGGTACGGGGCAGTTCAGGGCAGCGGCAAGTCAGTACGTACCGCAAGTGAATCCCAAGCCCTTGTTTTTGAACAAATTACACAGCACGGTCATCGACCCATGAGTGATCACCCCCCCTCCCTCGCACTCCAGCTGCTAGAACGCGACCTGGTACCCGACTGGCTCATCCGCCAACGCATCCGGGCCCTGCTGGCCGACCGCCTGCGGGAGGAAGATCGCGGCGACCCGGAGTCGCAGCAGGCGCAGCTCTCGCAATTCGTGGCGCAGTTACGCGCCAGCCCGGTGGCCATCCACACCGCAGACGCGAACGAACAGCACTACGAGCTCCCGACCGCGTTCTTCCAGCTCGTGCTAGGCAAGTACCTCAAATACTCCAGCTGCTACTACGACCTGGCCAACCCACCCCCGCACGCACGCGCGCACGAACAGCTGGATGAGGCGGGCGCACGCATGCTCGCGCTGACCGCAAAACGCGCCGGCATCTGCAACGGCGACCGCGTGCTGGAACTCGGCTGTGGCTGGGGATCGTTGTCCCTGTGGATGGCTGCGCACTTTCCCGCCTCGCAGATCACCGTGGTCAGCAATTCGCGGACGCAGAAGCTGTTCATTGATGCCTGCGCGACCGAGCGCGGGCTGAACAATCTCACGGTCATCACCTGCGATGTGAACGCCCTGTCGTTCCCGCCAGGCACTGCGTTTGATCGCGTCGTATCGGTGGAAATGTTCGAACACCTGCGCAACTACGCCACGCTGCTGGAGCGTGTTGCCAGCTGGATGGCACCCCGTGCCACGCTGTTCGTGCACATCTTCACGCACCGGCAGTACGCCTATCCGTTCGAGGTGCGCGATGAGAGCGACTGGATGGCCAAGTACTTCTTCACGGGCGGCATCATGCCCAGTGACCACCTGCTGTATTACTTCCAGGACCACCTGCGCATCCGCGAGCACTGGGGCGTCGATGGCCGCCACTACCAGCTGACCAGCGAAGCCTGGCTCAACAACATGGACCGCAACCGTGAGCAGATCCTGCCGATCCTGGCGGCGACCTACGGCGCCGATCAGGTGACGCGCTGGTGGGTCTACTGGCGCGTGTTCTTTATGTCTTGCGCCGAGCTTTGGGGCTATGACCGGGGCCGGCAGTGGATCGTGTCGCACTACCTCTTCGAAAAGCCCTAGCCTTCACGGCCTCGGCGCGCTGGCGCAACCAGAGCATCCAGCGGCGCGGGGCCTCGAACTCCAGGCTCAGGATGCCCAGGCCTACCGGAATCACGATGAAGGCAGGGCCGGGCAGCACAATCATGAGCAACCCCACGAACACGACAGCGCCTCCCACCACGGCGATGCCGATGCGCCGCCCAAGGCGCAGCAGGTAGCGGACGGGACGTTTCTGGTTCAGGCCTGCTCCCTGCCAACGGCGGCATTCATTCCGATTGTAATCCCCGGCGCCTTGCGGCACCGTAAGTCCATGGACTCAAAACTGACCGGCGGCTGCCAGTGCGGCGCCATCCGTTACCGTTGCAGCCGTCCGCTGCACACGGCGGCCTACTGCCACTGCAGCGCCTGCCGGCGCGCGACGGGCGCCCATGCCACAGCCTGGTTTACGGTGCCCCTGGCAGAGCTGGAGTTCTGGCCGCTACGGCCCACCCCCTTCGCCAGTTCACCGGATGTCACCCGCAGCCACTGCTCGGCCTGCGGCACCACGCTGACCTACTGGAACGCGAGCGAGCCCGACAAGGTGGATGTCACCGTGGGCAGCCTTGATGCACCGGCTGCTGTGCCGCCGGGAAAGCACATCTGGATGGACGAGGCCGTTGCAGGCGACGCCCCCAATGACGGCCTGCCCCGGTTTCCGCAATCCAGCGGCAGCGGCCGGATCTAGCCGCCCAGGAATTTCCGGTAGGCGGGGTTGGCGGTTTCCTCGACAAACGGGAACCGCAACAACGCCAGGTGCTCCAGGAAATCGGCGCGGTCAGCCTTGGGCACCTGAATGCCTGCCAGCACCCGGCCACAGTCGGAGCCGTGATTACGATAGTGAAACAGGCTGATGTTCCAGCGTCCTCCGATCGACTCGAGGAACTTGAGTAGCGCACCCGGCCGCTCCGGAAACTCGAAACGAAACAGCAGTTCGTCCGACAGCGCAGGCGCATGCCCGCCCACCATGTACCGCACGTGCAGCTTGGCCATCTCGTTGTCGGTCATGTCGATGACCGGATAGCCCGCATCGGAGAGGTGCTTGACCGTCGCCAGGCGCTCTTCGAGTCCACGCGTGAGGTTCAGTCCCACAAAGATCTGCGCACGCTGGGTGCTCTGCTCACGGTAGTTGAACTCGGTGATGCTGCGCTGGCCCAAGGCGCTGCAGAAGCGCAGGAAGCTGCCAGGCTCCTCGGGGATCTCCACCGCGAGCAGCGCCTCGCGGCCGCCACCCAGGTCGGCCCGCTCGGCAATGTGCCGCAGCCGGTCAAAGTTCATGTTGGCGCCGCTGTTGATGGTGACGAGGCGCTTGTCCTTCCAGCCCGTGCGCGCGACGTATTTCTTCAACCCAGCCAGCGCCAAGGCACCCGCAGCCTCGGGGATCGTGCGCGTGTCCTCGAACGTGTCCTGGATCGCCGAACACATTTCGTCGGTCGTCACGAGCACGACTTCATCGACGTACTGACGCGCGAGGCGGAAGGTCTCCTCGCCCACGCGCTTGACGGCAACCCCATCGGCGAACGTGCCCACGCTGTCCAAGGTGACACGGCAACCGGCTTTCAGCGACTCATACATCGAGGCGGCATCTTCAGGCTCGACGCCGATGATCTTGGTGCGTGGCGAGAGGAATTTCACGAAGGTCGCGATGCCGCTGATGATGCCGCCTCCACCCACCGGGACGAAGATGGCATCGACCTCACCCGGGGCCTGCCGCAGGATTTCCATGCCGATCGTGCCTTGGCCGGCGATGACATCCGGGTCATCGAAGGGATGCACGAACACCATGTTGCGTTCGGCGGCCAGCTTGAGCGCGTGATCAAAGGCGGCGTCGAACACATCGCCGTGCAGGATCACTTCACCTCCGTAGCTGACGACAGCCTCGACCTTGATCGCCGGCGTCGTCGCCGGCATGACGATCAGTGCGGGGATGCCGCGCTTTCGAGCAGCCAGCGCAAGACCCTGCGCATGATTGCCCGCTGACGCGCAAATGACGCCGCGGCGTGCGGCCGTCTCGGAAAGATTGGCGACCTTGTTGTAGGCACCGCGAATCTTGAACGAGAAGACCGGCTGCAGGTCTTCGCGCTTGAGCAACACCTCCGAACCCAGCCGCGCCGACAGGCGCGGCATCCGGTCCAGTGGCGACTCAATCGCCACGTCGTAGACGCGCGCCTTGAGGATGCGTTCGATGTAATCGTCAGTCATACGCACAGCTTAAGGCAAAGCGCCCGCGAAAGCCTGCCCGTCAGGGCAGCGGCGGCGCTTCGCTCTGCGGTGACAGCGAGTACCGGAAATCACTCTTGCCGATGGTCACGAGGTCACCGTCATGCAGCAGCTGGCGGCTGACGCGGCGGCCGTTCACGCGGATGCCGTTGGTGCTCTTGAGGTCCTCGATGATCGTGTGCCGTGATGACACCAGCACCACCGCGTGATGCCGGCTGATGAAGTTCGTATCGATGGCAATGTCGTTGTCGGGCGTTCGGCCAATGGTGGTTCGCTGCTGCAGCGGATACCCCACTTCCATGCCACCCATCTCCTGGACCAACAGACGCGAGCGCGTGTCCATCGGCTCATCGACCACCCCAGGCGACGGGAGCATCCGGGGCGGCCGCGCCACACCCTCGCGACCGAGTCGATCGATGCTCTGCTGCAGGTTGCCCAGCAGCGCGGCACTGGCGTGGGCCTCTGCCTGCGTGCGCTTGAGGTGGCCATCACGCTCGTCCAACTGGCCCTGCAGGTCAGCCAACTGGCGCGCCTGCGAAACCCAGTCTTTTGCCAACTGATCCCGCTCTGCTTCGGCGGTGCGTAGCGCCTCCGACAAAGCCTCCTGCGTAGCAAGCAATTG
The DNA here is from genome assembly GCA_947453065.1 of Pseudomonadota bacterium. Lineage (GTDB taxonomy): Bacteria > Pseudomonadota > Gammaproteobacteria > Steroidobacterales > Steroidobacteraceae > ZC4RG30. Next base: position 26,810 of record CANGFJ010000001.1, read on the forward strand.
GGCCAGCGAGCGATCGGCCTGTTCGGCAGCCTCTGCCGCTTCCTGCCGGACACGTTCCAGCGTGCGCTCGAGATCGGCGGTCTGTTCCGTCAACTGTGCCTCCAGTGCTGTGTATTGCTCGACGTGGTGGGCCACCCGCTCTTCGGCATCGCTGCGCACCGCTGCGGCCAGCACGTCTCGCTCGGCAATCAACGCCTCCAGCCGGGCGTCTACCCCAAGCAGCGACTCTTGAAGGGCCAGCGCTTGCCGGGCCTGTGCATCGGCCAAGTGGGCCTCATGCTCGACCGCCAGCGCGGCCACTTGTTCGGCATGGCGAGTGACCAGGACCTGCGCTTCCTGGCGCAGCGCGTCGGCTTGCTGCGCCAGCTCCCTGTGCTGGGCGTCGCGCTCGGCAGCAGCGGTGGCCGCCGCCGCGACGACTGCCGCCGCAAGGCGCGCATCATATTCTGCCGCCAGTGCGGCCAGCTCGGCCTCATGCCCACTGGCCAGACGCTGCGTTTCGTGGCGCAGTTCGGCGAGCTGCCGCTCCAGCGTGGCCGTCAGCTCACCGACTTGCTGCTCGCGTTGGGCCAGCATGGCGGCCAGCTGCTGCTCAAGGTCCGCGCAACGCGCGTCGTGCTGTTTGGCCAGTTCGTAAGCTTGTTTCTGGGCGCGCTTTTCCGCGGCCTTCACTTCCCGGCGGTACAGGGCGGCCTCCTGCTCGACCTGGGCTTTTTCGCTGCCGCGCTGCGTTTCCAGGGCCGCCATGTCAGCCAGAAACTTCTGCTCGAGCGCCACCTGGGCCTGCTCACGCAGCACAAGGTCCTGCTCCAGCGCTGCGATCTGTCCGTCGCGCTCGTCCAGCAGCGATCGACTGAGGTTGCGGTAGCCTTCAACGCTACGCAGGGCCTCCAGCTGGGATTCATTGGCAGCGCGCAGGGAAGCGACTTCGCGCGACAGGTAAGACTGCTGACTCTCCTGTTGTGAAAGCTGCAGCTGCGATCCGAGCAAGGCGGAGTAATCGGCCTCGACCTGCAGGACACGCGTCTGCAGCGCCTCCCGCTGTGTCGCCAGGTCGGCGGCCTCCTGGGTGGCCAGCAACAACTCTCCTTTCAAGGCCTGCTCGGCGTGGCGTTCGCGCGCCAGCTCGAGCTCAAGCTCAGCCAGGCGATCCGTCTGGCGGCTCAGCCGTTCCTCGACTTCGTGGAGCTTATTCGTGAAGTGAGCTGCCGCGTCGTCCTGGGCCAGCCCCAGGTAGGTGTCGGTGGTGGCAAGCAGGTCCGCATCGATCAGCGCGGGAAGCGAAGCCGTCGCATCCAGCGACTGCACCGCGGCCGTGTCCGAGAAATCCGGTACTTCCAGCTCAACGGTCGCTTCAGGGTCGATGTCGTCAGCCCCATCCATTGGGCGATTCACGGTCATGCTCTTTACCCGGCAGGGAAAACAAACCCCGAGTCTAGCGCGTCAGCCGAACACCTCGATGAGACGTGCGTTCCGGCCCGGTGCATCGGCCGGACCATTATCTAGCGCGATACGGCGAACCTGGGCCGGACGCGCCGCAGCGAATTGCCGCGCAAGGGCCTCGCCGTCTCCCTGTGCCAGCAGGTCGACCTGGCGGATGCGCATGGAATCCAGGAAATCGCCGAGGGCGTTGACGCCCGCCTCCAGCGCGCCCACGCCCGGGGCCGGATCGGATTCGCCGCAGCCCGGCAGATCGAGCGCATAGATCGAGCGGTCATGGCCCAGCTCGGCCAGCACGCGCTGGAACACCCGGCCACTGGAGCCGCTGGCCGGAATGCACAGCAGCGTCGTCAGCTCATCAAACCCACCGCCCGCCGGAATCGCATTGTGGACATGCAACTGCCCATAGCGACAGTCAAAGTAAGCGCGGCGCAGGCGCGGCGGTGGGCGAGCCATCAGAACATCTCCGAGGCGCCCGGCCGCTCGACCTTCGTGGCCACCTGCCGCGTCGGGATATGCGGACCAGTGATCATGCCGTCGTAGCTCTGGCCGGGGCCGACCATCGGGAACACGCCGGCATCCACGTCAATCATGACTTCCAGGAAAGCCGGGCCGGGGAAGGCCAGGAACTCGGCCACCACGCGCGGCACGTCTTCCTTGCGGTCCAGGCGCACGGCGTATTCAAAGCCATCGGCCTGCGCAGCCTTGACGAAGTCTTTCTTGTGGAGCGACTTGTCGGACGAGGCCATGCGGCCATCGAAGAACAGTTTCTGCCACTGGCGCACCATGCCGTCGCCAATGTTGTTGAGCACGACCACCTTCACCGGCAGGTCGTAGGTCGTCACGGTTTCGAGCTCGCCGAAATTCATGCGCACGCTGGCATCGCCATCGACGTCTATGACCAGACGATCCGGGTGCGCGACCTGCGCGCCGATGGCCGCCGGCAGGCCAAAGCCCATCGTGCCCATGCTGCCGGAAGTGAGCCACTGGCGCGGCCCGCGGAAATCGCAGTACTGCGCGGCCCACATCTGGTGCTGGCCCACGCCCGTGGAGATGATCGCGTTGCCACCGGCGATGCGGTTGATCTCCTCGAGGACGTAGTACGGCTGGATTAGCGCGCTGTCGCGGTCGTAGTTCATCGCATAGACGCGCTTGAGCTCGGCCACTTCCGCATGCCAGGCCGAGAAGTCGGGCTTCACGCCAGTACGGCGGCCGTAGGCGGTGAGCGCACGCAGGGCATCGGGCATTTCGCCGACATGGCTCCACTGCACCGGCTTGACCTTGTTGATCTCGGCCGCATCGATGTCGATCTGCGCGATGACCCGCGCATGCGGCGCGAACTTACCGACGTTGCCCGCGACACGATCGTCGAAGCGCGCGCCGATGGCGATGAGCATGTCGCAGTCATCGACGGCGTAGTTGGCGAAGGCCGCGCCGTGCATGCCCAGCATGCGCAGCGACAGCGGCTCGTAGGTATCGACGGCGCCAATGCCCATGAGCGTGGTGACGACGGGGATGCCGAACGCCGCGGCAAATTCGCGCAGCTCCCGCGATGCTTCGGCGTGGATGACACCGCCGCCGGCATAGATCAGCGGGCGACGCGCCTGCGCGAGCGCCGCGAAGAAACTCGCCGCCTGCTCATCGCCAAGGCGATTGGCCGACACGGCCTCCATGCGCCGGCGGTACACACCCAGCGGCAAGGTGCCCTTGCCCTGGAAGGCGCCCTGCCAGTTCTGCACGTCCTTGGGGATGTCGACAACCACGGGGCCAGGCCGGCCGGAACGCGCCAGCTCGAAGGCCGTGCGGATGGTGGCCTCGAGTTTTTCGGGCTCGGTGACCAGGAAGACATGTTTGGCGACCGATCCCATGATGGCGGCCACGGGTGCCTCCTGGAAGGCATCAGACCCGATGGCGGAGCGCGGCACCTGACCGCAGATGACCACCATGGGCACGGAGTCGGCCATGCAGTCGCGCACGGGCGTGACCATGTTGGTGGCGCCTGGCCCCGAGGTCACCAGCGCGACGCCCACCTGCCCGGTGGAGCGCGAGTACCCGGCGGCCATGAAGCCCGCGCCCTGCTCATTGGCGGGCACGATCAGTGGCAGGAGGGTGCGCCCCAGGCGCTGCTGGGCTTCGTTGTAGAGGAAGACCGCATCGTAGGTCGGCAGGATCGCCCCGCCGCTGTAGCCAAAGATAGCGGTGACGCCCTCATCGGCGATGGCCTGGACCACCATCTGGGCGCCGGTCATGTTGCGGCCCGCCAGCGGATGTTCCACTGACGGAATAGCGAGTTTCACAGTGTCGTTCATCGTCCCCGAAGGGTACCAGCTTGGCGCCGCTGCGCCAAAATCCGGCCTCCCCCAGAAGCGTCCGATCCTTTATCCTCGGCAGACCATGCGGCATATCATCGGAATTCTCCTCCAGAACGAAGCGGGCGCCCTGAACCGGGTCGCCGGCCTGTTTTCCAACCGGGGCTACAACATCGAGTCTTTGTCGGTCGCACCGACCAAGGACCCGACCGTGTCCCGCATCACCCTGGTCACCGCCGGCTCCGACGCCGTGGTCCAGCAGATCGTCAGCCAGCTCAACAAGCTGATCGACGTACTCAAAGTCGACGACATGACCCGGGGCGAACACCTCGAGCGTGAACTGGCCTTGCTGAAATTGCGGGTGAACGCCGAACAGATCGGCGCACTACAGGGCGCCGTCAGCCAGTCAGGCGGACGGGTACTCGACGCAACGCCAGAGACGTTCATCGTCGAAATTACCGGGAACGAGGGCGAAATAAATGCCTTCATCGTCGAAATCGCCAAGCAAGGCGAGCTGACGGAAGTGGTGCGCAGTGGCGCACTGGGGCTTGCCCGCGATGGCCGGACGCTACGCGTCAAGCAGTAAACCAAAAATCAACCGATCGGCCGGTAAAGGCCGATCGGCGATCTGTACAGCTTCCGGACCTTAGAGGGCCGAGTTGTCCGTTTCGCCCGTGCGAATGCGGATAACGCGGTCAATGTCCGTGATGAAGATCTTGCCGTCACCCACCTTGCCGGTTTTGGCAGCCTTGACGACTGCCTCGACGACCTGGTCCACCAGCTCGCTGCGAACAGCGACCTCGATGCGGGTCTTGGGTACGAAGTCCACGACGTATTCGGCGCCGCGGTACAGCTCCGTATGACCTCGCTGACGGCCGAAGCCCTTGACCTCCGTGACGGTCATGCCGGACACACCAATTTCCGACAACGCGGCACGAACGTCGTCGAGTTTGAAGGGCTTGATAATTGCGGTAACCAGTTTCATGCGAGACTCCCGCCTCCGTTAATCTGGATCGGCTTCAGAGCGGTTTAAAGACTGCGAAGCAGTTTGCACCTTCCGTGCCACGTTCATCGTAGCCTCAAACCCCTGCTGTCGCAGCATCGAAACGTTTGACCCGCGATATCGCGCACTGTTTTGGAGCGACTCGAACTTGGCCACGCTCGCTGCTGGTGCGAAACCCGCCTCACTGACCCTTGCACTGCTGCTCGGTGCCCTCTGGCTGCCCGTCGGCGCAGCCGAAGTGCGCATCCTGAGCCTGGAGCGCGTCACACCGAGCGAATCCGTGCAACCGCAGGCCCGGGGCAGCACCCCCGGTACCCGCCTGCGCCTGGCCAGTGGCACCCGGCAGTTCGATTTCCTGCTTGAGCCCAACACGGGCTTGCTGCCCGGGGGGCAGACCGGCGCCACCGAAGCCCTCAAGGGCAGCCTGCCTGGCCTACCCGGCTCCTGGGCGCGGCTCACCCGGCGGGCCGGGCGCTACCAGGGCATCTATTCCGACGGCGCACAGACCTATCTCGTAGAGAGTGCCGGCAGCGCCGGCCGCAGCAATGCGCAGGCCGCCGCCCTGGACCCGACCGCGACCGTGATCTATCGCGCTGCCGACCTGCAGATCAGCGGCGTGGTACTGGATGGCGACACGGTCAGCATCGTGCGCACGGGCGCCGACCTGCTGGGCGCCGTGGCCGCTGACCTGGCGCCCGCCACCGGCGCCGCAGTGCTGGCAACCCGACGCCTGGATATCGGCGTCATCGTCGATGCCGAGCTGGCAACTCTGGACGGCACGAACACCGACGCGCGGGTCATCGACCGGCTGAACATCGTCGATGGCATCTTCTCGGCCCAGGTGGGCGTGCAACTGCGGCTGGCCAGCACCACGGTGATGGATGCCGCCACCCAGCCCTTCACCAGCACGGCGTCCGGTACCCTGCTGGACCAGCTGGGCACGTATCGCCGGGGTTCGTCGGTGCAGACCGCCAGCGGTCTCACGCACCTGATGACCGGTCGCGACCTGGACGGGCAGACAGTGGGCATTGCCTACATCGGCAGCCTCTGCAGCAGCCGCTTCGGCGCCAGCCTGTCGGAGGCGCGCAATTCGGTGCCCTTCGATGCGCTGATCGCGGCCCATGAGATCGGGCATGCCTTTGGCGCCCCGCACGACGGCGACACGACCGCGGCCTGCGGCGCGACCGCCGACACGCTCTATCTGATGGCACCCCGCCTCAACGGCAGCTCAACCTTCTCGGATTGCAGCCTGCAGGAGATTGCCAAGACGATCACGGCGTCCAGCTGCCTGGCGCAGGTGGATGCGGCCGATGCCGCGCTGTCGGTGCCCGTCACCAGCCGGCTCGCGCTGAACCAGGCGACCACGGTGACCTTCACCGTCCGCTCGGTGGGCACGGCGGCCGTGAACGCGGTGGCCCTCACCGTCACCCCGCCCGCAAGCGTCGTGGTAGCGGGCGGCGGCGTCACGGGCGGCAGCTGCGACACCCTGCAGGGGCGACTCAACTGCAGCCTGGGCACCCTGGCTGCCGGCGAGAGCCGTGACGTACAGCTGAGCCTCACCAGTTCGAGCACTGGCAGCAGTGCCGCGACCCTGCAACTCACGGCCGCCAACGATGGGCTGGCGCAGAACAACCGCGTGCAGCTGAGCCTGACGACCGCGCCGGGCAGCGACCTCTCGGCCGGCCTTGCCAGCGACGCGCAGAGCGTAACGATCGGCCAGTCCACGACACTGCATGTCAGCCTGCGCAACCTGGGGCTGTCGGCGGCGCCTGACGCCCTGCTCACCGCCACGCTGCCCGCCGGCGTCACGCTGCAGTCGGTGGGCAGCAGCGGCATCAGCTGCACCCTGAATGCGGGCGCCATGGACTGCCCGGCAGCAGGGCTGGCCGTGGACGCCACAGCCACCGTGACGCTGGGGCTGCGCGTCGACCAAGTGGGGGCGTTGCCGGTGAGCGTGAACTTCCGCTCGGCGCTGCTGGCCGACCCGCAGCCCGGCAACAACGTGGCGACGCTGAGCCTGACGGGCACCGCGGTGCCACCGCCCGCACCCACGCCGGCGGCCAGCAGTTCGGGCGGCGGCGGGGGACGGCTGGACCTGCTGGCGCTGCTGGGCCTGGCGCTGCTGCGGGGCCTGCAGGGGCGGGCCCTGCGGCCGCGCCGGGCCGGTCAGCCCTTCAGGAAATAGCGCTGCAGGTAGCTGTCGAAGGACTCGACCTGGGTGGCCTCGAGGCGCCGCTGCTGTGCGAGGGATTCGTCCGCCTCGCGGCGAAACTCCACCAGGCGGGCGTCGTTGGGCGAATACAGGTCGAGGAAGTAGGCCTTGTGGGTGGCCGACATGCGCAGTGCCAGGTCGAAGAAGGACTCTTCGCTGCCTTTGAGTTCGTGCAGCAGCTTTGCCGAGGGCGTCTGGTCGACGTCTTCGAGCTTCTCGCGCTGCGCACGCAGTGCCAGCGCATAAGGTCGCGCCGGGTCACCGTGGTCGAGCATCTCGCAGATGCCTTCCATCGAATCGAGGATCTCGCGCGCCCAGTGCTGCAAGCCCTGCGGCCGACCGTCCCGCGACAGCGTGAGACCCGGCTCGCGCCCGCGGCGTGCGACCACCAGGTGGTTGTCATCCAGCTGCGCCTGCTCGGCGGTGCTGATGGGCGGGCTGTCACGCAGCACGCACATCGCCACGAAGGCTTCCATGAAGCGCAGCGTGTTCTGGTTGACGCCCACGGGGTCGAAGGCGCTGACGTCCAGCGCGCGCACCTCGACGTATTCCACGCCCCCGCGCAGCAGCGCGGCGCTGGGGCTCTCGCCGGAACGCGTGACGCGCTTGGGGCGGATGTAGCTGTAGTACTCGTTCTCGATCTGCAGGATGTAGCTGTTGAGCTGCTGGTACTGGCCGTCGACGCAGAGCCCGATCTGCTCATAGGGCGGATGCGGCGTGCTGATGGCATGGCGCAGGTCGCGCACGTACTCATCGAGGCTGTTGACCGACACCGACACCTCGGCCTGGTTGCGGTTGCGGTAGCCGATGTCGCTCATGCGCAGCGAGGTGCCGTAGGGCTCGTAGGCGGTCTCGGCATCCAGCATCGGCAGGTCGGTGTGCGCGTCCTTCAGGAAGGACTTGCCGACGGTGGGCGAGGTGCCGAAGAGGTAGAGCACCAGCCAGCCATGCCGGCGGTAATTGCGCAGCAGCTCGAAATAACCCTGCGAACGGAAGGCCTGGCCGCTGTCATGCGACTGGCGGGCGGCCGCATAGGCCTCCCAGAACACCGCCGGGAAGGAATAGTTGAAGTGCACGCCGGAGATGGCCTGCATCAGCCCGCCATAGCGGTTGCGCAGGCCGTGGCGGTAGACGCTCTTCATGCGGCCCACGTTGGACTCGCCGTAGTAGGCGATGGGCACTTCGGCGTCGCTGGCGAGGCGGCAGGGCATGGACGTGGCCCAGAGCAGTTCGTCGCCCAGGTGGCGGTAGGTGAACTGGTGCAAGTCGCAGAGGTACTGGACCAGCTCCCAGCTGGTACGGAAGGCCGGTGTCACCAGTTCAATCAGCGACTCGGAGAAATCGGTGGTGAGGTGCTCGTTGGTGAGCGCAGAGCCCAGCTCATAGGGGTGGGGCGTCTGGGCGAGCGCGCCGCCAGGCTGCACGCGCAGGCTTTCCTTCTCCACGCCTTTAAGGCCTTCCTGGAGGAATCGCGGCTCGCCGGCGTTGACCAACGCCGTCATTCGCCGCTCGAATTGTCGGTCTATAGAGGAAGGCATGGGGAGGCGGAGTCTACTCCGGGGCGACGGTTACCGCTGGGCATCGTGGCATGGCATCCTAGCCGGGCCCGATACCGGAGGGGTCATGCTGGTCGGAAACACTGTCAGACGCGTCGCCATTCTTGGCGGCTCCCGCATTCCCTTTGCCCGTGCCCACGGCGCCTATGCCGGGGTCGGCAACCCCGAGATGCTCACCGCGGCGCTGCGCGGCGTGGTCACCCAATTCGGGCTTGATGGCGTGCGCCTGGGCGATGTGATCGCCGGCGCGGTCATCAAGCATTCCAAGGACTTCAACCTGGTGCGCGAGTGCGTGCTGTCCTCGGGCCTGCACCCGCAGACCCCGGGGCTGGACATCCAGCGGGCCTGCGGCACGAGCCTGGAAGCGGCGATTCTCATCGGCAACAAGATCGCACTCGGGCAGATCGACGTCGGCATTGCCGCCGGCGTGGACAGCATCAGCGACCCGCCGGTGGTCTACCCGCAGTCCTACCGCGACCTGCTGCTGCAGAGCTACCGCGGCCGCACCCTGTGGGCGCGCATCAAGCCCTGGCTGTCGCTGCGCCCGCACCACTTCACGCCGGTGATGCCCGGGGTCATCGAGCCGCGCACGGGTCTGTCGATGGGCCAGAGCACCGAGCAGATGGCCAAGACCTGGCAGATCAGCCGTGCCGAACAGGACCAGCTGGCGGCTGCCAGCCACGCCCACGCGGCGGCCGCTTGGGCCTCCGGCTTCAACGACGACCTGGTCACGCCCTTCGAAGGTTTGACCCGCGACAACAACATCCGCGCTGATTCCTCTGCCGAAAAACTGGGCAAGCTGCGTCCGGCCTTCGACCTGTCGGGTGCCGGTACGCTGACCGCGGGCAACAGCACGCCGCTGACCGACGGCGCCGCCGGGGTGCTGCTGGCCAGCGAGGCTTGGGCCGAAAGCCGCGGGCTGCCGGTCCTGGCCTACCTGACCTATGGCAAGAGCTGGGCGGTGGACTTCGCCGGGGGCGAGGAAGGCCTGCTGATGGCGCCCGCCCATGCCGTCTCGGAGATGCTGCGGGATGCCGGACTGACGCTGCAGGACTTTGACTACTACGAGATCCACGAGGCGTTTGCCGCGCAGGTGCTGGCCACGCTCAAGGCCTGGGAGTCGCCGGACTATTGCCGCGACCGCCTTGGCCGCGACCAGCCCCTGGGTGCGATCGACCGCAGCCGGCTCAACGTCAACGGCAGCAGCATCGCGATGGGCCATCCGTTTGCCGCGACGGGCGCCCGCATCCTGGCCACCGCCAGCAAGCTGCTGGCCACGAACCCGGCGGCGCGCCGGGTGCTGGTCTCCGTCTGCACCGCAGGCGGCATGGGCGTGACCGCCATCGTCGAATCGGCTGGCGCGACCTGATGGCCGTTCGTCCGATGCGCATCGGTGCCGCGGCACCGCGTGGCCAGTGGCGTGCGCTGGGCCTGTCGCTGCTGCTGGTGATCGTGGCCGGTGGCGTGGGCGCCATCGCCTCACTCGATGCGCAGTCGTTCTATGCGCTGCTGGCCAAGCCCGCCTGGGCCCCGCCGGCGGGCGTGTTCGGCCCGGTGTGGACGGCGCTGTACCTGTGCATGGGCCTGGCGGCCTGGATCGTGTGGCGCGCCCGCGGCGACATTGCGCATGCCTCGGACGCCTTCCTGCTCTACGGCGCGCAGCTGGTGCTCAACGGCCTGTGGTCCTGGCTGTTCTTCCGCTGGCACCTGGGCGCGCTGGCGCTGGTGGAGGTCTGCCTGCTGTGGCTGGCCATCCTGGCCACGCTGGTGCACTTCTGGCGCATCCGCCGCTCGGCGGGCCTGCTGCTGCTGCCCTATCTGCTGTGGGTGAGTTTCGCCACGGCGCTGACCGCGGCCGAATGGCGCCTGAACCCCGGGATACTGTGAGCATGGCCGACTACACCCGCCTGATGGCCCGCGACGGCCACGAGTTCAACGCCTGGCTGGCCGCGCCCAAGGGCGCGCCGCGGGGTGCGGTGATCATCCTGCAGGAGATCTTCGGCGTGAACGCGCACATCCGCGCCGTCACCGAAAGCTATGCGGCCGAGGGCTACCTGGCCATCGCGCCCTGCCTGTTTGACCGCGTGCGGCGCGACCTGGAACTGGGCTATTCGGCCGACGAGGTCGAGGAAGGTCGCGGCACCATGAAGCAGCTGGCGCAGGACACGGTGCTGCTGGATATCGGCGCCTCGCTCAACGTGGTGAAGCACGCCGGCCGGGTGGCGGCCATCGGCTATTGCTGGGGCGGCACGCAGGCCTACCTGGCGGCCTGCACGCTGCCGGTGGCGGCGGCTGTGGCCTATTACGGCACCAGCATCGCGATGCACCTGGACAAGCACCCGGTACACCCGGTGCTGTACCACTTCGGCGAGCGCGACAAGTCGATTCCGCCAGAGGCGATCGAGAAGATCCGCGCGGCCGATCCGCAGGGCATTTATCACCTTTATCCGGCGGACCACGGGTTCAGCTGCGACCACCGCGCGATGTACGACGCGGAGTGCGCGGCGCTCGCGCGGGCCCGCACGCTGCAGTTTCTTGCCGACCACGTCGGCTGATTTCAAGGACGACACGGCACGATGCCTACTTTCACGCCTTCCCCGCAGTACCAGGACCAGGGCCCCTACAAACTGGGCGTCCTGCTGGTGAACTCCGGTACGCCCGACTCGCTCACCACGCCCGGCGTGCGCAATTTCCTGCGGCAGCTGCTGCGTGACCGCCGCACCATCGAGGTGTCGCGCGCGATCTGGTGCTGGATCCTCTACTTCATCATCCTGCCGCTGCGGCCCGTGAAGGTCGTGCCCAAGTACCGCCGCGTGTGGACCGAGGCGGGCTCGCCGCTGCGGGTCATCTCGACGCGACTGCGCGAATCGCTGGAGGCTGCGCTGACGGCGCAGCAGGGCCAGCCGGTGGCGGTGGAGCTGGGCATGCTCTATTCCAGCCCCAGCGTGGCCACGGGACTGCAGGCGCTGCGCGCACGCGGTGCCCAGCGCATCGTGGTGCTGCCGCTGTTCCCGCAGTATTCGGGCACGACGGCCGGGGCCACCTACGACCAAGTGGGCAAGGCGCTGCGCAACTGGCGCTTCCTGCCGGAACTGCGCTACATCAGCGATTACAACGTGGATGCCGGCTACATCGCCGCGGTCGCTGCAGACATCCGCGCGCACCGCGCGACGACCCCGCAGGGCCAGCACCTGCTGATGTCCTTCCACGGCATTCCGGCCGCCTATGTGGCCAAGGGCGATCCGTACCAGCGCAAGTGCCTGGCAACGGCCGCAGCCATCGCCAGGCAGCTGGAACTGGCCGATGACGCCTGGAGCGTGAGCTTCCAGTCGCGCGTGGGCACGGCACGCTGGCTGGCGCCCTACACCGACACCGTGGTGCAGGAGCTGGCCCAGCGCGGTATCCGGCAGCTGGATGTGGTGGCGCCGGGCTTTGCCATCGACTGCCTGGAGACCATCGACGAGATGGGCGTCGAGGCCGCAGAGATCTTCCACAAGGCCGGTGGCGAAGTCTTGCGCTATATCCCGGCGCTGAACGACCGCGCGCCGCAGGTGGCCGTGCTGGCCGGGCTTGTCGCCGAGCATGCTCGGTAGCTGGCTTGAGATCGCGCTGAGCACGGACGATATCCGGGCCTCTTGCGACTTCTATGAGCAGCTGGGATTTGGCAGCGCCGTTACGGGCGACATCTGGACGCATCACTACGGGGTGATGGCCTGCGGCGGCTTGTGCCTGGGGCTGCATGAAAAACGCCAGCCCTCGCCCACCGTCGTGTTCACGCGCGAGAACGTCGCCGGCCTGGCCCGCGAGCTCGACGCGCTGGGCATCGCGGTGATCAATGCCCGGCTGGGCAGCGAGGAGTTCAACGAACTCTCGCTGCGCGATCCGTCGGGCCTGGTGCTGCGGGTGCTGGAGGCCCGCAGCTTTTCGCCACCGCCTGCACCGCCCGCACTCACCGCCTTGGGCCGGTTCGAGTCGCTGAGCCTGCCCCTACGCGATGTGGCCGCGGCAGAGGCGTTCTGGCAGCGACTGGGCGTGGCCACGCCACCGGTGGCCTATCACGCGCTGAAGTTCCACGATGAGCCCCTGCTGCAGTTCCGCCAGCCAGACCTGGCCCAGGCCCAGTCAGTGTTGTCGGGGCTGGGCATCGACTGCGCGCCCGGACTCGGGGGCTTTGCGCCCCCTGATCACCTGCTGCTCACCAGCCCTGAAGGACAGCCTATCGCCCTGCTTGCATGAAGCACGGGGCAGTGGCTACATCACCGCACTGGAAACCTCTTCCAAGGACCCCCTGGCCATGCACACACCGCCCCTGCTCCGTCGCCTGCTGCTCGCGCTGGCCGTCGCCATCGCGATACCTGCCTTTGCCGACGAGGGCATGTGGACCTTCGACAATTTCCCGGCCGCGACGGTCAAGCAGCAGTACGGGGCGGACATCACGCCGGCCTGGCTGGACCATGTGCGGCTGTCGACGGTACGGCTGTCCAACTGCACGGCCTCGTTCGTGTCGCCGGAAGGTTTGATCCTCACCAACCACCACTGCGCCGCGCAGTGCCTGGCCGAGATCTCCTCGCCGCAGCAGGACCGCCTCAAGGACGGCTACCTCGCGCGGGATCGCAGCGAGGAAGTGCGCTGCCCGACGCAGTACGCCGATGTGCTGGTTGGCATGGAGAACATCACCGCCAAGGTCGCTGCCGCCACGCGGGGCAAGGACGACAAGGCCGCCGGCGAAGCGCGCAAGCGCGCGCTGACGCAGCTGGAGCAGGCCTGCGAACAGGCCGCCGGCAAGAAAGACCCGCGCCGCTGCGAGTCGGTGAAGCTGTATGAGGGCGGGCAGTACTTCCTGTACCAGTACAAGCGCTACACCGACGTGCGCCTCACCTTTGCCCCCGAAGACGCCATTGCCGCCTATGGCGGCGACCCGGACAACTTCCAGTTCCCGCGCTGGTGCCTGGACATGAGCGTGCTGCGCGCCTACGAAGACGGCAAGCCGGCCAGGACGCCGAACTTCCTGAAGGTGAACTGGAAGGGCCCAGCCGAGAACGAACTGGTGTTCGTCTCTGGCCATCCGGGCTCGACCGATCGCCAGCTGACCGTGGCACAGCTGGAGGCGCTGCGGGCGTCGCTGCCGTTCTGGCTGCTGCGTGCCGCCGAGACGCGCGGCCGCTATATCCAGTTTGCCCAGGGCGGCGAGGAGAACGCGCGCATCGTCGCCGATCCGCTGACGAGCCTTGAAAACAGCATCAAGGTGCGCCGCAAGGAGCTCGATGCCCTGCTGGACGGCTCGCTGATGGCGCAGAAGGCCAAGGACGAGGCGGCCCTGCGCGCGCGCGCCGGCCTGGCCGGTGCGCAGGACCCCTGGGTGCAGATCGAGAAGGCCGAACGCCGTGGCCATGACCTGCAACTGCCCTATACCTTCATCGAGAGTGCCGCGGGCTTCAACAGCGCGCTGTTCCGCCATGCCCGCACGCTGGTGCGTGCGGCGGCCGAGCGCGCCAAGCCCAATGACGAGCGGCTGCGCGAATTCACCGACTCGTCGATCCCGCAGGTACAGCAGCGCATGACCGCTGCCGTGCCGATCTACGCGGAGCGCGAGAAGCTGACGCTGTCGTCGGGCCTGCTGCGCATGCGCGAATTCCTGGGGCCCGACTACCCGCTGGTGCGCAACCTGCTGAAGGAGACCTCGCCCGAGGCGCTGGCCACGAGCCTGGTCGAGGGTACGCGACTGGGTGATCCGGCCGTGCGCAAGGCGCTGTGGGAAGGCGGGGCAGAGGCCATCAAGGCGTCGAAGGACCCGATGATCCGCATCGCGCTGCTGGTGGACCCGGAGGCCCGCGCGATCCGCAAGCAATACGAAGACGAGGTCGAGTCACCGATCGATGCCGCCGCGGAAAAGATCGCCGCAGCACGCTTTGCCGCCTATGGCACCAGCGTGTACCCGGACGCCACCTTCACGCTGCGCCTGAACTTCGGCACCGTGCAGGGCTGGGTCGAGGCCGGCAAGCCGGTGGCGCCGTTCACGCCGCTGCTGCGCGCCTACGAGCGCAGCACAGGCGCAGACCCCTTCCGCATCCCGGACAGCTGGCTGAAGGCCCGTGCCACCCTCGACCCGAAGACGCCGTTCAATCTGTCGACCACCAATGACATCGTGGGCGGTAACTCGGGCAGTGCGCTGATCAATGCACAGGGCGACATCGTGGGGCTGATGTTCGACGGGAACATCCACTCGATCAGCGGGTCGTACTGGTTCGACACAGAGAAGAACCGCTCGATCGCCGTGCACACGGGCATCATCCGCGCGGCACTGACACAGGTATATGGCGCCACGGCGCTGGCACAGGAACTGGGAGCCCGTTGAGCATGATGCAGATCCGGAACACGGCGCAGCGCTGGGGCGCGGTCTCGCAGGCCTTCCATTGGGCGATCGTGGTGATGATCCTGGCGCAGTACGCGCTGACGAGCATCGCCGAGGACCTGCCAGCCGGCGTGGCCAAGCTGGGCACGCTGGCACAGCACAAGTCGGTGGGCATCACGATCCTGGCGCTGGCGATCCTGCGCATGGCGTGGCGTCGGCTGAACAAGCCCTCGCCGCCGCTACCCGCAGACCTTAAACGCTACGAGCGTTTTCTGGCGCACCTGACGCACCACGGCCTGTACTTCCTGCTGTTCTCGCTGCCGCTGTCGGGCTGGATGATGTCCTCGGCCAAGCACTACCCGGTGAGCTGGTTCGGCCTTGGCCAGCCACTGCCAGACCTGGTGCCCGCCAACGAGACGCTGTTTGGCGTGCTGAAGGAAACGCACGAACTGCTGTCCACGGCCCTGATCGCCGTGGCGGCCCTGCATGCACTGGCTGCCCTGCACCACCATTTCGTGCGCAAGGACAGCATCCTGCGCCGCATGCTGCCGTTCACGGCACCCGGTACGCGCCGTGGCGCGGTGAAGCTGGCCGGTGTGACGCTGGTGTTCGTGGTCGCCTCGCTGCTGGCTTTCCGCCAGTTGCTGCCAGCCCAGCCGCCTGGCGCTGGCGTCTCGGAATCCGGCACCGACACTGCGGCAGGCGCAACCAACGATGCGACACGCGGTGACAGCGCCTGGGTGGTCGATGCGGCCGCCAGCACGCTGGCATTCAGCTTCATTCAGGCGGGCGCCGCCACCACTGGCCACTTCGGCCAGTTCACGGCCGATATCGACTTCACGGCGACGCCGGCAGCCAGCGGGCGCTTTGACGTGCGTATCGAAACCGTCAGCGCCGACACGCTCGACAAGGAACGCAACGAACAGCTGCGCACGACCGACCTGTTCAACGTGGCGCAGTTTCCGCAGGCCCGCTACGTGGCCACGCAGTTCACGCCCAAGGGCGAGGGCTTCGAGGCCCAGGGCCAGCTGACGCTGCGCGGCGTGACCTTGAACGTGCCACTGTCCTTCACCTTCCAGCCTTCGGCCAACGGGCGCACCGCCGCGCTGAAGGGCAGCGCCACAATCAAGCGCCTGGCCTTTGGCGTGGGCCAGGGCGAGTGGAAGTCCACCGAATGGATCAGCGATGACGTGCAGGTGAGCTTCACCCTGCAGCTTGTGCCGCGCGCCGCCGCGCAGCCCTGAACCGGTGACCCAGCTGTGCGATGAAGTCGGCGGCTGCGTCGATGAGCTGCTGGCGCGCGTGGGACCCCGCATCGTGCTGGGCCTGCCGATTGGCATTGGCAAGCCCGTGGCGCTGGTCAACGAGCTGTACCGCCGCGCGCGCAAAGACCCTGCGCTGTCGCTGACGATCATCACCGGGCTGACGCTGTCGCGGCCGCGCGCCAGCAGCGCGCTGCAACGGCGCTTCCTGCAGCCTTTTGTCGAGCGCGTGTTTGCCGATGCGCCGGAGCTGGACTACCTGCCTGCGCAGCGCGAGGGCACCCTGCCCGCCAATGTGCAGGTGCTGGAGTTCTTCTTTGAGCCGGGCACGGCGCTGGACCAGCCGCTGCGCCAGCAGCAGCACCTGTGCACCAACTACACGCAGGTGGCGCGGGTACTGCTGGCCCGGGGCGTCAACGTCATTGCGCAGCTGGTGGCCAGCCGCAGCCCGCGTGGCGTGCGCGAGCTGAGCTTGGGTGGCAACCCCGACATCACCGTCGACCTGTTGCCGGCCATCGAGGCCGCGCGCGGCAGCGATCGGCGCATCCTGCTGGTGGGCCAGGTGCATCCACGCATGCCCTTCATGCTGGGCCATGCGGTGGTGGACGCGCAGCGCTTTGACCTGCTGCTGGAGCACGACCGCTACGACCACGAATTGTTCTGCCCGCCCAACCTGCCGATCGGGCCGGTGGACCACGCCATCGGCCTGCAGGCCAGCGCGCTGCTGCGCGACGGCGGCACGCTGCAGCTGGGCATCGGGGAGCTGGGCGATGCCATCGTCTATGGCCTGCAGCTGCGGCATCAGCAGAACGACGCGTGGCGCAGTGCGCTGGCCGAACTGGGCGCAGAGCGGTCCGCGGCGCTGATCGATGCCGTGGGCGGGCGCGACGGGTTTACACAGGGTCTGTTCGGTTGCAGCGAGCTATTCGTGGACCAGCTGCTGGACCTGCATCGCGGCGGCATTCTGCGGCGCCGGGTTTTTGACCTGCTGCCGCTGGAGCGATTGCTGGCCAGCGGCCGGCTCGGCGAGCGCTTTGGACCCGACGTGCTCGACCTGCTGCGCGAGGCCGGCCTGCCATCGCGCATCGATGCCGCGCTGTTCGCGCAGCTGCAGCGCTGCGGCGTGTTCGTGGCCGAGACCCGCTTTGCCGACGGCCGCATCGGCTCGCCCGAGGGCGAGTGGATCAGCGCGGACCTGGCCGACGACAGCGCCCGCTCACGCCTGGCTGCCACCTGCCTCGGCCGTCACCTGCAGGGCGGCGTGGTGCTGCAGGCCGGCTTCCTGCTGGGGCCCAAGGGGTTCTACGCGGCGCTGCGCGAACTGTCTGACAAGGACCGCGCGCTGTTCGACCTGCGCGGCGTGGGCTACATCAACCAGCTGGATGGCGACGACCGCGAACTGCGCGTGCTGCAACGGCGCGATGCGCGCTTCATCAACTCGACCATGATGGTGACGCTGGGCGGTGCTGCGGTGTCTGACGGCCTGGCCGATGGCCGCGTGGTCAGCGGCGTGGGCGGGCAGCATGACTTCGTGCGCATGGCGCAGGTGCTGCCGGGGGCGCGTTCTATCTTGTGCCTGCGCGCTACGCGCGAGTCCGGCGGGCGCGTGAGCTCGAACATCATCTATGGCTATGGCCACGTCACCATTCCGCGCCAGCTGCGCGACATCGTGATCACCGAGTATGGCTGTGCCGACCTGGCCGGCCGCACCGACAGCGAAGTGATCGCCGCGCTGCTGAACATCGCCGACTCGCGCTTCCAGGGCGCGCTGCTGCGCGAGGCGCAGCGCCACGGCAAGATCGCCGCCGACTACTGCATTCCCGACGCGTACCGCGACAACACGCCACGGCGCCTGGCCGCAGGCTTTGCCCGTTCACGCAGCCTGGGGCTGTTCAGTGAATTTCCGTTTGGTACGGACTTCAGCCAGGAAGAGATCGTGCTGATGCGGGCACTGAAAGACCTGGCCTCGCGTATGAGCAGGCCGGGGCGTGCTGCGCTGACGGTGCTGCGTGCTGCATTGAGGTTGCGCGATGCCGGACAGGCGCCCTACCTCGAGCGCATGGGCCTGGCCAAGTCGCGCGGCCCCACGCAGTGGCTGCAGCGCCAGCTACTGCGTGATGCGCTCGCGCGCGTCGACGAATACGCCTGAGTCACGCGCGGGCTCCAGTGCCCCGGTCCACCGCGCCACCACCAGCGTGGCCACGGCATTGCCCACCAGGTTGGTGAGCGCACGCGCCTCGCTCATGAAGCGGTCGATGCCGAGGATGAGCGCCAGCGCCGCGACCGGTGGGCCCTGCACCGCGGCCAGCGTACCGGCGAGCACAATGAAGCCGCTGCCGGTGACCCCCGCGCCACCCTTGGAGGTGAGCAGCAGCACCAGCAGCATGATGACCTGCTGGCCCAGTGACATCGGCGTGTCGGTGGCCTGCGCCAGGAACACCGCGGCCATCGTCAGGTAGATGCAGGTGCCATCCAGGTTGAAGGAATAGCCGGCCGGCACCACCAGGCCCACGACCGAACGGCGGCAGCCCAGCCGCTCGAGTTTGTCGATGAAGCGCGGCAGCACCGTCTCGGACGATGACGTACCCAGCACGATCAGCAGTTCGTCCTTGATGTAGGCAATGAGCCGCAGGATGCGAAAGCCGTGCAGGCGCGCGATGCTGCCCAGCACCAGCAGGATGAACAGCAGGCAGGTGACGTAGAAGCAGGCCATGAGGCCGGCCAGCGGCAAGAGCGCCGCGATGCCCTGCGAGGCAATGGTGAAGGCCATCGCCCCCAGCGCGCCGATCGGCGCGAGCCGCATGATGAAGCCCACGATGGCAAACACCACGCTCGACAGGCCCTCGATCGCCTCGCGCAGCACCACGGCACGCGCCGCCGCCAGATGCAGCGCAAAGCCGAAGAGCATCGCCACGAACAGCACCTGCAACACCTCGCCGCGCGCGAAGGCGTCGAAGATCGAGGTGGGAATGATGTTCATCAGGAAGTCGACGATGCCCTGGTGCTGGGCCTTTTCGGCGTACTGGCTGATGCGCGAGACATCGAGCGTGCTCACGTCCACGTGCATGCCGACACCCGGCTTGAGCACATTGACCACCGCGAGCCCCAGCACCAGCGCCAGCGTGGTCACCGCCTCGAAATAGCCCAGCGCCAGGAGGCCCGTGCGGCCGACGCTCTTGAGGTCTTCCATGCCGGCGATGCCCAGCACCACGGTGCAGAAGATCACCGGCGTGACAATCATCTTGATGAGGCGGATGAAGCCATCGCCCAGCGGCTTGAGCTCCACGCCCAGCGCGGGCGCGAAGTGGCCGATGAGGATGCCGGCGACGATGGCCAGCAGGACCTGGACGTAGAGGGAGCGCAGTGGTCTGAGCACGCTCACTTACCGCCCCTTGCCCGATCCGTCATCACCCCGCAGCTGCTCGACGATCCCCGGGTTCTCCAGCGTCGAGATGTCCTGCGTGATCTCCTCGCCGCGGGCGATGGTGCGCAGCAGGCGTCGCATGATCTTGCCGGAGCGGGTCTTGGGCAGGTTGTCGGTGAAGCGGATTTCGTCGGGCTTGGCGATGGCGCCGAGCTGCTCGCCCACCCACTTGCGCAGTTCTTCGACGAACTCGCGGGTGTCGCCGGTGGGGCGCTCGCCGCGGCAGACGACATAGGCGAACACGGCCTCGCCCTTGATCTCGTGCGGCCGGCCGACGACGGCGGCTTCGGCGACGCGCAGGTGCGCGACGAGGGCGGACTCGATCTCCATGGTGCCCAGGCGATGGCCGGCGACGTTCAGCACGTCGTCGATGCGGCCCATGATCCAGAAGTAGCCATCGGCGTCGCGGTTGGCGCTGTCACCGGCGACGTAATAACGGTTCTGGAAGCGCTCCCAGTACGTGGAGACATAGCGCTCGTTGTCGTTCCAGATGGTGCGCAGCATGGCGGGCCAGGGCTTGCGGATGACCAGGTAGCCGCCAGTATCGGGCGTGGTGACGCTGTGGCCTTCGTCATCGACGATGTCGGCGACGATGCCGGGCAACGGCCGCGTGCAGGAGCCGGGCTTGGTGGCGGTGACGCCGGGCACGGGCGAAATGAGGATGGAGCCGGTCTCGGTCTGCCACCAGGTGTCGACGATGGGGCAGCGGTCCTGGCCGATGACGCTGCGATACCACATCCACGCTTCGGGGTTGATGGGCTCGCCCACGCTGCCCAGCAGTCGCAGCGACGAGAGGTCGTACTGCTGCGGAATGTGGTCGCCGAGCTTCATGAGTGCGCGCAGCGCGGTGGGTGCGGTGTAGAAGATGCTGACGCGGTGGTCCTGGATGATGCGCCAGAAGCGGCCGGCATCGGGCCAGGTGGGGCCGCCTTCATACAGCACCACGGTGGCGGCATTGGCCAGCGGGCCATAGGCCACGTAGCTGTGGCCGGTGATCCAGCCCACATCGGCCGTGCACCAGAAAACATCGGCAGGCTTGAGGTCGAAGACCCACTGCGCGGTGAGCTTGGCGCCGAGCAGGTACCCGCCGCTGGAATGCTGGATGCCCTTGGGCTTGCCCGTTGAGCCCGACGTATAGAGCAGGAACAACGGATGTTCGGCGCCGACCCACTCGGGCTCGCAGTGATCGGGTTGGCCACTGACCACGTCGTGCCACCACAGGTCGCGGCCGGCCTGCATCGGCACGTCGTGCGCGGTGTGTTGCAGCACGATGACCTGCTCGATGCTCGCGCCGCCCTCGGACAGCGCCTTGTCGCAGGCGGCCTTGAGCTCGATGACGTTGCCGCCGCGATGGCCGCCGTCGGCGGTGATGAGCAGGCGGGCGCCGGCGTCTTCGATGCGATCGCGCAGCGACAGCGCGGAGAAGCCCCCGAACACCACCGAATGGATGGCGCCGATGCGCGCGCAGGCCTGCATGGCGATGATCGCCTCGGGCACCAGCGGCAGGTAAAGGATGACGCGGTCGCCGCGGCCAATGCCCAGGTTGCGCAGCGCGTTGGCGAAGCGGCACACCTCGGCATGCAGCTCGCGATAGCTGAGCCGGCGCACGGCGCCCTGCTCGGCTTCGAAGATCAGGGCCGCCTTGTCGCCGTGCTGCGCAAGGTGCACGTCCGTGCAGTTGACCGAGACGTTGAGCTGGCCGTCGGCGAACCAGCGGTAGTTGGGCGCGTCGGATTCATCGAGCGTCTGCGTGAAGGGCTTGTGCCACTGCAGGGCACTGCGCGCCTGGTCGGCCCAGAAGCCCACGTGGTCACGCTCGGCGGCGGCATGCAGCGCGGCCAGCTCACCCACGTTGGGATGGGCGGCGGCTGCAAAGGCCGGGGCTGGCGGGAACTGACGGGTTTCGTGCAGGGCAGATTCGATGTTCTTGTTGTCCATGCTGCCTATCCTAGCTGCTGGAATGCGTGGAAATCAGTCGTTCGGCCTGGCCGCGCAACAGCGAGCCAAATCCCTGGCGATCGAAGAAGGCGGCCAGCCCCGCGCGGTCGGGGGCGCGGCGGCGCAGGTCGTGGCGCGTGGTGTCCAGCGGCATCCGGCAGTGGATGCGCGTGAGCGCCTGCGCGAGGTAGGCCGCGTCCCGATGCAGCGCCAGCCTGGCGCCCAGCTGCGCGGCGCCACGCAGGGGCAGGTCGGCCACGTGGTCAAGCCGCTCGTACAGCTGGTCGAGCGAGACAAAGTGCTGCATCAGGGCTGCGGCGGTCTTGGGGCCGACGCCGGGCACGCCGGGAATGTTGTCCACGGCGTCCCCGGTGAGGGCGAGGTAATCCGCATAGCGCTCGGGCGCAACGCCGAAACGGCCCTCGATCTCGTGGTGGAGGTAGCGCTTGTCGCCGGCGTAGTCCCAGTACACATCGCCGGGGCCGATCAGCTGGGCCAGGTCTTTGTCGCGCGTCACCACCGTGGTGCGCAGGCCCTCTGCGCGCACGCGGTGGGCCAGCGTGCCGATGATGTCGTCGGCCTCGTACTCGGCGCTGTGGAACCAGGCCAGGCCCAGGTGGCTGCAGAACTCGCGGCAGCGCTCGAACTGCAGCATGAGCTCGACGGGGGCGGCCTCGCGGTTAGCCTTGTAGGCGGGGTAGATGCGGTTGCGGAACGAGGTGGCCAGGCTGCCATCGAAAGCCACGGCCACGTACTCGGGCTGCGCACGCTCAAGCAGGTC
>CANGFJ010000002.1 GCA_947453065.1 Pseudomonadota bacterium
GCATCGATGCGTTCCGCGACTATCAGTTCACCGAGGCCTGGACCTGGGAGCACCAGGCCCTGCTGCATGCCCGCGCGGTGGCGGGCGATCCGGCCCTGCGCGCGCGCGCCGAGGCACTGCGACTGGACGTGCTGCAGAACGCGGTGCGGCGCGACGACCTCAAGTCCCAGGTCCGCGATATGCGCGAGCGCATGCGACGCGAACTCTCGGGGGCAGGCCCGGGTCGGTTTGACCTGAAGCAGGACCGCGGCGGTATCGCCGACATCGAATTCCTGGCGCAGTACTGGGCGCTGCGCTGGGCCCGGGACTACCCGCCCGTGGTGATGTTCCCCGACACGATCCGCCAGCTCGAATCGGTGGCCTCCGCGGCGCTGGTGCCGCAGGAAACCGTGGACCAGCTGGTGAAGGCCTACCAGGCCTACCGGGTGGTCGGGCACCACCGTTCGCTGGACGGCCTGGACAACCTGCTGGAGGCCGGTGCGTTCACGGCCGAGCGCCAGCAGGTGGCGGCGATCTGGGAAGCTGCGACGCAGGCCGATGCCGGCCTATAATCCCCGGATCATGTCCAGCACACCCAAACTTAAGCTGCCGGCCAACGCCGCCCAGCACTACGAAGTCGACGCCGCCGACCTGCCGTTGGCCTGCCCGATGCCCGAAATGGCCTTGTGGAACTCGCACCCGCGGGTCTATCTCGCCATCGAAGAGACCGGCTCGGCCAAATGCCCCTACTGCGGGGCCGAGTACACGCTCAAGGGCTGAAGCGCCCGCGTGCCGCGCCGCCCGTCAGTAGGCGGCGTAGGATTTCTCTTCGACGATGGTCGAGCCCAGCGTCACGTTGAGCCGCTTCTTGATCGCGGCCCGTTCGTCGTTCTCGATGTACACCGCGCGCGCCAGTTCGATGAACTGCGCGTCGAAGGCCTTGGCGCGTTCCTTGTCGCGGATGCGGTCCTCGATGTCCCACAGCCGCTCGTTCACCGCCAGCAGGGCCGCCTGGTCGGCGCTGATGTCTGTCGCGGCCCAGGCAGAGGCCTGCCAGCAGCGCGTCAGCACGTCGAGTTCGACGCGCACGTTGGCGACCTTGGTCGCATCGCTGATGCGGCGGGACTTGATCTGCAGGATGGTGAGCTTGTCGATGAGCTCGCCGGGCGAAACGGGCGCTAGGATTTCGTTCATGCGCGCGATCTTAACAGCCCGGCATCGGCCAGCGACTGCAGGCGCTCCAGCACGTCCTCTACGCGGATCAAGTCCATGACGCCGGGCTGTTCGATCTTGCGGGTCCACGGCAGTTGCGTGGCGGGCTTGCCGCAGTACGCCTGCGCCGCTGTGTCGTAGCGGTCGACCGACCACTGGCGCGAGAGATAAGGACCGCTGCGCGCCGGGTTGGTCGCGGCATACAGGCCGATCACCGGCACGCCGGCCAGCGTCCCCATGTGCGCCGGCCCCGAGTCCGGCGACAGCAGCACGGTGGCGCGCTCCAGCAGGGCCAGCATCTGCGGCAGCGAATCCTTGCCGATCTGGTTGAGTACCGACGTGGTCGCCGCAGCTTCGATGGCCGCGCCCATCTCCCGCTCGATCGGCGCAGGCCCGCCGCACAGGATGACCTTCAGGCCCAGCACCTGTTGCGCGTGGTCGATGACCGCCGCGTAGCGCTCGGCGCGCCAGTTGCGCAGGCTGTGGCTGGAGCAGGGGCTGACCACCAGCGTCGCCTGCCCATCGGGAATCAGGGCACGCGCATAGTCACGCGCGGCCTCCGGCAGGGGCAGGGCATGTTGCAACGGCAGCTGTGGCAGGCCCAGGGCATCTGCAAAGCCCTGGAAGCTGTCGAGCACGTGTTCGCGCTGGCGCACCGGCACGCGGTGCGTGGTGAACAGCCACTGCAGTTCGCGCGCCCGTGCCCGGTCAAACCCGAGCTTCACGCGCGCCCGGATGTGGCGGGCGAGCAGGCTGGCGCGCAGGGCCACCTGCAGGTGCAGCAGCAGGTCATACGACTGGGCGCGCAGTTGGTGCTTGAGCGCAGCCCGGGCATCGCGGCTGGCGCGCTTGTCGACGATGATAAACTCGACCTCGGGCAGCAGGCTCATGAGCCGCGCCTCGATCTTGCCGATCACCCAGGTGAAGCGGGCCTGCGGCCAGGCCTGCTGCATCCGGCGCAGCAGCGGCACGACATGGCAGGTGTCGCCGATGGCCGAGAGCCGCAGGATGCAGATGCGCTCGGGGGGTGTCTTGAACGGGAAATCAGCGGGCATGCGCGAGGGTCTTTAGTCGATGACGGACATCAAGCGCTTTGCCACGAGCGGCGCGGCCGGCTGTGGCGCGATGCTATACGCGCCCTCCCGTGCCAGCAAATTCGCGGTGCCCTGGTTCGAGCCGCGTTACTGGATGACCCAGGGCGCTGTGGACGGCGAGGCACTGGGACGTGGCACGACCTGGATCGTGCGCGAAGGTGAGCGATGCCTGGTGCTGCGTCACTATCGCCGCGGAGGGCTGATCGCACGGCTCTCGCCCGATCGCTACCTCTGGCGCGGCGAGGCCGCCACGCGGCCGTTCCAGGAGCTGCTGCTCATCGACCTCATGCACACGGCAGGCCTGCCGGTCCCGGCACCCATCGCGGCCCGCTATCAGCGGCAAGGCGCCTTCTATCGCGCCGACCTGATCACCGAGTTCCTGCCCGACACCCAGTCGCTCGCGCAGCGGCTGGCGGCCGGTGAAGTGCCGCTGGAGAGCTGGGCCGCCATCGGCCGTTGCCTGCGGCGCTTACATGATTTTGGTATCTGCCACGCCGATCTCAACGCCCACAACGTGCTGCTGCGGGGTCCTGCGGAGGTCTTTCTCATCGACTTCGACCGGGGGCGCCAGCGCCGGCCAGGCCTCTGGCGCGACGCCAACCTCGTGCGCTTGCGCCGCTCGATCGAAAAGGTCGGCGATGCACGGGGGCTGCCACTGGATGAAGCCGCCTGGCACTGCCTGCTGGCGGCTTACGCCTGATGCTGCGTCTTCTCTACACCGCGCTGCTGAGGCTGTTGCTGCCGGTGGTGGGGCTCCTGCTGTGGTGGCGGGGTCGGCGTGATCCCGCACTGCGGGTCGACCTGGGCGAACGACTGGGCCGCGGCCCCGCGCGCAGCGGTCCGCAGCCGATCTGGCTGCATGCGGTGTCGGTGGGCGAGGTGCAGGCCGCGGCCGGCCTCATCGCGCTGCTGCGGGCCCGCGATCCGCGTCGGCCGGTGCTGCTGACCATGGCAACCGCCACGGGCCGGCAGCGGGCCGAGGCGCTCTACGCCGCTGCGATTGGCGCCACGGGCGAGGGCGTGGCGCCGCTGGCGCTGCGCTATGCGCCCTTTGACCTGCCGGGTGCCGCCGCGCGATTCCTGGAGACCGAGCGACCCTGTGCCGCGATCTTCCTGGAGACGGAGCTGTGGCCCAACCTCCTGGCGGCCTGCGCGCGGCGTGGCCTACCGGTCGCCCTGGTCAGCGCGCGCCTGTCGGAGCGGTCGCTGCGCCGATACCGCAGTCTCGCGCGGGGCCTCATGCGCCGGACCTTGCGCGGGCTGGCGTGCATTGCGGCCCAGAGCGAAGCGGATGCGGCCCGTTTCATCGCCCTCGGGGCCGAGGCTGCCCGCGTGGCGGTAGCCGGCAACGTGAAGTTTGATTTCCCGCTACCAGTCGACCTGCCGGCGCGGTCGGCGGCCCTGCGCCAGCGCTGGCTGGGCGAGCGGCGGGTCTGGGTGGCAGGCAGTACGCATGCGGGCGAGGAGCAGCAGCTGCTGGCGGCGCATCGCCGCCTGTTGTCGGTGTGGCGGGGGGCGGCCAGCCAGGGGGCCGCGCCCCTGCTGGTGCTGGTGCCCCGACACCCGGAGCGCTTCGCCCAGGTGGCCCAGTGGCTGACGCGCGAAGGCGTGCCGTTCCTGCGCCGGTCCGATGGCGAGTCCCGACTGGCGGCAGATACGCAGGTGCTGTTGGTCGACACGCTGGGCGAGCTGCTGGCGTTCTATGGCTGTGCCGAGATCTGCTTTGTGGGCGGCACCCTGGTGCCCATCGGCGGTCACAACCTGCTGGAGCCGGCCGCTCTGGGACTGCCGGTGTTGAGCGGGCCCCATCACTTCAATTCACCCGATGCAGCCCGGCTGCTGGTCGACTGCGGCGCGCTCGAAATCAGCCACGACGCCGACGGACTGGCCGCTGCGCTGCTGCGGCTGTTCACCGACAGCGCCGAGGCTGTACGGCGCGGCGCCGCAGGGCGGGACAGGGTGGTCGCCAACCGGGGCGCTGCCGCCCGAAGTCTGGCGCTGCTGGGGGGCGTGCTGCCCCCCCTGCTGGACTAGCCGACTCGCCTTACGGCGAGGGCGGCAGGGGTTCCGGCGCGGGTGCCGGTGCCGCGACCGTCAACCACTTGTTGATCTCTTCGATCGTCGAGCGGTCGATGTCGCCAGAAGCCAGTCGCAGCTGGATCAGGCTGTTCAAGTAGGTGTAGCGGCTCTGCGAATAGTTCGTCTGCGCCTGGATCAGCAGGCGGCGCGAATCCAGCACATCGACCGCGGTACGCGTACCGACTTCATAGCCGGCCTCGGTGGCCTTGAGGGCCGTCTGGCTGGACTCCAGGGCCTGGCGCAGGGCCTGCACCTGTGAGATGCCGCTGTTGACGCTGAGGTAAGAGTCGCGTGCCAGCCGCTCGGTTTCGCGAGAGCTGCGCTCCAGACGCTCTTTGGCGGCGATCCAGCTGTACTGGGACTGGCGCACCCGCGACTGGGTGGCGCCGCCGCTGAAGATCGGCACGGTGAACTGGATCGCCAGCGACTTGCCGTAGGCCTCGGAGGCGCTGTTGGTCGTCGTGGCAGGCGGCAGCAGGCGGGTGCTGTCGCTGTTCGAATAGCTGCGACCGGCCACCAGGTCAACAGTCGGCAAGTGGCCACTGAAGGACACCTGCACCTGGTCGCGCGCGATATCGGCCGCCAGGCGGCTGGCCAGCAGCGTGGCGTTCTGGTCCATCGACACCTTGACCCAGGCCTCTTCGCTGGCCGGGGCCGGCGTCAGCAGGGGCATGGTGTCGGCGGGCTTGTTCAGCGCGTTGTATTTCTCACCCACGGTGGCGCGCAGCTGCTCCTCGGTGTTCGAGAGGGTGCGCTTGGCGACGATGACGGCCGCGGCGGAGCTGTCTCGGGCAGCGCGGGCTTCTTGTACGTCGGTGATGGCGATGAGGCCCACTTCAAAACGCTTTTCGGCCTGCTCGAGCTGGCGCGAGAACGCATTGCGGGCGGCTTCCTGGGCTTCGACGACATCCTGCGCCGACAGCACGGCGAAGTACTGCTGGGCCACGCGCTGCGCGAGGGCCTGCCGGGCGACGAGGTAGTTGGCCTCGGCCTGCGCCACCTGGTGGCTGGCTGCCTTCAGGTTGGCCCAGTTGGCCCAGGAGAAGAGGTTCTGCCGGAGCGTCAGCCGCCAGGCGTCGGTGTTGGCGACGCTGGTACCGCCGGTGGGGGAGGTGGTCGGCTGGTTGCTGCCGAACACAAACTGCTGGAAGCCGGTGCCGTCACTCCAGTCGCGGGTGCGGCTGGCCGTGGCACTGGCCTGCGGCAGCAGGGCCGCTAAGGCCTGTGGTCGGGATTCCCGGGCTGCCAGACGCGTGGCGTCGGCCTCGCGGATCTGCGGATCGTTGACCAGGGCGCGGTCATAGACGGCGAGCAGGTCTTCGGAATGGGCGGCGCCCGCAGTGAGGCACAGCAGGGAGAGATACAGCGATCCGCGATTCATGGTGCACCAGAGAGACATTTGGCTCGGGTTAAGAGCGCGTCAGGGTCCAGCAAGTTCCCTTGCCGGGAACTTTCAGAACCGGAAGTGCTCGATTCGCTGGGCGTTGACCAGCGGATCAATCACGGTTTCAAAGAGGCTGTCCTGCCGGCGTTCGCCGGAGGCCTCGCAGGTGACAAGACGGGCTTCCATGGCCGCCCCCTCTCCCACGACCACGAAAAGGCGTCCGCCTGGCTTGAGCTGCGCTTCAAAGCGCGAGTCATAGACGGGCAGGGAGGCCGTGATGACGATGGCGTCATAGCGCGGCGGTCCGGCCAGCAACGTCAGGGCGTCGGCCTGCGTGATCTCGACGCCCGGAATGCCGGCCGCCGCAAGGTTGCGGCGTGCCTGCTCGGCCAAGTCGGAGAAAATCTCCACGCTGCTGACTGCCGCGCCCTGCAGGGCCAGACAGGCCGACAGGAACCCTGAGCCAGTACCCACTTCCAGCACTGATTCCCGGGGCTGTACGTCAAGGGCCTGCAGAATGCGACCGGCCAGCTTCGGCGACAGCATGTGCTGCCCATGGGACAGCGGAATGCTGGTGTCGGCATACGCCACGTCGCGGTAGGCCGCAGGAACAAAATGCTCACGTGGGAGGCGGCGGAACAGGTTCAGGATGTCATTGTCCAGCACATCCCAGGCACGGATCTGCTGGGAAACCATCTGTTCTCGGGCGTATTCGGCGGCCTGCGGGCTGGACATGTGTGGGTTCCGGACTCGACTTAATGCGGTGGATGCGGACGGAGCCGGCAAATTACGGTTTTTCGCCGGCTCTGCCAAGACAGGATATCAGGCCATGGGCCGGCTTTCTCCTTCAGCCTGAGGCAGTTATGTCTAACCGCCCCTGTCGCCGCATGGCGACTGGGCTATTCTCGCCAGATGCCTATTACCGGGGTCCTGAGCCTGATTGCCGCGCTGGTCGCCGTGCTGATGCTGGCGTTGTACCTGCGGCAGCGCCGTGCGCTACAGGCCGTCTCCGATCTTGCGCAGGAACTGCAGCGTGCGGCCGCTGCTTCCGGCGGGGCCGGTGGTGATGAGGCGCTCTTTCAGGCAATCGGCGACCGCACGCACGAAATCGTGCTGGTCCATGGCGAATCCATACTCTACGCCAACCCGCAGTTCGCCGACTTGGTCGGCGTGGGGCGCGAGGCCGTCGTCGGCCGCAGCCTGCAGGACCTGGTCCCCAAGGACCACGCTGACCTGGTCTCGGACAACCTGCGCAAGCGCCTGGCCGGAGAAGAAGTCCCCCAGCGCTATGAAATTGACCTGATCGGCCTGCAGGGCCAGTTGACCCGACTGGAAATCGCCACCCACCCAGTCCTGTTCCAGGGGGCGGCGGCGTTGCTGATCACGGGCGTGGAAGTCATTCCGACCCAGGCCGTGCCGGCGCTCAACCTGCAGGGCATGTCTGAAGGCATGCGTTCCAGGGCCCGCAATGCGCTCGATTCGATGGGCGAGGCGGTCATCACCACCGATTCCGCGGGCCGCATTGATTACGCCAATGCCGCGGCCTGCCGCCTGATCGGCGTCGACCTGCGCGAGATCAAGGGTTCGACGCTGGGCGCCATCGTCAGCCTGGTGGACGAGACCGACCGCAAGTTGCTGGCCGACCCGGTCGAGCAGGCGCTCTCCAGTGGCACGGTCATCAACCTGGGACGGCGCGCGGTGCTGCTCTCGCATGTCAGCGGTAGCGAGCGTTCCATCGAGCTGTCGGCGGCGCCGATCCGCAGCCGCGACAACGCCGCAGAAGAAATCACCGGCACGGTGCTGCTGCTGCACGATGTCACCGAAGTGCGGGGCATCGCCCGCCAGATGTCCTACCAGGCCACCCATGACGCGCTCACCGGCCTGGTGAACCGCATTGAATTCGAACTGCGCCTGGGCGAAGCCCTGCAGACCGCGCACCGGGGCGAAGCCACGCACGTGCTGTGCTACGTCGACCTTGACCGGTTCAAGGCCGTCAACGACACCAGCGGTCACCTGGCCGGTGACAGCATGCTGCGCGAAGTGGCCAAGCTGCTGCGCGATGCGGTGCGCGACTCCGATACGGTGGCGCGCCTGGGCGGCGATGAGTTCGCCCTGCTGCTGGTGGGGTGCCCGCTCGAGAAGGCGCGCCAGATCGCCCATGACCTGTCACGTGCCATCGCCGAATTCCGCTTCGTCTGGAAAGACCGCATCTATAACGTGGGCGCCAGCTGCGGCCTGGTCGAACTCGCGCGCGACAGTGGCACGGTAGAAGAGTCGCTCGCGGCAGCCGACTCTGCCTGCTATGTCGCCAAGAAGCAGGGCACCGGGCAAGTGGCGGTCTATTCGGCCCGCGATGAAGTCGTGGCGCGCCAGAGTGGTGAAATCCAGTGGTTGCAGACGCTGCAGACCGCGATCCGCGACAACCTGTTCCGCTTGTACTGGCAGCCTATCGTGTCGGCTTTTGGGGTCGATGGCCGCGGTCCGGCGATGGAAGTGCTGGTTCGGCTGGCCGATGAGTCCGGCCGCGAAATGGCCCCGGTGGATTTCCTGCGTGCGGCCGAGCGGTATCGCCTCATGGTCCTGATCGACCGCTGGGTCGTGCAGACCACACTGACCGCCCTGGGTCGGGGTGCGATCACGCTGGCAGGCGAGCGCAGCCTGGCCATCAACATCTCCGGTCAGACGCTGGCCGATGGGCAGTTCCTGGAGTTCGTGGTCGACTGTTTCGACCGCACCGGCGTGAATCCGGCGCAGGTGTGTTTCGAGCTCTCCGAAGCCTCGGTGGTGGCCAATCTGGAGCACGCGCGCCGCTTCGTGGGCGTGCTGCACGGCATGGGCTGCCAGTTCGCGCTGGATGACTTCGGCAGCAACCTGGGGTCGTTCTCGAACCTCAAGAACCTGCCGATGGACTACCTGAAGATCGACGGCTCGTTCATGCGCAACCTGGCGCGGGACAGCGTCAACCAGGCGATGGTCGCGGCCATGATCAAGCTGGCTCGTACGCTCAACTTCAAGGTCATTGCCGAGCAGGTCGAAGATGCCTCCGTGGTGGAAGCCGCGCGCAGCATGGGCATCGATTACCTGCAGGGCTACGCCATTGGCCGTCCGCAGCCGCTGTCACTGGCGGCCTGAGCCGACCTCAGGGCCCGGCCAGCGGCTCGAAGTGGCGGCTGCCCAGGCGCTGCATCCGCTGATCCATCTGCTGTTCCCGCTCCGCGCCTGACGGGTGCGTCGAGAGAAAGCCCCCGTCTGCCGCCAGCCTGCGGAAGAAATCGCGCATACCCGATGGATCAATGCCGGCCGCGACCAGCCGGTCGAAGCCGCCGGCGTCGGCCTGACGTTCGGCGTCGCGTGAGAACTTCAGGCTGCCCAGCTGCGTCGCGGCGTCAGCGGCCAGGGTGCCGCCCCATTCGCCGGCGATCAGCGCCCAGGCCGCCCGCCAGCCCCAGTCCTTGGCCAGTGCCTGCAGGCTGTGCCGTTGTTCCACATGCTCGATCTCGTGGCCCAGGACACCAGCCAGTTCTTCGGGCCGCTGCATGGCCTGGAGCAGGCCGGTGTTCACGACGACGATGCCGCCGGGCAGGGCAAAGGCGTTGACCGTTGCATCCTCTGCGACGTGGAATTGGTAGCGATGCGGCGAGCCTTGGGTGAGGCGTTTGCCCAGCGTCCTCACCCGGTCGATCTCCGGGCCTTCGTCGCGCAAGGAGAGCCGGCCACGCAGCGCCTCGAAGGCACTGCGCCCGAAACGGGCCTCGGTGTCCTCGGGCACAGACTGGATGGCCCAGGCTGCGATGCGGTCTGCGTTGAAGTACAAAACAATCACCGCCAGCAGGGGCGAGAGCCCCAGTATCGCAAGGCTCGTCCACCCCACGGCGCGCCGCCTGCGCCGCGTCTTGACGGTGGCTTGTAAGGCGGCCATGCCCGACAGGCCTGAGCGTTGCGCAAGGCCCTGCAGGCGCGTTGCCTCGTCCGGATCCAGGACATGCACGAGCCAGTCGCCGTCAGGGGCATGCCAGGCCAGTTCGATGCCCCCACGTCCGAATCCCACCTCCCGCAGCCGCAGGGTCGAAGGACTGAGTGTGAGGGGGTGGTCCGCGCCCTGTGGCGTGACCGTCAGCGCATCACCCTGTATCGCCAACACGGCCGGCGTACCGGTGACGGCGAGGCCCGGGCCGAAGACGAGTGCGCGGAAGGGTGCGGTCATGGTGTCCTGCGGTCAGTCGTTGTCGCCGTCCAGCAGGCCGCCCAGGCCGCCGAGCAGCGAACCCTCGCCGACCGAACGTCCGCCGGCCGCCGGGGCAGACTTGATGATGCGGTTGGCCAGCCGGGACAGCGGCAGCGACTGGATCCAGACGCGGCCCGGGCCGGTCAGCGTCGCGAAGAACAGGCCTTCGCCGCTGAACAGCGCGCTCTTGAGCTTGCCGACGTACTGGATGTCAAAATCAACCGAAGGCTGGAAACCCACGACGCAGCCCGTGTCGATGCGCAGGCGCTCGCCGGGCTTCAGATCACGCACGGCGAGCGTACCGCCGGCATGCACGAACGCCAGGCCATCGCCTTCGAGCTTCTGCATGATGAACCCTTCGCCGCCGAACAGGCCCGTGCCGATCTTGCGGTTGAAGGCGATGCCCAGTGAGACGCCGCGCGCGGCGCACAGGAAGCTGTCTTTCTGGCAGATGAGCGTGCCGCCGATGTCGGCCAGCGAGATCGGAACGATGTGGCCGGGGTAGGGTGCCGCGAAGGCCACCCGGCGCTTGCCGCTGGCCTCGTTGTGGAAAATGGTCGTGAACAGCGACTCACCGGTGAGCAGGCGCTTGCCGGCACCCATGAGCTTGCCCAGCAGCCCGCCCTGCGCCGACTGCGAAGAGCCATCCCCGAACACGGTGTCCATCTCGATGCCGTCCTGCATCATCATCATGGCGCCGGCTTCGCCCACGGCGGCCTCGCCCGGATCCAGTTCCACTTCAACGTACTGAATATCGTCGCCGAAGATCTCGTAGTCGATGACGTCCATGGCCATGGTCTTGCACTCGCTCCGTGTGGGGGCAGGGGATATGCCCGAACTATAGCCGCTGGCCCCCAGGTACTGCGCTACCCCGCAGCCTGTGGGTGTTGCGGTGCGGTGGGTCGCGAAGAGTGACCTGGGCCCACGCTGGCGCCCGCAGACGGGAACAGTATCGCCACATGAGCAAGTCGGCACCCCCACAAGACCGCAAAGGAAACCCAGCCATGTCAGGACTAATCGGATCGTTGTGGGGACGCCTCACCCACCAGGACGCATCGACTTCCATGGAGGAACTGCGGGGCCTTGCTGCCGCCATCCGCCGGTCGCAGGCGGTGATCGAGTTCAGCCTGGACGGCATCGTCCTGGATGCCAACGAGCATTTTCTCAGCGCGATGGGGTACCGGCTGGACGAAATCCGCGGCAAACACCATAGCCAGTTCGTCGAACCGGCCTACCGGGACAGCGAAGCCTACAGCCGCTTCTGGCAGAAGCTCGGCCGGGGCGAGTCGGAAGCCGGGCAGTTCAAGCGGGTCGGCAAGGGCGGCAAGGAAGTCTGGATCCAGGCCAGTTATAACCCCGTGGTCGATGGCAAGGGCAGGCCGTTCAAAGTGGTGAAGTTCGGCATGGACATCACCCAGCAGCACGAGCTGGCGAGCAAGTCTGCGCTCTTCAACACCGCGTTGGACAGCGCCACGGCCAACGTCATGGTGGCCGACAACGACCTGAACATCATCTACATGAACGAGGCGGCGCGGGTCCTGATGACCGCGAACCAGGCCGAGTTCCGCAAGGACCTGCCCAACTTCGATGCCAGCCGCCTGGTCGGTACCAACATCGATGGCTTCCACAAGAACCCGGCCCATCAGCGGCAGATGATCGCGGGCCTGACCAAGACCTTTACCTCGAACCTCAAGCTCGGCGGCCGGACGATGCGCATCATCGCCACGCCGGTCGTGGACGCCCACGGCAAGCGCCAGGGCACCATTGTCGAGTGGGCGGATCGCACGCAGGAAATCGCGCTGGAACAGCAGGCCGAACGCAACGCCGCCTTCCGCACGGCGCTGGATAACGTCACGACGAACGTGATGATGGCCGACGCCGACCTCAACATCATCTACATGAACGGCGCCGCCACCAGCCTGATGACGAGCAACCAGGCCGAGTTCCGCAAGGACCTGCCGAACTTCGATGCCAGCCGCCTTATCGGCACCAACATCGATGGCTTCCACAAGAACCCGGCCCACCAGCGCGGCATGCTGGCCAAGCTGAGCAGCACCTTTACCTCGCACATGAAGATCGGTGGGCGCTCCATGCGCATCATTGCCAACCCGGTAATCGATGCGCAGGGCAAGCGGCTCGGGACGGTGGTGGAGTGGGCCGACCGTACGCTGGAGCTGGCGACCGAAGCGGAAGTGCAGGAGATCGTCGCTGCGGTGCTGGACGGCGACCTGCAGAGCCGGGTCTCCATCGAAGGCAAGACCGGGTTCTTTGTGAACCTTGCCACGGGCATCAACAACCTCGTCGACAACATGGCCGACGTGATTTCCAAGGTGAAGGGCGCGGCCAGTGAAGTGCACCGGGGCGCTGACGAGATCAGCCAGGGCAACACCGACCTGTCGCAGCGGACCGAAGAGCAGGCTTCTTCGCTGGAAGAAACCGCCTCGTCGATGGAGCAGATGACCAGCACGGTCAAGCAGAACGCCGACAACGCCGGCCAGGCCAACCAGCTGGCGATGGCAGCCCGCGACCAGGCCGAGAAGGGTGGGCAGGTGGTGGCCAAGGCCGTGACGGCCATGACCGATATCAACCAGGCATCCCGCAAGATTGCCGACATCATCGGCGTGATCGACGAGATCGCCTTCCAGACCAACCTGCTGGCGCTGAACGCAGCGGTGGAGGCAGCCCGGGCTGGCGAGCAGGGCCGGGGCTTCGCGGTGGTGGCTTCGGAAGTGCGCAACCTCGCGGGCCGCTCCGCGACAGCCGCCAAGGAGATCAAGGGGCTGATTCAGGACAGCGTGCGCAAGGTCGAGGAGGGGTCGGTGCTCGTCAACCAGTCCGGTATGACGCTTGAGCAGATCGTCTCGTCGGTCAAGAAGGTCACCGACATCGTGGCCGAGATCGCGGCGGCCAGCCAGGAGCAGTCGGCCGGCATCGAGCAGGTGAACAAGGCGGTGATGCAGCTCGATGAGCTCACCCAGCAGAACGCGGCGCTGGTTGAGGAGGCTTCGGCGGCGAGTCAGTCCATGGCAGAGCAGGCCCGGTCCCTCAACGAGACCATGGCCCGCTACACCGTCTCTGGCAGCGAGGCCAGTCCGGTGCAGGAGCGTCGTCCTGCCCCGAGCAGGCCGCGGATTGTCGGCGGTTCACGCACCCGCTAGCCAAAAAAAGCCCCGGGGAGTCAGTGACTCGCCGGGGCTATCTCCACAGAGGCCTGCAGGCTCGCGCCTGCAGGCCTTTTGCCGTTTAGAGCAGCGGCACCAGCAGCAGCGCCACGATGTTGATGATCTTGATCAGCGGGTTGATGGCCGGGCCCGCGGTGTCCTTGTACGGATCGCCGACGGTGTCACCGGTCACGGCGGCCTTGTGGGCATCGGAGCCCTTGCCGCCAAAGTGACCTTCCTCAATGTACTTCTTGGCGTTGTCCCAGGCACCGCCGCCGGTGCACATGGAAATGGCCACGAAGAGACCCGTGACGATCGTGCCGATCAGCAGGCCACCGAGGGCCTTGATGCCTTCGCCCGGGCCCATCAGGGCGTTGATGCCGAAGGCGACCACAACGGGTACCAGGATCGGCAGCAGCGACGGGATGATCATTTCCTTGATCGCCGACTTGGTCAGCAGGTCGACCGCACGGGAATAGTCCGGCTTGGCCGTGCCTTCCATGATGCCGGCGATCTCGC
Organism: Pseudomonadota bacterium; assembly: GCA_947453065.1. Classification (GTDB taxonomy): domain Bacteria; phylum Pseudomonadota; class Gammaproteobacteria; order Steroidobacterales; family Steroidobacteraceae; genus ZC4RG30. The sequence goes on from CANGFJ010000002.1 coordinate 13,654, forward strand.
GGAACTGCCGCCGCACTTCGACCACCACCGACCCCGCTGCGCGACCCACGGCTTCCATCGCCATGGCACCGAACAGGTAAGGCACGAGGCCGCCGATGAACAGGCCGATGATCACGGCCGGGTCGGACAGCGAGAACGTGACCAGCTTGCCCGCAGCCTCCAGGTTGTGGGTGTAGTCGGCGAACAGCACCAGTGCCGCCAGGCCCGCAGAACCGATGGCATAGCCCTTGGTCACGGCCTTGGTCGTGTTGCCCACGGCGTCCAGCGGATCGGTGATGTCGCGGATCTTCTTGTCGAGGCCCGCCATTTCTGCAATGCCGCCGGCGTTGTCGGTGATCGGACCATACGCGTCCAGCGCCACGATCATGCCGGTCAGCGACAGCATGGCCGTCGCGGCGATGGCGATGCCGTACAGGCCCGCCAGGCTGTTGGCAGCGTAGATGGCCGCGCACACCGCGATGACCGGCAGTGCCGTGGACTTCATGCTCACGCCCAGGCCGGCGATCATGTTGGTCGCATGACCCGTCTGCGAGGCTTCGGCCACCTTGCGCACCGGGCTGTATTCGGTCGCCGTGTAGTACTCGGTGATGACGATCAGCACGGCCGTCAGGGCCAGGCCCACCAGCGTGCAGCCGAACAGGGCAGAGAACTGGCCCGGCATGATGGCGTCGGTGATGAACCAGAACGCCAACGCCGAAATCAGGCCCGACACGATCACGCCCTTGTACAGCGCGTTCATGATCTTGCCGCCGTCCGACACCTTCACGAAGAAGGTGCCGATGATCGACGACCCGATTGACGCAGCGCCGAGCACCAGCGGATAGATCACCGCGTGGCTGCCCGCATCTTTGAAGAGCAGGCTGCCCAGCAGCATCGTCGCCACCAGCGTCACCGCATAGGTCTCGAACAGGTCGGCAGCCATGCCGGCGCAGTCGCCCACGTTGTCACCGACGTTGTCGGCGATCACGGCCGGGTTGCGCGGGTCGTCTTCCGGGATGCCAGCCTCGACCTTGCCCACCAGGTCGGCGCCGACGTCAGCGCCCTTGGTGAAGATGCCACCGCCCAGTCGGGCAAAGATGGAAATCAGCGAGCCGCCAAAGGCCAGGCCGACCAGCGCGTGCAGCGAAGCCTCCTCGCCAATGACCGGACGCAGCAGCGCGAAGTAACCCGCCACGCCGATGAGGCCCAGGCCCACCACCAGCATGCCGGTGATGGCGCCGCCCTTGAAGGCCACCTGCAGGGCCGCGTTGAGGCCGTTGTTGGCAGCCTGGGCAGTGCGCACGTTCGCGCGAACCGAAATATTCATGCCGATGAAGCCTGCCAGCCCAGACAGCAGCGCGCCGATGGCGAAGCCGCCTGCGGTGGCCCAGCTGTGCAGCGCGAAGCCCAGGACCACAAACAGCACGACGCCGACCACGGCGATCGTGGAGTACTGGCGATTGAGGTAAGCCTTGGCGCCGGCCTGGATGGCCGCGGCAATTTCCTGCATGCGTTCATTGCCCGCGGGCAGTTTCAGGATCGACAGCATCGAGACGATGCCATAGAGCACGGCCACGGCGCCTGCGGCGACCGAAAGCCATAACCAGCTGTTGACGTCCATCAAAAAGACCTCCCCATGATCATCGAGTGATCAGAATTTGTTCTTGGAACCAGCCGGACTCCCGTGTCCCGGCCTCGGCGTTGGAGCGCTGCCGAATATAGTCAGAAAGGCGCGCCGATTGCCAGACGCCAGCCGGACAGATCGCCTGCGATCCGATACGAAACGCCTAGTGCAGGAAGGGCGATGCCCAGGGCTGTCGGGCGCGGATCCAGGGACATCGAGAAGCCCACTTCTTTCTGGTAGCGATCTGCGTCGCGGTGGGTAATGGGGGAGGTGGGGGCCTCGACATACACGTCGAGCAGCAAATAAGGGGCGATGCGCAGGTGCCGGTCACCCAGGTGCGCGGGTGTCGCGAAATCCCATTGCGCGGCGTTGCGCAGGCGCAGGAACGAGTCTCCGGGTAGCGGACCACGCAAGTCGGCAACGGCCAGGTTCAACTCGTTGAACAGCACGTATTCCACCGCGCGGGGCAGCACCGTGCCCTGGCTGTCCGTGCGTGTGCCGGGCCTGCGCCAGGTGCTCCGCACTCCCAGCCCAAACTGCACGGAATCGGCCGCGTGACCGGAGGCCTTGGTGTAGCCGGCCTTGGCAAAGTGGGTGAGCCACCAGTCCGGTGTCAGCGCATGGTCCTGCTCGATGCCCGGCACCAGGCTGACTGATCCGATGCCCTGGGGCAGGTTCAGGTTGATGACATCGCTGCTACGGAAGTCCAGCAGCCCCACTGTGACCGGCAGGGTCAGGCGCCAGCCTTCGCGCTCGAAGGCGAAGGGCAGGCGGTAGATCTGCAGTGCCCGGCCATTGATCTCGTAGACGCCAGATCCCAGTTCCGACGCGAACGCGTAGCTGGCAAAGGCCCGGTCTGCGCCGGGCGGCGCAGTCTGTGCCCCGGCCTGGGCACTGCACAGGACGAGGCCCAGGCCCAGTGCCAAAATGGCGCGGGCGGAACCCGCGCGCTGCTTCACACCGTGAAGCCGGTCTTCAGCTTGCGCCGGACAGACTTGCCTTTGATGCGCACATAGTCGGGCAGGCCATCGACATACGGTGGGTAGTCCTCACCTGCGATCAGCGGCTCGAGGTAGCGTCGGCAGGCCGCCGTAATGCCAAAGCCATCCGCCGTGATGAAGTTGCGCGGCACGGTCTTCTCGACGTTGGCGACCTTGGCCAGGGGCACCGGCTCGATTTTCCAGCGGTAGGGACGCGAGGACTTGCGGATGATGGCCGGCATCACGGCGTTGAGCCCCTGCACGGCAAACTCCACGGCCGCCTTGCCCACTGCATACGCTTGCTCGACGTCCACCTTCGAGGCGATGTGCCGCGCTGAGCGCTGCAGGTAGTCCGCTACGGCCCAGTGGTATTTGTAGCCCAGCTCCTCGCGCACCATGTTGGCGACCACCGGACCCACGCCGCCCAGCTGCGCATGGCCGAACGCATCGCGTGTGCCGGCTTCGGCCAGGAAGCGCCCATCCGGGTACTTGGTGCCTTCCGAGACGATGATGACGCAGTAACCCTGCGTCTCGACACTGTGCTTCACGCGGGCCATGAAGGCCTGCTTCTCGAACGGGATCTCCGGGAACAGGATGATCTGGGGTGCGTCCCCGGCCTTTTTGCCCGCCAGGCCGCCTGCGGCAGCGATCCAGCCTGCGTGTCGTCCCATGACCTCGAGCACGAAGATCTTGGTGGAAGTGCGTGCCATCGACGCCACATCCATGGCCGCCTCGCGCGTGGAAACGGCGATGTACTTGGCGACCGATCCGAAACCCGGGCAGCAGTCGGTCAGTGGCAGGTCGTTGTCGACGGTCTTGGGGATGCCGACACAGGTGATGGGATAGCCCAATGCCTCGCCGATCTGGGACACCTTGTGCGCGGTGTCCATGGAGTCGTTGCCACCGTTGTAGAAGAAGTAGCCGATGTTGTGAGCCCTGAAAACCTCGATCAAACGCTCATATTCGGCCCGGTTCTGTTCCAGGCCCTTGAGCTTGAAGCGTGCGGATCCGAAGGCACCTGCAGGCGTGTGGCGCAATGCGCGGATCGTGGCAGGTGACTCTTGGCTGACGTCGATGAGGTCTTCCGTGAGTGCGCCGATGATGCCGTGGCGTCCGGCATACACTTTGCCGATCTGGCGACGATATTTGCGTGCCGTCTCGATAACGCCAGCCGCTGAAGCGTTGATGACGGCCGTCACGCCGCCCGACTGAGCGTAGAATGCGTTGCGGGGCTGTGCTTTGACGGTAGATTTCTTGACTGGCTTGGCCATGCCGCCGCTCCCTTGTATCTGCTGGGTGGTTTGACCCTTCTGCAGGGTATCGGTACTGTGCCAGAAGGCTGCCCTGTGCGGCCATCACGATATTCATACGGTGACTTTCGATCATGCGCATTGTTCTTCTCGGAGCCCCGGGCTCTGGCAAAGGCACACAATCCCAGCGCCTCGTGCAGCGCTTCGGCATTCCGCAGGTGTCTACCGGAGACCTGCTGCGTTCAGCAGTGGCCCGTGGCACGCCGCTTGGCCTCGCGGCCAAGGATGCGATGCAGGCCGGCAAACTCGTCGACGACTCCATCGTGCTGGGCATGATCCGTGAGCGCATGGGTGATGCCGATACCGCAGGTGGTTTCATTCTCGACGGCTTTCCGCGCAACCTCGCGCAGGCCGCTGCGCTCGACAAGCTGCTGGGTCAGGTGGGCAAGCCGCTGACCGCCGTGGTGCTGCTGGATGTGGACTACACCGAGTTGACGCGCCGCATTGCCGGTCGTCGTAGCTGCCAGCAGTGCGGCAGCGTCTACAACATCTACACGATGCCGCTGGGCGAGCAGCCGCGCTGCCAGCAGTGCAGCGACAAGCCGCTGCTGTTCCAGCGTCCCGACGACAACGAAGCGACTGTGGTCAATCGCCTGCAGGTCTACGAGCAGCAGACCCGTCCGTTGGTGGAGTACTACCGCAAACAGGGCCTGTTGCGCGTGATCAACGCGCAGGGCGATATCGATGACATCACGCGCCTGCTGGTCGATGCGCTTGCCGTTACGACGGCCAAGCCAGCCCGCAAGAAGAAGGCCGTGAAAAAGAAAAAGGCTGTCGCTAAAAAGGCAGCCCGGAAAGTCGCGCGCAAGGCGACAAGCAGGCCGGCGCCGAAGCCGGTCACCAAGACGACAAGGAAATCTGTGAAGAAGAAAGCTGACAAGAAAGTTGCGAAGAAAAAGGCCGCTAAGAAGGCCGCTCGCAAGGTCGCAACCCCGATCGTGAAGAAGCCTGCCAAGAAGGCCGCCAAGAAGGTTGCCAAGAAGGCCGCCAAGAAGGCCGCCAAGAAGGCTGGCAAAAAGGTAGCCCGCAAGGCCGCCAAAAAGGTGGCCAAGGGCCGCTGAGTCTCCGTCTAGAGAGCGGCCAGCAAGGCCTCGCCGACTGCGGCGCGGCGCCAGCCGCTCAACAGGCTGACCTCCCTCTCCCCGCGCGCGAGCTGTTCCAGCTCGCGTCGCGTGGCGAGGATCTCCGGGCTCAGTCCCAGCGCCAACGCGGCGTCCTTTGCTACCAGTCCGAGTTTCTTCACGCATTCCGTGAGGACAGGGTCCGGCCGTGCCCGTCCCGGCAGCGGCGGCAGTGACTGTGGCATGCCGGCTTCCTGCACGACCCGCAGGATGTCAGTACCACTGTTGGCGATGAATCCCGGCTCCAGTTCCGTGAGTCCCTGCAGGGCCTGCAGATCGCGGGGCACTCGCATGACGATGGCCCTCAGGCCCGCATCCTCCAGGATCCAGGACCGTGGCCGGTTCCGGTCCGACGCCCGCCGTTCGCGCCAGGCGGCCAGTTCGCGCGTGAGGCGCTGACGGTCCTCATCCAGTTCGGTGGTGCCCTTCAGGCGCTCCCAGGCCTTGGCCGGATCCACAAACAGGTTGTCAGCGGCGATCAGCGGCAGCAGCTCTTCCTCCAGCCAGGCCAGGCGTCCCAGCTTGTCCAGCTGCTCCAGCAGTGCGTCACGCAACGGTGCCAGGTAGCGCACATCATCGACTGCGTAGGTCAGTTGGGCCGCACTCAGCGGACGGCGCGACCAGTCGGTGCGCGTGTGCGACTTGTCCAGTTCCACGCCCACCAGCCGTCGCACGAGTTCGCCATAGCCCACCTGTGCCGGCAGGCCGGTGAGACCGGCGGCCACCTGGGTATCGAAGACGGGACCCACGGCACCGAACAGGGGCCAGAGGACTTCAAGGTCCTGCCGCGCGGCATGCATGATCTTGATGGGCGTCGCGGCGGACAGGGCCGGACGCATCAGCGCCAGGTCGGCGTCGCCCAGGGGGTCGACGCACTCGCAGCGCGTCGGGGTCGAGATCTGCAGCAGGCACAGCTGGGCGCGGTAGGTGCGCTCCCGCAGGAATTCGGTGTCCAGGCCCACATAGGGGGAAGCGGCCATCTCGGCGGCCAGTTCGCGCAGCCGCGTGGCGTGCTGCGGGGAATGGGTGATCGGTTCGATCGCGTTCATCGTGTGCGGGTCCTGCCTGTGTAGAATCGCTCATCCCTATCTGCGAGAGGCGTCGTGAGCGACACCCAACGTCCGGCTTTGCTGCGTTCCCTGCTGCTGTACATCGAGATCGCCCTGCTGAGGCGTGGTCCCGAGGACGCGCCGGCTTCCGTCGGACACCTGGTGTCGATGGTGTCCGCGTACGCAGGCATCAGTCTGGTGGTCGCCGGGTTCCTGCCCGACGCCAGCGGCGACCCGTTTGGGTTGCTGGCAGTGAGTATCGCCGTGTCGCTGCTATGGTACTGGGTCGTGCTGCGCCTTGCTCGCAAGCCCAGTCGCTACCTGCAGACCGCGAGCGCGGTTTTTGGTGTGCAGTTCGTGCTCGCCCCGCTGGGCGGACTGCTGCAGTGGTTCCTGGCCGGCCAGGTACTCACGCCAGAAGCGATGTCACCGGGCGCCGCGCTGGCCGTTGTGGCGATGGCGGTTTGGACAGTGGCCATCATGGCCCGCATCGTCCGCTCGGCCACCGAGTGGCCCACGACCTCCTGCGTCGCCCTGGTGCTGGCGCACTCGGCGCTCGAAGCGTTGCTGGTGCTCGCCTTGCTGCCTGACAAAGCAGCCCCCTGAGGCCTCCTCATGCACGTACACATTCTTGGCATCTGCGGCACGTTCATGGGTGGCATTGCGGCCATTGCCCGGGCGGCCGGCCATCGTGTCACCGGGTCCGACCGCAACGTCTATCCGCCGATGAGCACGCAGCTGGCGCAGCTGGGCATCGAGGTCACCGAAGGCTTCGACGCTGCGCAGCTGGACCCGGCGCCCGATGTCGTGGTGATCGGCAACGTCATGACTCGCGGGGTGCCGGTTATCGAGGCACTGCTGGACCGTGGCATTCCCTACGCCTCAGGGCCTGAATGGCTGGCGCGCGAGGTGCTGCACGACCGCTGGGTGCTGGCCGTGGCCGGTACGCACGGCAAGACGAGCACCTCAAGCCTGCTTGCGCACATCCTGGACCATGCGGGGCTTGATCCGGGCTTTCTCATCGGCGGCGTGCCGGGCAATTTCGACGTCAGCGCACGCCTGGGCAGTGCGCCGTTCTTCGTGATCGAGGCCGATGAATACGACACGGCGTTCTTCGACAAGCGGGCCAAGTTCGTCCATTACCGGCCGCGCACCGTCATCCTGAACAACCTGGAGTTTGACCACGCCGACATCTATCCGGACCTCGAGGCGATCAAACGTCAGTTCCATCACCTGGTGCGCACGGTGCCGGGCAGCGGACGCCTGGTCTGCAATGCGGCCGATGCCAACCTGTCTGATGTCCTGCGCAAGGGCTGCTGGACGCCGCGCGAAGGCTTTGCCCGCGAAGGCGGCGAGGGCGCCAACTGGTCCGCGCGCAGCGAGCCAGGCAGTGACTACAGCCGGTTCGAAGTGCTGCTCGATGGTCAGTCGCAGGGCCAGGTGAGCTGGTCGCAGATCGGCGGTCACAACGTCGATAACGCGCTGGCGGCCCTGGCTGCCGCGCGCCACGCTGGTGTGCCCGTGGCCCATGGCATCGCCGCGCTCGCCACGTTCAAGGGCGTACGTCGGCGCATGGAGCTGTCGGGGGAGGCCGCAGGCGTGCGGGTCTACGACGACTTTGCCCATCACCCCACGGCCATTGCCACCACCCTCGATGGCCTGCGCCGCCGCATCGGCACGGCCCGCCTCGTGGCTGTGCTGGAGCCGCGCTCCAACACCATGAAAATGGGCGTCCACCGCGAGACGCTCGCGCCGTCGCTGGCCGGTGCTGATGCGGTGTTTGTGTACGCACCGCCCGACCTGGGCTGGGACGCGGGCGAGATCACGCGGCCACTGGGCCAGCGCGCGCAGCTGGCCGCCAGCATCGATGGGCTGGTGCAGACGCTGGTGCAGACGCTGCGCGCCGGCGACCATGTGCTGGTGATGAGCAATGGCGGTTTCGGCGGTCTGCACCACAAGCTGCTCGATGCACTCCGGGTGCGCGCATGAACGACATCACGCTGGAAGAAGTGCCGCTGTTCCCGCTCAACACCGTGCTGTTCCCGGGTGGGCCGCTGCCCCTGCGTATTTTCGAGACGCGCTACACCGACATGGTGCGTCGTTGCCTGCGGACCGAGTCGCCGTTCGGCGTGCTGTTGATCCGCGAAGGGGTCGAGGCCGGTGGCGCCGCCGCCACCATGCAGCTGGGCACGCTGGCGCGCATCGTGGATTTCAACCCGATGCCGGATGGGCTGCTGGGCATCATTTGTCGTGGCGAGTCCCGATTTCGCCTGGTCGAGCGCTGGCGCCAGGCCGACGGCCTGAGTGTGGGCCGCATCCAGCGCCTGCCACCACAGGCTGTCGTTGCCCTGCCCGAGTCCTATCGTCGCCTGTCGGACTTGCTGCGCAAAGTCCTGCCCGAACTGGGGTCCCTCTACGCCTCGATTGCCGGCGATTACGACGACGCGGGCTGGGTGTCCTGCCGGCTCGCCGAGATCCTGCCGCTGGAGCAGCAGGAAAAGCAGCAGTTGCTCGAACTGGAGGACCCGATCGAGCGGCTCGATCGCCTGGCCCCCCTCATCGATGCGGCAGAACAGCCCGACGAGGACGACGCTTCGAACTAGGTCAACGCCGCTGCCTGCGGTAATAGGCCAGCAACGGAATGGCTGCCACTGCCGTCCAACCCAGCGTCAGGTAGCCCACGAAGCCGTCGTGCTGGCTCAGCAGCCAGGACTGCGAGGCGGCCGGGTCCACCCGCGTCAGGCGCAGCACGGCCAGCATGACGGTGACCCACCCGGCATGCAGGCCGATGCCGGCAGCGATGTTGCCGCGGTAGCTGCGCACGATGGCCAGGAGGGCGCCAACGGCCGCCAGGCTCAGGTAGGCATCGAGGATCGCGCGGGGCTGCGCGAACTCACCCAGCGAACCGCGCAGCAGGTCCAGCCCGCTCAGCATCGTCACGTCCTCGGGGGCGATGCGGTAGCGCGCAAAAAAGTGCGTGGCGGCATACAGCAGCGAGGTCGACACGATGGCGATGAACACGCCTGATTCACGCGACACCGCCGAATACATGGCGCCGCGCAGGAAGGTTTCCTCGATAAAGGCAACGGTCAGTCCACTGCCCAGCGCCACCAGCAGGGCTTTGCCGAGCATACCCAGCGTGACGCCTGCGTTGAGATCGCGCAGGCCCAGCGCCAGCATCAGCAGCGCCAGCGGCAGCATGAACAGCACGCCCAACACCACGCCCTTGAGCAGGTCGACGACAAACTGGCTGCGCCTTACGCCATAGCCCATGGCCGATCGGTTGGCCACGCCGAGCCGGCGTGCCACCACATACAGTCCGATGGCCAGACCCAGCATGGCGATGCGGTTGCCGACGCGATGGAAGGGCACCGCGGCGAACAGGTTGACCAGCTCCCAGGCCGGCCAGGTGGCCACGGCCACCAGTCCCAGGGCGACAGCAAACAGGGCGGCGAAATACATCAGTGCGCGCATAGAGTCCTCGTTGTGGCTTGGCCTGCCGTAAACTCCCGCCCATGAGCCAGAGTCCTGCATCCGTGTCATCGCAACCCATCGTGCTTGCCGCCTGTCCCCTGTGTGGTGGCAGCCAGGCCCGCGAATTGGCCGTCTATCCCGAGCTGACCTGGGTCCGCTGCGAGTGCAGTCTGATCTACAAGCGCAGCGAGCAACCCGATCCGGCGGCTGCGGAATTCTACGAGAGTGGCTACTTCGGCGCTGGAGACCAGGGGCGTCGCTACACGCAGCGTACCCGTCGCCGCATCCAGAAGTCCCGCAACCAGATCCTCGACCTGCTCAATCACGTCGAGCCCGGCCCGCTGCTGGATATCGGCTGTTCAGTGGGCTACACGCTGCGGGCCGCGCGCGAGCTGGGGCTTGCACCCACGGGGTCGGACCTCAGCCAGTACGCGATCCAGGCCTGTCGCGACCAGGGCTTTCGTGCCGAGCGCGGCGAGCTCAGTCAGCTGCCCTTTGCCGAGGGGGAGTTCGGGCTGGTGACGATGAAGCATGTGCTGGAACACACGGCCGATCCGCGCGCCGCGGTGCGTGAAGTGCGGCGCGTGCTGCGTCCGGGTGGCGGCGTGTTCATCGCGATCCCGCATGCCGGGTACCGCAAGGCCGTGGCCGCGCCGCAGGCCAGCCGCTATTACCTGCCGTCTGCGCATGGCCGCGAGCACTTCGTGTATTACACCCCGCAGACGCTGACCCGGCTGCTCGAGCAGGAGGGGTTCAGAGTGGTGGCCGTGAATCCGCAGCTGCTGCATCGGCGCGCCAGTCTGCTGCGCAGGGCCGGTGAGTGCCTGCTGGCACCGCTGCGCGCCGTCGCGCAGCGCCTTGCCGATGGCCTTCAGGTCCGCAAGGAGTTCTGGCTGGTCGCCGTGCGCACGGAGACGCCGCCGGTCAGCTGATGGCGCTGGGCTTCTGACAGCCAGGCCACCTGGCTGTCGATCTGCCCCGTGGGCGATAACGTCAGCACCCGGTAGCCCGGTGGCAGGACGTCCACCTCGAAGTCCCGCGCGCGCGGCAGGAACTGCGCGCAGGTCGACGGCGTGCCCAGGATGCGCACGCCCTGGCGGGTGGTTTCGAAGGCCTGGTGCACATGGCCGAACACGATGCCGCGCACCTTGGGGTGGCGATCGATGACCTCAAAGAATGCCTCGGCATTGGCCAGCCCCACGGTATCGAGCCACTCGCTGGCCATCGTGACGGGGTGGTGGTGCAGGGCGATCAGCGCGTGCTCCCCCGGGGCAGTGGCCAGTGCAGCATCGAGCGCAGCCAGCTGGGCCGGAGACAGCGCCCCCTGTGCCTGCCGCGCGACGCTGCTGTCCAGCAGCACCACACGCCAGCCCAGAAAGTCCGCGTGACCGCCGACCTGGAACGGCGCCCCCTGCAGGGCCTGCGCGAGCGCCGGGGCGTCATCGTGGTTGCCCGGGATGCACAGCACCGGCTTGCCGAGGCCGCTAAAGGCCTGGCGAAAATGCGCATAGCCGCCGATTTCGTCCTGCACCAGGTCGCCGGTCGCCAGCACGGCCTGGCAGGTCTGGATCTGCGCGCTGGCAGCGGCCAGGGTCGCCTGCAGGGCGGCCAGCGTCGGAACCCCGCGTAAGCGCCCGGCAGGGTCGGCGAACAGGTGTGGGTCGGTCAATTGGACGAGCGTGACGAGTGACTGGCTCACGGTACTCAGCGGGTGGCGATAGAAGACCAGTTTACCAATCGCTTGCGGTGGAGACCGTGATGGCCATCCCGCCAGACCCTACACAGTGTCGCTCCCGGGCCAGCCGGGCACTTTGATTTGCCGAAGGTGCCGCCGGGGTAGAAAATGGCGGGCTAACTCCCCCTTCTACCTTCGCGCGAGCCGCTTACCCGAATGCCATCTCACCAAGAACTTGCCAATGCCATCCGTGCCCTGTCCATGGACGCCGTCCAGCAGGCCAACTCCGGTCACCCGGGTGCTCCCATGGGCATGGCAGACATCGCCGAGGTGCTCTGGCGCGGCGTGATGCGCCATAACCCCTCCGACCCGACCTGGTGGAACCGCGACCGCTTCGTGCTCTCCAACGGCCACGCGTCGATGCTGCTGTATTCGGTCCTGCACCTGACAGGCTATCCGCTGTCGCTGGATGACATCCGTGCCTTCCGTCAGCTGGGCTCACACACCGCGGGCCACCCGGAGCGCGACACGCACCTGGGCATCGAGACCACCACCGGCCCCCTCGGGCAGGGCATTGCCAATGCCGTGGGCATGGCGCTGGCCGAGAAGCTGCTGGCCGCGCAGTTCAACCGTCCGGGCCTGCCGGTGGTCGACCACCGCACCTATGTGTTCCTGGGTGATGGCTGCCTGATGGAAGGCATCTCTCACGAGGCCTGCTCGCTGGCCGGCACGCTCAAGCTCGGCAAGCTCGTGGCCTTCTTCGACGACAACGGCATCACGATCGACGGCGACGTGACGGGCTGGTGCACCGATGACACGCCGGCGCGCTTCGAGGCCTATGGCTGGAAGGTCGTCCGCGCTGTCGATGGCCACAATGCCGCCGCCATCGCCGCGGCCATCCAGGACGCGCAGTCGCAGGACGAGCGCCCGACGCTGATCTGCTGCAAGACGGTCATCGGTTTCGGTTCGCCCAACCGGGCGGGCAGCAGCAAGGCGCACGGCGAGGCGCTGGGCGCTGCCGAGATCGAGGCCACGCGCAAGCACATCGGCTGGGCTCATCCGCCGTTCGAGATCCCGGCTGACATCCGTGCAGACTGGGACCAGCGTGCTGCCGGCCAGCAGGCGCAGGACAGCTGGAATGCGCTGTTCGCACAGTACAGCGCCGCGCACCCCGACCTGGCTGCCGAGCTGGGTCGTCGGTTGCGGGGCGAACTGCCCGCCAACTGGGACGCCGTGAAGGCCGACCTGGCGCAGCAGGCCGCCGCAGTGGGCGCTGGCCAGGCCACGCGCGTGTCGTCGCAGTTCGCGCTGAATATCATTGGCCCGCACCTGGGCGAGCTGCTCGGTGGCTCTGCCGACCTTTCGGGTTCCAACAATACCTTCCGCAAGGATTCGCGCGCGGTCACCGCCACGGATGCCAGCGGCAACTACATCAACTACGGCGTCCGCGAGTTCGCGATGACCGCGATGATGAACGGCCTGGCACTGCATGGCGGCTTCCGTCCCTACGCGGGCACCTTCCTGGTCTTCTCCGATTACGCGCGCAATGCCGTGCGGATGGCCGCGCTGATGAAGCAGGGCGTCATACTGGTCTACACGCACGACTCGATCGGCCTGGGTGAGGACGGCCCGACCCACCAGCCCATCGAGCACGTGGCCAGCCTGCGCCTCATGCCCAACCTGGCCGTGTGGCGCCCCTGCGATGCGGCCGAGACAGCGGCGTCCTGGGTCGCCAGCGTCGAGCGGGCCGATGGCCCGTCGGCCTTGGTGCTGACGCGGCAGGCATTGCCGCAGCAGCCGCGCACACCGGCCCAGACGGCCGCGATGGGCCGCGGTGGCTACACGCTGCTCGACACCGACGGCGTGCCCGAGGCGATCCTCATCGCCACCGGCTCCGAGGTCGCATTGGGCGTCGAGGTGGTGCAGGCCCTGGCGGCGCTGGGCCGCCGCGTGCGCCTTGTCTCGATGCCCTGCGCCGAGGTCTTCGAGCAGCAGGATGCCGCCTGGCGCGAGTCCGTGCTGCCGGCTGCCGTGACGCGCCGGGTCGCCATCGAGGCCGGTGCCACCGGCCTGTGGTGGCGCTATGTCGGCACCCAGGGCCGCGTGCTGGGCATCGACCAGTTCGGTGCCTCCGGCAAGGCGTCCGACCTGTATCGCCATTTCGGCCTGACGGCCGAAAATCTGCAGCGAACAATCGTAGAATTACTCAATAACTGAACCCGAGGACACACCATGGCGATCAAGGTTGGCATCAATGGTTACGGACGTATCGGCCGCAACATCCTCCGGGCGTTGTATGAGTCGGGTCGCACCCACGACATTCAGATCGTGGCCATCAACGACCTGGGCGATGCCAAGACCAATGCGCACCTGACCCGCTACGACACCGCGCATGGCAAGTTCCATGGCACCGTCGTGGTCGATGAAGACTGCATGGTCGTCAATGGCGACCGCATCAAGGTGCTGGCCCAGCGCGACCCGTCGAAGCTGCCCTGGGGCGAGCTGGGCGTCGACATTGTGTTCGAGTGCACGGGCTTCTTTACGAGCAAGGCCAAGGCCTCGGCGCACATTGCCGCCGGCGCCAAGAAGGTGCTGATTTCCGCACCGGGCGGCAGCGATGTCGATGCCACGGTTGTCTATGGCGTGAACCACGACGTGCTGAAGTCCGAGTTCACGGTGGTCTCGAATGCCTCGTGCACGACCAACTGCCTGGCTCCGCTGGCCAAGGTGCTCAACGACAGCGTCGGTCTCAAGCACGGCCTGATGACCACGATCCACGCCTACACCAACGACCAGGTGTTGACGGACGTCTACCACGAGGACCTGCGTCGCGCGCGCTCGGCCACGATGTCGATGATCCCGACCAAGACGGGCGCCGCCGCCGCCGTGGGCCTGGTGCTGCCGCAGCTCAAGGGCAAGCTCGATGGCTTCGCCATCCGCGTGCCGACGATCAACGTGTCCATGGTCGACCTGACGTTCACGGCCAACCGTGCCACCAGCGTCGAAGAGATCAACCAGCTGGTGAAGTCGGCTGCCGAGGGCGCGCTCAAGGGCGTGCTGGCCTACACCGAGGCGCCGCTGGTCTCCATCGACTACAACCACGACCCGGCCTCCTCGACCTTCGATGCCACGCTGACCAAGGTCATCGACGGCTCGATCGTGAAGGTCTGCTCCTGGTACGACAACGAGTGGGGCTTCTCCAACCGCATGCTGGACACCGCGCTGGCCTGGTCGAAGGCCAAGTAAGATGAAAGTCCTGGAGATGACCAAGCTGGATCTCGCGGGCAAGCGGGTGATGATCCGGGAAGACCTCAACGTCCCCATCAAGGACGGTGAGGTCACCAGCGATGCGCGCATCCGCGCCTCGCTGCCCACCATCCGCCTGGCGCTCGAGAAGGGCGCCCGCGTGATCCTGCTGTCACATCTGGGACGTCCGGAAGAAGGCCGCTACGACCCGGAGCTGTCACTGGCTCCGGTCGCTGCCCGCCTGTCGGCGCTGCTCGGCAAGAGCGTGCCGTTGGTGAAGGACTGGCTCGATGGCGTCAGCGTCGAGCCGGGGGCGGTTGTTCTGTGCGAGAACGTCCGCTTCAACAAGGGCGAAAAGAAAGACAACGAAGACCTCTCGCGGCGCATGGCCGCACTCTGTGATGTCTTCGTCATGGATGCCTTCGGCACGGCGCACCGCGCCGAGGCCAGCACGCATGGGGTGGCCCGCTTTGCCCCCGTGGCCTGCGCTGGCCCGCTGCTCGTCAGCGAACTCGATGCCCTGGAGCGTGCGCTGCAGAAGCCCCGGCGGCCGCTGGTGGCCATCGTCGCCGGCTCCAAGGTCAGCACAAAGCTCACCATTCTCGAGGCCCTGCTCGAGAAGGTCGACCGCCTGATCGTGGGCGGCGGCATCGCCAACACCTTTCTCGCGGCCAGCGGCGTCGATGTCGGCAAGTCGCTGTGCGAGCGCGAGCAGCTTGAAACCTGCCGCCGGTTGATGGCCCGGGCCCATGAGCGCGGGGCCGACATCCCGTTGCCCAGCGACGTGGTGACGGCCAAGGAGTTCGCCGCGACGGCCCATGCCGACGTGCGCGACATGCACGAGGTCGCACCCGATGACCTCATTCTCGATGTAGGCCCCGACACCTCCGAACGCTTCGCCAAGATCATCGGCGAAGCCGGTACCGTGCTGTGGAACGGCCCCGTGGGCGTGTTCGAGTTCGACCAGTTCGGCGAGGGCACGCGGGCGGTGGCCAATGCCATTGCCAGCAGCAAGGCCTTCTCGCTGGCCGGCGGCGGCGATACGCTGGCGGCCATCGAGAAATACGGCGTCGAAGACGGTATTTCCTATATATCTACGGGCGGTGGCGCGTTCCTCGAGTTCGTCGAGGGCAAGACGCTGCCCGCAGTCGCGGTGCTCGAAGACCGCGCATCCCATTGAACAACGCGCCGTAGGCACGACGGCGCCAGGTAGGCAGAAGCAGTCATGTTAAGGCGTACGAAGATTGTCGGCACTCTCGGGCCGGCCACGGATGATCCGGAAGTCCTGCGCGAAATGATCCGCGCGGGGCTGGACCTGGCACGCATCAACTTCTCCCATGGCGGTCGTGAAGATGCCCGCCGTCGCATGGTCCAGTTGCGCGAGGCCGCCAAGGACGTCGGGCGTCCGGTCGGCATCTTGGCCGACCTGTCGGGCCCCAAGATCCGCATCGAGAGCTTCGTCGACGGCAAGATCCACCTGGCCGAAGGCCAGCCGTTCGCGCTCGACACCAGCCTCGACCCGACCGCGGGCAACGAGCGCGAAGTCGGTTGCGCCTACAAGGACCTGCCGCGTGACGTGAAGGCCGGTGACACGCTGCTGCTGGCCGATGGCTTCATCATCCTCAACGTCACCTCGGTCATCGGCACGCGCATCGAGTGCGTGACCCGTGTCGGCGGCGAGCTGTCCAATCGCAAGGGCCTCAATCGCCAGGGCGGCGGCCTGTCCGCGCCGGCACTCACCGACAAAGATCTCGAAGACATCAAGCTGTCGGCCGAGATGGGCGTTGACTACCTGGCAGTGTCCTTTGCGCGCGATGCGGCCGACATCCGTCGTGCCCAGGCCGAACTGCGCAAGTGGCGCGGCACGGCGCACATGGTGGCCAAGATCGAGCGCCACGAAGCCATCGAAAACCTCAGCCAGATCCTCGCCGCCACCGATGCGGTGATGGTTGCGCGTGGCGACCTGGGCGTGGAGATGGGCTACGCCGAGCTCACGGGCCTGCAGAAGACGATCATCCAGCAGGCGCTGGCGGCCAATCGCGTGGTCATCACGGCGACGCAGATGATGGAGTCCATGATCCAGAGCCCGGTGCCGACGCGCGCCGAGGTCAGCGACGTGGCCAATGCCGTGCTCGACGGCACCGATGCGGTGATGCTGTCGGCCGAGACGGCCACCGGCAAGTTCCCCATCAAGGCCGTCCAGGCCATGGAAGAAGTCATCCTCGGGGCCGAGAAGTACGAGCTGGGCAATCCGGGTGCAGTGCGCACCGAGGGCGAGTTCTCCAACACCGAAGAGGCCATCGCCAAGGCCGTCATGTACACGGCCAACCACATGCGCGTACGCGCCATCGTGGCACTGACCGAGTCGGGGCTGACGCCGCTGTGGATGTCCCGCATCCGCGTCGACATTCCGATTTATGCCTTCACCCGCCAGGAAGCCACGCGCGGCCGCGTGACGCTCTACCGCGGTGTGCAGCCGGTGCTGTTTGATGTCACCCACATCAGCGGCGAGAAAATGTACGAGGCGATTTTCGATCGCCTGATCGAGAGCAAACTCGTGGATGTCGGCGACCAGATCATCCTGACCAAGGGCGACCTGTCAGGCGTGCAGGGCGGCACCAACACGCTGCAGATCCTGCGGGTCATCCGCCGCTGAGCCGGTAGCCGCAGCGGTCCACCCGCTGCGGCACGCCCGCCGCATCAGCCCTTGGGCTTGGCGGCCTTCAGCTCGGCAATATCGGCGAGCACGGCCTTGGAATGGCCGTCTGGCTTCACCTTTTCGTAGTGCCGCACGATCTTGCCCTGCGGATCGATCAGGAAGGTGTCGCGGCGCGCGATCACCATCGGGCCAAAGTTGGTCAGCACGCCATATTTGCGGGTGATTTCCTTGGTGGCATCGGCCAGCAGCGAGAACGGCAGCCCGTGCTTCTCTGAAAAGGCCTTGTGCGATTCCACGTCATCGACGCTGATGCCCAGCACCACGGCGTCGGCCTTGCGGAAGGCAAAGACGTCATCGCGGAACTCGCAGGCTTCGGTCGTGCAGCCCGGCGTCTGGTCCTTGGGGTAGAAGTACAACACGACCCACTTGCCGCGCTGCTCGTCCAGGCTGATCCACTTGCCGTTCTGGTCCTGCAGGCGGAACCCCGGGGCGGCGGTGCCGACGGCTGGCGTGGCAGTGGCTTCGGCAGCCGCCGGGGCAGCGACCGGAGCCGGATCGGCCGCCAGGGCCAGGGCTGAGACGGCAGCCAGCGCTGCGCCGGCCATCAGGTTTCTGAGGTTCAATGTGGATGCGGAACGTGAAAGCATGGTATCCCCCTGACTGGGTACGGTTTGCCCAGCATCTGACTTGATCTTAACGGCAACAGTTTGGATACGTCACCACCACGTTCAGTTCCCGGCCTTGTGCTGACAGGTGGCGGCGCGCGCGCCGCCTACCAGGTGGGCGTGCTCAAGGCCATTGCCGAGCTGCTGCCAAACCGGCCCAACCCGTTCCGGGTGATCGTGGGCACGTCAGCGGGTGCGGTAGCGGCGGCCGTCATTGCCGGGCGGGCTCGGCGCTGGCACAAGGCTGTCGCAGAGATCGAACGGGTCTGGGCCGGCTTCCACGTTGACCAGGTGTTCGAGGTCGGCGGCTGGAAGATGCTGTCGGCAGGGTTGCGCTGGCTGGGCTCGCTGGTGACCGCCGGCCTGCTGGTGGCGCCGCCCAAGTCGCTGTTCAACAACCGTCCGCTGCGGGAGCTGCTGGCCCGCAGCGTGTCCTGGCACGGCCTGAAGCGTGGCGTGCAGCGCGGGGACCTCGATGCGCTGGCGCTCTGCGCCACCAGTTATTCCAGCGCCCTGTCGGTGGCTTTTTTCAGCAGCCATCCGGGCCGCCAGGAATGGACCCGTCGCGGCCACATCGGACGCCAGGCCGACCTGCACCTCAATCACCTGATGGCGAGCCTGGCGGTGCCCTTCCTGTTCGCGCCGGAGCCAATCGGTACGGAGTTTCATGGCGACGGTGCCATGCGCCAGCTGGCCCCGCTGAGCCCGGCGGCCCATCTGGGCGCCACGCGCCTGCTGATCATCGGCGTGCGCGCCCCGGAGGATGCCTCGGCCCATCAGCCGCCGGCGACCCGTCTGCCAGCGCCAGGACCGGGCCAGCTGCTGGGTTATGCGCTGGATAACCTGTTCATGGACCAGGTGTACGCCGACCAGGAACAGATGGAACGGGTCAACCAGTTGCTGCGCTGTGACCCGCAGAGCATGCCGGGTGCGCAGGAGATCGAAACACTGCTCATCACGCCCAGCGAAGACCCCCGCGATATCGCGGCCAGGCACATCGGCAGCCTGCCGCGCAGCCTGCGGGCGCTGCTGCGGGTGACGGGTGCGCGGGATGTGCACGGGTCGCGGCTGGCCAGCTACCTGATGTTCGAATCGACCTACACGCAGGAGCTCATTGCCCTGGGTTATCGCGATGCGATGCAGCGGTCGGGGGAGATCGTGGCGTTCCTGGACCGGCGCCGCGCCGATCGCTCAGGTCAGGAAGAGGGTGCCCAGGCCCAGCAGCGTCGCAAAACCGATGCAGTCGGTGAAGGTCGTGAGGATCACGCCGGCTGACAGGGCCGGATCGATATTCAGCCGCCGCAGGCTCAGGGGCACGATGACGCCGACGGCGGCCGCGGCGAACAGGTTGACCAGCATGGCCGCGCCGATGATCGCAGCGATTTTCCAGGTGCCCAGCCACAGGAGCGTGGCCACGCCCACGACGGCTGCCATGAGCAGGCCGTTGAGAACCCCGACGCCGATTTCCCGGAACAGCAGCCAGCGCGTGTCGCGCCACTGCACCTGCCCCAGCGCGATGCCGCGGATGATCAGGGTGACGGTCTGCGTGCCGGCAATGCCACCCATGCTGGCCACGATGGGCATGAGCACGGCGAGCGCAGCGACCTTGGCGATGGTGCCTTCGAATTCGCTCACCACATAGGAGGCCAGGAAGGCCGTGGCCAGGTTGATGCCCAGCCAGAGTGAGCGGCGGCGCGTGGACGGCACGACGCCGGCGAAGACGTCTTCTTCGTCGCGCAGACCGGCACCGGCCATGACTTCGTGGGCCGCCTCTTCGGTGATGACGTCGACGACGTCGTCGATGGTAATGCGCCCCAGCAGCAGGCCGGCGTCATCGACAACGGCCGTGGAGACCAGGTCGCGGGCCTTGAACAGTTGCGCGACTTCGCTCGCTGGCATGTCCGGCGCAATGCGGGGGGCCTCGGTGTCGAGGCTCAATCCCACCAGTCGGTCCGGGTCATCGGTGAGCAGGCGGACCAGAGTCACCGTGCCCAGGAAGCGGTCCTGGCGGTCGACCACAAACAGCCGGTCGGTGCGTTCGGGCAATTCGCCGCGCATGCGCAGGTAACGCTGCACCACTTCCAGCGACACGTCAGCGCGCACGCTCACGGTGTCGGTGTTCATCAGGCTGCCGGCGGTGTCTTCGGGCCAGGACAGCATGCGCGTCAGGCGCTCGCGGTCCTGCTGGTCCATATTGCGCAGCAGTTGTTGCGTGACCGTCTCGGGCAGGCTGTCGATGAGGTCGGCGAGGTCGTCGACCTCCATGCCTTCGGCAGCGGCAGCCAGCTCTTCGGGATCCATGTCCCGGATCAGCTCGTCGCGCACGTCCTCGCTGAGTTCGACCAGGACGTCGCCGTCGAGCTCAGGGTCGGTGAGTTCCCAGACAATCTCGCGCCGCGCCGGAGGCAGGGACTCCAGTAGCTGCGCCACCTCTGCCGGGTGCAGTGTGCTGATGAGGCGCTGGGCAGACCGGATGGCGCCATCATCCAGTGCCTCGCGCAGGGCGGCGAGGCGGCCTGCTTTTTCGGGTCTGTGGGATTGGGCGCTCATGCGCGCGGAGTGTAGCCGCAGGGCATGAAGCGCTGGTGAAAGAGTTGCGCTCAGAGCCCCGGATAGTTGGGTCCGGAGCCACCCTCGGGTGTCGTCCAGGTGATCTGTGCGTAGGGGTCTTTGATGTCGCAGGCCTTGCAGTGCACGCAGTTGGCCGCGTTGATCTGCAGCCGCTTGGCACCCGCGCCGTCATCGACCATCTCGTAGACGTTCGCCGGGCAGAAACGCGTGCACGGGTTGCCGTACTCGGTGGCGCAGCGTGTTGCGCAGATCGACGTGTCGGCCACCTTCAGGTGCGCCGGCTGCGCCTCGTCGTGCGAGGTGGAGGCCAGGAACACCGAGGCCAGACGATCGCGCGGCGCCAGGCTGCGCTCGACCCAGCCGCGATCCGGCGAGGCGTAGTCATCGAGCTTGTGGAGCGCGGTGTTGCTGCTGTTCTTCAGCGTCCACGGCAGGCGACCGCCGGTGAGCGTCTCGAAAGCCCCGTTGACCAGGCCGGCCCACAGGCCGCCCTTGAAGCCGGGCTTGATGTTGCGCACCTTGCGCAGTTCCTGCCCGCCAGGGGAAGCACGCCAGCGCGCATCGAACCCTGCGGCAACGCCGGTGTCGGCGATGTGTTCGGCTGCCAGCATGCCGCTGCGGATGGCCTGGTGGATACCCTTGATCTTGGGGAAGTTGAGTGTGCCGCCGGCATCACCGACGAGCAGCGCGCCGGGCATGTCCAGTTGTGGCAGCGACTGCCAACCACCCGCTGCGATGGTGCGCGCCCCGGCGGCGATGACTTCGCCGCCGTCCAGCAGCGCGCGCATCGAGGGGTGGTGCTTGAACTGCTGGAAGGCCTCGAACGGGCTGAAACGCGGGTCTTTGTAATCCAGGCCAGCCACGAACCCGACGTACACGCGGTTGTCATTCAGGTGATAGACAAAACTGCCGCCATAGGTCGCGGTGTCCAGCGGCCAGCCCATCGAATGCTGGATGAGCCCGGGCTCCACGCGGCCCTCGGGCAGTTGCCAGAGTTCCTTCATGCC
The DNA here is from genome assembly GCA_947453065.1 of Pseudomonadota bacterium. Lineage (GTDB taxonomy): Bacteria > Pseudomonadota > Gammaproteobacteria > Steroidobacterales > Steroidobacteraceae > ZC4RG30. Next base: position 35,014 of record CANGFJ010000002.1, read on the forward strand.
CAGCGCATAGGTCTGGGGCGAACAGTCTTTGTCGAGGTCGAAACGTGCGATCAGCGTCTTGGTCAGGCTGCCGCGGCAGCCCTCGGCAAGCACCGTGATGCCGGCGCGGATTTCCGGCCCCGGCGCGTAATCCGGACCGGGCTGCCCGTTTTTGCCCAGGCCCATGTCACCAATCTGCACGCCGGCCACGGCACCGGCCTCGGTGTAAAGCATGGCGGCACCCGCAAAGCCGGCGAAGACATCTACGCCGAGCGCTTCGGCAGCCTGTGCCAACTGCGGCGTGAGCAAGCCCAGCGAAACGATGACGTTGCCCGCGTTGTGCTGCTGCGGCGGGACCGGCAGTCGCACCTGGCCCTTGCGGGTGAGCAGGCGCAGCTCGTCACGGGTGGCCGGCACGCAGACGGCCGGCGGCGCATCGCGCCAGCCGGGCAGCAAGGTGTCGAGGGGGCCGGGTTCCATGACGGCGCCGGAGAGGGCGTGACTGCCGATGGCGGCCGCTTTCTCGAGGACGCAGACGTTCAGGTCCGACTTGAGCTGCTTGAGGCGGATCGCGCAGGCCAGGCCGGCTGGGCCGCCACCGACGATCAGCACGTCGTATTCCATCACGTCACGGTCAGTCATCGAGCCTCACAGGGAAACGCCGGGTGGTGGCTAGGATACCGCAGCGACGCCGGGCACCAGAGGCGGGTCAGGGCGCGAGGTCGGGCTCGTCCAGTCGTTCCAGGATCAGCGCCCGGGCGCGTGTTTTGAGTTCTACCACGGCAGCCTCCGGCGTCGCCGCCGTGGGCTTGATGGCCGGGAGCACCTCGACTTCGATCACACCGGGATGCGGCCACCAGCGGTGGGACGGCATGGCCTGGCGCGTGCCGCGGATCACCACGGGCACGACGGGGTAGCCGCTGCGTGCCGCGGCCACGAAAGCACCCGAATGGAACCGCAGCAGGCCGGGTTGCGTCTCGAAAGTGCCTTCCGGGAAAAACGCCAGCGAGGCGCCGCTGGACGACGTGCGCAGCACGCGCCGTGCGTCCCTGGCGCTGCGATGGCCTTTGCCGCGGTCGACGAACTCCGCGCCGATCCGGCGCAACAGCAGGCCGGCCAGGGGCACGTTGTTCATTTCCCGCTTGATCACAAAGGCAAAGCGCGCAGGCAGGGCGGCCTTCATCACTACCCCGTCCAGATAGCTGGCGTGGTTGGCCACGACCACGCAGGGCTCCTGCGGCAGGCGTTCGGCATGCTGCAGGCGCAGCCGCAGGCCGGCCAGATACAGGAAGCTGCGCGCAGTGGCTCGCACGATGTGCCGCCGCGCCTGCAGCGAGCCCAGCGGCAGGATCAGCAGTAGCGCCAGCAATCCCAGCGTGAGGAACAAGGTCACCACATAGACCGCGTAGGGCGCGGCCAGCAACAGCGGCAGGACGGCAGTTCGGGGGGCGGGACTGGGCACGGTGGGAGGGGCGTCCGGGCGGATAATGTGAACAAACTCTCTTTATGTTAACGCGATGGCCCGGCTGTGAAGGTCGTCACGCTGCGCCGCTGCGGTCCTGACCATACTGCGTGAAGTCCGAGACAGCCAGCCGAGAACAGCCTGTGACCTATAACGCCCAAGCAGTTGTGTTGACCCCGCCGATGGCCGAGGTCATTGATCCGGCCGTTAACCGTTTCCTCGATGCGGTGTGGATGGAGCGTGGGCTGTCCGTCAACACACTGGCTGCCTACCGGGCAGACCTGGTGGCCCTGTCGCGCTGGCTGGCCGGCACGGGCGTGGACATTCAGCAGACCACGCGAGCCGATCTGCTGGGTTTCATCGCCTGGCGGGTGGAGGCTGGTGCACGGCCCCGTTCGACGGCCCGGCAGCTGTCCTCTTTCCGGCGCTTCTACCGCCACCTGATCCGCGAAGGCGTGGTGAGCGAAGACCCGACCGCGCAGATTGCCATGCCCAAGATCGGCCGTTCGCTCCCCAAGTCACTGTCTGAAGAAGAAGTCGAAGCGCTGCTCAATGCCCCGACCGTGGGTGACCCGCTGGGCAGCCGTGATCGCGCCATGCTCGAGATGCTGTATGCCACGGGTTTGCGCGTGTCGGAGCTGGTGAGCCTCAAGTACAGCCAGCTCAATCTCAATCAAGGCGTGATCCGCATCGTCGGCAAGGGCGACCGCGAGCGGTTGATTCCGCTGGGCGAGGAGGCCGTGCGCTGGCTCAAGGACTTCCTGGGCAGTGGCCGCAACGAGATCCTGCTCGAGCGCACCACCGACTACCTGTTTCCGACCCGCCGCGGCGACCGCATGACCCGCCAGGCCTTCTGGCACATCATCAAACGCTACGCCCAGAAGTCGAGCATCGACAAAGAACTCTCGCCCCACACGCTGCGGCACGCGTTTGCCACGCACCTGCTGAACCACGGGGCCGACCTGCGCGTCGTGCAGATGCTGCTGGGCCACAGCGACCTGTCGACCACCCAGATCTACACGCACGTGGCCCGTGAGCGCATGAAGGAACTGCACTCCCAGCACCACCCGCGTGGCTGACTGCTAGACTGGCGGGCATGAAAATCCTCGCTGTCCTTCTCCTGGCGGCGTGGCTGCCGCTCCAGGCGGTTGCCCAGGCCCCCGCTCCCGCCAAGGCCGACCCGCGCGTCGAACTGGCCGCCAAGATTCCTGGCGCCAAGCCCGACGACCTGCGCCCCACGCCGCTGCCCGGCATTTACGAACTCACGCATGGCGCCGACATTTCCTATGTCTCCGCCGATGCAAAATACATCTTCAGTGGTGAGCTCTACCGCGTCGCCGAGGGTGGGGACTTCCCCAACCTGACCGAGGTGCGCCGCCGCGAACTGCGCGCCAAGCTCGTGGCCGACATGCCGGAATCCGACATGATCGTCTTCGCCCCCAAAGAGACCAAGTACACGATCACCGTCTTTACGGATGTCGATTGCGCCTGGTGCCGCAGGCTGCACAGCGAGATGGCGGAGTACAACAAGCTGGGTGTGCGGGTTCGTTACATGGCCTGGCCGCGATCGGGGCCCGCCACGGAAGCCTGGACCAAGGCCATCGGCGTCTGGTGCGCGGCCAACAAACCAGAGGCGCTGACCCGCGCCAAGCGGGGCGAAGCCGTGAAGCCGGCCTCCTGCGCGCAGAACCCCGTGCAGAAACAGTGGGATCTGGGGCGTCAACTGGGCGTGCGAGGCACACCGGGCCTGATTCTGGCCGATGGAGAGCTCGTGCCCGGCTACCTACCGCCGGCAGAGTTGGTCAAGCACCTGCAGGCCTCGGCCAAGTAAACCGCCGCGCCGCCTGTGGGGCGGCGCGACCGGGAGCGCGGTGTCAGCGCTCCAGCAGCTTCAGCTTGTCGGGCTTGCCCTGCCAGTCTTTCGCGTCGGCCGGCGCGGGCTTCTTCTCGGTGATCACCGGCCACTCTTTGGCCAGCTCTGCGTTGAGCTTCAGGAAGCCTTCCTGGCCCTTGGGCACTTCTTCTTCGCTGAAGATCGCCTCGGCCGGGCATTCCGGCTCGCACAACGTGCAGTCAATGCACTCGTCCGGGTCGATCACCAGGAAATTGGGGCCCTCGTGGAAGCAGTCCACGGGGCAGACCTCCACGCAGTCCATGAATTTGCACTTGATGCAGCTTTCGGTGACGACGAACGCCATGCGGAACCCTCGAATTCGATAGCCGCCTATTCTGCCACGCGTCGGGTCAATTCGGTCAGGTGGTGGCCATCACGACCGGCGGCCCGGTCTTCCAGGTAGCGCTCCAGCGCGTAGCGGGTCGACGGGAAGGCAATATCCGCCCAGGGAATGTCGGCGGGGTCGACCAGGGCCGTCTCCAGGCTTTCCGGGCCGGCCGCATGGATCGGCTCGGGCAGTTCGGCCCGGAAGAACACATGCACCTGGTGGGCGCTGGTGATGTTGACCAGCGCCAGCAGCGACCCGATGCGCACGTCGGCCAGCGCCTCTTCCTGGCATTCGCGCGCCGCACCGTGTTCCAGTGTCTCGCCGTTCTCCAGAAACCCAGCCGGAATCGTCCAATAGCCCAGACGCGGCTCGATGGCACGCCGGCAGATCAGGATCCGGCCGTTGTGCTCCGGCACGCAGCCCACGACGATCCGCGGGTTCTGGTAGTGGACGATGCCGCAGGCGTCGCAGATGACGCGGGGCAGGTGGTCACCCTCGGGAATACGGGTGACGGTACGGGTGCCGCAGTGGCTGCAGAAGGCAAGGCTGCTCATGGGCGCAGCCTATCAGTTCCCTGATCCGTATCAGGAAAACCCTGACAGGAACTCCCCAATGGTGGCCTTTGGCCAGATCTCTAGGATTGCATCCAGAACGGATCTTTCACGGAGCGCATTGCACCATGGTCAGCATCGACACCAGCGGAATCGACGAACTCATCGAAGCACGCCCAATGGAATTCGAGTGCCACAGCTGTCACGAGACCAACAGCCGGGCGCTGGGGTGGATGCGCAAGCGTCACGAGACGCACTGCGACAGCTGCGGCGAGTTGATCGTGCTGGGCACGGCAGACCTGCGCGCCCAGATGCGCAACACCGAGCGGTTGCTGCGCGCTTTGAGCGAGCAGCTGACCCAGCAGCTGAGCCACAGCCGGGCCAACTGGGCCAGGTAAATCCGGTGCGAGGAGGCCGTGTCGGCTGTTGCGACACGGCGCACGTTTAAGTGCTCCAGACAATAGGCATACTCAGCAGGTAATGCCTGTTTCTAATGAAAATCCTGCAAAATCAGACGCCTCAACGGTTAGGTACACCCACCTCTTCCGGGCGCTTGAGCCGGGCCTGCTGGGCGTGGTCCTCGCTGCGCCTGATCTGCGCCGTCGTGGTGAATGGGGCCAGGCCCCTGCCGCGATCGATGCGGCCCTGCGGGCCACAGGCTGGCTGGCCGCCGGCAGTGAGCCCCCCGCGCCACAGACTCCTCCGTTTGGCCCCGACCAGGGATTGCTGCTGATTCCGCTGGTGTCGGATTCGGGGCGGCTGCTGGGCGGGTTGGCGCTGCTGCTTCCCTCTGCTGCCCCGGAAGCCCTGACTGCGCTGCGCGAGCGGCTCTCACCGGCGGTCGAGTGCCTGCGGCAGGAGATTTCGACGGTCGATGCCGCGGCGCGCGCCACAGAGCTGCAACTCCTGCGTACCGCGAGCCAGCTGGAAACCGATTACGAAGAGGGTGCCTCGCTGGCGCAGGTACTGGACGCCAGCCTGCAACGCGCTGGCGCCGAGATGGTGCTGCTGCTGGTGCCTGCTCTGGGCCTAAAGGTGGAACACAAACGCGCGGCGGCGTTCTCGCCCAGTGTGGCCGCCGAGCGCGAGGGCTTGGTGGCCAGGCTGACGGCCCAGGCCGCCACGCTGCGCCGGCCGCTGGTCATCAATGGGCCTGGTCCGCGCGCCGACCGCGCCGCCGGCTGCCGCATGTTGCTGGTGCCGCTGCGCTGTTGCCAGGGCCGTGTCCGGGCAGTGGTGGCGTACCTGAGTCCGATAGACGCTGCCCCCTTCGGTGCCCAGCAGACGCTGGTGCTGCAGGCGGGCGGATCGGCGATCGTCCGTCGGCTGGAGGCCGACCTGGACCGCCGGACCGGGCTGCTCAACCGCAAGGGCCTGGAAGACATCATGCAGCGCGTGAAGCGGGGCATGGGCTGTCTGCTGCTCATCGACATCGACCGATTGCACGCGATCAACGAGGTGCAGGGGTTTCATGTCGGGGACGATCTGCTGGGGCAGGTTGGCGACTTGCTCAAAGCGCCCCTGCTGCCCCAGGGTGCCCATGCGGCGCGGCTGTTCGGCGGCTGCTATGCCGTGCTGGTGGCTGGCATCGAGGCGCAGGCCGGCGCAGACCTGGCGGTGCAGATCCAGGATGCCGTGGGCGCCCTCAAGATCGGCAAGTCCGGCGGTCGTGATGCGGTCAAGGTCAGCTGCGGCGTGGCCGAGATCAAGAATTTCGGCGAGCCCCTGGCCAAGGCGTTCGTCGCCGCCGAGGTGGTGCTGAAGCTGGCCAAGGAGCGCGGGCGCTCGCGCGTGGAAGTCCACGTTTCAGAGAATTCCAGCATCATTCGCCGCCACGACGAAGTGTTCGCTGCGGCGGACCTGCGCGAGGCGCTGCGAACGCGGCAGGTGATGCTGTTCGCCCAGAAAATCGTCTCGCTGAAAGATCGCCAGGCACCGGTGGGGTTCGAGCTGCTGATGCGGATGCGCGACCCGCAGACCGGGGAAATCAAGCCCCCGAAGGAATTTATCGCGGCCGCCCAGCGCTATCAGCTGTTGCCGGCGCTGGACCGCTATGTGGCGGATCTGGCGTTCGAGATGCTGGCGCCCTACCGCGACCTGCTCGGGCGCCAGCGCATCAGCGTGTCGATCAACGTCTCAGGGCAGTCCGTGGGCGCTCCGGCGTTCATCGACAATTTCATTAGCCAGCTGCGTGCCTCGAAACTGCCGCCTTCGGTGATCACGGTCGAGATCACCGAGCAGGCTGCCGTGACCAACCTCGCGCAGGCCGCCGACATGATGCGGCGCCTGCGGGATGCGGGCTGCGGCATCGCGCTGGATGATTTCGGCACGGGGGCCAATTCGCTGGCCTATCTGCGCACGCTGCCGATCACGCGCATCAAGATCGACGGCAGCTTCGTGCGGGACATGCTCACCAACGCGCGCTCCGATGCAGCGGTGCGCGGCATTGCGCAGCTGGCGCTGGGGTTCCGGCTGGATACCGTGGCGGAAATGATCGAGAGCAAGGAAGTGGCCGACGCGCTGCGCGCCATGGGCATCGACAAGGGGCAGGGCTATTTCTTTGGCAAGCCCGAGCCGCTGGAAGACGCCCTTGCGGCGCTCAAGAAGCGCGACAAGTCCGATATCTCGGAGTTCCTGCAGTTCACCTGAGGTGAAGGGCGTGGTGCCGGTGGTCGGAATCGAACCGACACATGGTTACCCATGGCAGATTTTGAGTCTGCTGCGTCTACCAGTTCCGCCACACCGGCGCGGACGCGAATGGTAAGCAATTTTTTGCCTTCAGGGTGCGACCTTTTTCAACGCTGGCGCATCTTAGTGTTCAGTGAGCCGCCTTTCCGACATCCAGATTGATGCCCAGACCCTGGCGCAGGCTGCCCGGGGGGAGGCCGCTGCGCAGTCAGCGGTCTACCAGGCGCTCTCGCCGGCCGTCTTCGCGCTGACCCGTCGGCTGGTGGCGGACCGCGCGGCCGCCGAAGACCTCTTCCAGGACAGCCTGATGGCGGTGTTCCAGAATCTGCCGCAGTTCCGCGGCGAGGCGCCATTTGGTGCCTGGGTCCGCCGCATCGTCACCACCCGCTGTTTCATGTATCTGCGCTCGCCGTGGCAGCGCGTCCGCGGGGTGTTGCCGGATTTCAGCAGCGAAACCGACCTGGTCACCCAGATGGACCTGTCGCGCGCGCTCGCCCGTCTGCCGCCGCTGACGCGGGCGGTGGTCTGGCTGCATGACGTCGAGGGCCTGACACACGAAGAAATCGCCCAGGGCTTTGGTCGCAGTGTCAGTTTTTCCAAATCGCAGCTGGCGCGGGCACATCGTGTGCTGCGCGGGCTGCTGGGCGTTCCCGAGGACACCGTATGCCAGAGTCTGGCTCCCACCTTGAGGTCCGTGACATGACGGACCTGTCCTCCTCCCTGCGCCAGTTGGCCGCCGGGGACGCCGTGCTGCCACCGCCGTATGACTTCGCCGAGTTCCGGCGCCGGGGCCCGCTGCGGGGCCTTGGCCTGCTAAGGCTGACAGCAGTGGCCGCGACCCTGGGCGCCGTGCTGCTGGGCACGGCCCTGTGGCGCTACGTTGATGTCGGGCCGGCTGCGTTACCGGCTGTTATACCGGTGACGATGACAGGTCCGGCGGTATCAGACGGGGCGCCGGCGCTGGTGCGGGCTGGGCACTGGGCCGCCCGCACCGAGATCGAAGAACGCATTGCGGTGCTGGACGCGATGCTGAGCGAGAGCCGCGTGAGTGGCGGGCAGGCAGATCGCCTGCGCGCCCTGGAGCAGGGGCGATCGACGCTGGTCGATGCCCTGCAGCGCGTGGCCTATGCGCACCAGTTGGTCGAACCCTGAAACCCCCTGCGAGGAGTCTGTTGCCATGAAACAAATATCACTGTGGGTGCTGGCCGTCCTGGCCACTGCCGGGTCCGGGTCGCTGCTGGCGCAGGCGCCACCGCCGCCGCCCAATGCCGAGGTGGAACAGCAGCTGGCTGCGGCCCGCGACCGCCTCGACGCCGCAGCCCGCGAGGTCGCCGAGCTCTCGTCCCGGCTGGGTGACAGCGTGGGCCGTCGAGGCGGCCCTGCTGCCTTCCTGATGATGACGCCCCGAGCCATCCTGGGTGTGCAGATCGAACCCCGGGCAGGCGTGGCGGGCGCGCCGGTCGTTGCGGTCAGCCCGGGTGGCGCGGCGGCGGCGGCAGGCATTGAAGCCGGCGATGTGATTACCGGCATCGACAGCACAGACCTGGCCAAAGCGGCACAGCCGGCGCGCGCGCTGGTCGAGCGCATGCGGGAGCTCAAGCCAGATACCAAGGTGAAGCTGCGCGTTACGCGGGCCGGCAAGAGCCGCGAATTCGAACTCCTGCCGCGCGTGACACCGCCGATGAACCGCATGGTCGACATCACCACGGCTGCGGGCGGCGACCGCGATCCGCGCGTTATCAAGCGCTTCATCCTGCGGCGCGGACCCGGCGGCGGTGAAGGGGGCGGGCCAGACGACCCGCACGGGCCGATGGGGCGCCAGGGGCCGCCGCCTGCTATGGGCATGGGCATGGGCATAGGCATGGGCGAGCTGCGGCATCTGGCCGGGCTGGAGCTGGCCACCCTGTCGCCACGTCTGGGCGGCTATTTCGGCGCCAAGGCCGGCGTGCTGGTGGTGCGGGCCGGCAATCCGGTCTTCCAGCTCGAGGATGGCGATGTCATCACCGCGGTCGATGGGCGCGAGCCGACCTCGGCGGCCCATGTGACCCGCATCCTGCGGTCCTACCAGCCCGGCGAGAAGCTCACGATCAAGGTGCTGCGCGACCGCAAGCCGTTGCAGCTGGACGTGGTGATTGCCGTGGGGCAGGGCGCTCCCTAACATGCGCGGCCCATGCGCCGCACCGACTTCACCTTTGACCTGCCACCGGAGCTGATCGCCCAGGCTCCGCTGGCAGAGCGATCTGCCAGCCGTCTGCTGGCCGTCGATGGCGCCACCGGTGCCATCGACGATCGCTTGTTCACCGACCTTCCAGGCCTGCTGCAGGCCGGCGACCTGCTGGTGTTCAACGACACCCGCGTGGTCGCAGCGCGCATTTTCGGCAGCAAGCCCTCCGGCGGCCGCGTGGAGCTCTTCCTGGAGCGGCCGATCGCCGAGCGGCGCGCGCTGGCACAGATGCGGGCCAGCAAGGCAATCCGCCCCGGACTGGAAGTGATGACGGCTGGCGGCGTGGTCCGCGTGGTCGAGCGTCACGCTGACCTCTGGGAAGTCGAAACCCCCACCGAGGTACTGGCGTTCTTTGACGCGCACGGCCAGATGCCCCTGCCGCCGTACATTGCCCGCGAGGCCGGCGAGCTGGACCGCGAGCGCTACCAGAGCCTGTTTGCGCGCGTGCCGGGCGCGGTGGCGGCGCCGACCGCCAGCCTGCACTTCGATGCGCCGTTGCTGGCGCGCATTGCCGACCGGGGCGTGCTGACTGCGCGCGTCACCTTGCAGGTGGGCGCGGGCACCTTTCAGCCGCTACGCGTCGACGACCTGGCCCAGCACGTCATGCATGCCGAGCGC
>CANGFJ010000003.1 GCA_947453065.1 Pseudomonadota bacterium
TGACCGAATTCGGGGGTCGGAACAAAAGAATGAAACAGTTCACGCGTGTCGCAGCACTTACCACGACATTCCTGCTGGTCGCTTGCGCGCCGTCCAAGCCGCCTGTCGATCCTGTGCGCGAGGCGGCCACCCAGCAGTGGGCGGCACTGGCCAAGCTCCCCGACTGGCGGGGCGTCTGGGAAGTGGACTGGCGCAACACGCGCGGCATGCCGCCACGTCCGGCCATGAAGTTCACGCCCGCCTGGCAGGCGAAGGCCGACGCATTCAAGAAGAACCAGGCCAAAGGCGAGAACCTGCAGGGCGAGGTGGCCAACTGTGTGCCGCCCGGCATGCCGGGCATCCTGACGCAGCCCTACCCCATCGAGTTCTTGTACCAGCCGGGCAAGGTCGTGATGCTGACCGAGGCCTACATGCAGGCCCGCCAGCTGTGGACCGATGGCCGCAAACACCCTGAGGATCCAGACCTGACGTTCAACGGGCATTCGGTGGCCCACTGGGAGGGCGACACGCTCGTGATCGACACCGTTGGCCTCACTGCGCAAAACCGCATCGGACCTGGCATTGGCCATAGCGAAAAGTTGCACATCGTCGAACGCATCAAGCGGGCCGACAAGGACTGGCTGGAGATCGAAACGACGCTGACCGACCCCGAGGTCCTGGCAGAGCCGTACACGAGCACGACGTCCTACCGGCACCTGGATGACGAGCTGCGCGAATACATCTGCGCCGAGAACAATCACGACAGCGCGGACGCCAAAGGCCGTCCGGGCATCACCCTGGAGTGACTTCAACCATGCAACGCAAGATTCTGGCCGCTGTGGCGGCGCTGACTGTCAGCGGGGCCGCCGTGGCGCATCATTCCACCGCGATGTTCGACTTCCAGAAGACCATCGAGCTCACCGGCACGGTGAAGGACTTCCAGTGGACGAACCCGCACACCTGGACCAACGTCACCCTGGAAGGCAGCAAGGCCACAGGGGTCTATGGCCTGGAGGGCATGAGCCCGAACTACCTCTCGCGCAACGGCTGGACCAAGCGCACGCTGAAGCCGGGCGACAAGATCACCTTTGAAGTCCATCCGCTGAAAGATGGGCGCAAGGGCGGCTTCATGGTGAGCGCAAAGCTCGCCGACGGGACGGTGCTCTACAACCTGCCGCGGCGCCCGCAATAGCCTCAGACGACCTGTTTCGCGGTTTTGGGATCCCGAATTGACTTTACGGGATCCCGTGGGCCAAGATCGCCGCCCCATGAGTACCCACCTCATCCAGGCCATCGTGCGCATCCGCGAAATGATCCTTCGCGGCGAGCTGGCACCCGGTCAGCGCGTAGCCGAGGCCCCGCTGGCGGAACTGCTCGGCATGTCGCGAACCCCCGTCCGCCAGGCGCTTCCCATGCTGGCCCAGGAGGGCCTGCTGGCCGAGCACGGCACGCGCGGTTTCGTGGTGCGCGCCTTTACGGTGGATGACGTCCTGGATGCCATTGACGTCCGCGCTGCCCTGGAAGGCCTGGCCGCCCGCCGGGTCGCCGAGCGCGGCGCCTCCAAGGCCCTGCTGCGCGCGCTGCGCGATTGCCTGGAGGATGGCGACGCCATCCTGGACAAGCGCCACGTCGAAGAGAGCGACGAAGCCCGCTACGCGGACATGAACCAGCGCTTTCATGCGCTCATCCTGAACGAAGCCGCCAGCCCGATCCTGGCCGAGGCCGTCGAGCGCAACAACCGCGTGCCGTTCGCCGGTCCGCAGGCGCTGGCCTTTGACGGCGGCCAGCTGGACCGCATGTACGACCAGCTGCGCTATGCGCACCACCAGCATCACAGTCTTGTTGAGGCTTTCGAACGCGGCCAGGGTGCGCGGGCGGAGAGCCTGATGCGCGAACACGCGCATGTTGTCGAAGAGAGCATCAATCTGGCCGCACTTCCGGTGGCACCCATTTTTACCAAGGAGAAAGCATGAGCTTCAAGAACCTCGAAGAACGCATGAAGGCCGCCGGCGGCGCCGTCAGCATGCTCCGCGACTCGCAGTCGGGCCCGAACCCCTACCCGGTCAAGCTGCCTGAGTACACGAACTGGCGCGACGAGCAGTGGGCCTGGCAGAACACGGCCGTGCTGTTCAATCAGTCGTACCACATGACCGACCTGTACGTGTCGGGTCCGGACGCCTTCGAGCTCCTCGAGTCGCTGGGCATCAACAGCTTCAAGGGCTTCACCCCGGGCAAGGCCAAGCAGTATGTGCCGACCACCTGGGACGGCTACGTCATCGGCGACGTCATCCTGTGCTACCTCGCCCCTGAATACTTCAACCTGATCGGCCGTCCGCCGGTCGCCAACTGGGTGCAGTACCACGGCGAAACGGGCACGAAGAAGGACGGCTCGAAGTGGAACGTGACCTTCGAGCGTGACGAGCGCTCGGCCTCGCGCCCGAACCCGACCGCCCGCAAGACCTATCGCTACCAGGTCCAGGGCCCGAACGCGATGAAGGTCATGACGGCCGTGCTGGGCGCGACGCCGCCGGACCTGAAGTTCTTCAACATGTGCGAAGTCACGATCGCCGGCAAGCAGGTCACGGCGCTGCGCCACGGCATGGCTGGCCAGCCTGGCTTTGAGCTGTTCGGACCTTCGGAAGACGGCCAGGTCATCCTCGACGCGATCGTCGCGGCGGGCAAGGACTTCGGCCTGCGCCTGGTCGGCGCGCGCGCCTACTCGTCGAACACGCTGGAATCCGGCTGGATTCCGGGCCAGATGGCCGCCGTGTACTCGGGCGACGAGCGCATGCAGAAGTACCGCGAGTGGCTGCCGGCGAACGGCTTCGAGGGCAACGCGTCGCTGGGCGGCTCGTACGTCTCGAACAACATCGATGACCACTACACCACGCCGCACGATCTGGGCTACGGCTTCATGATCAAGTTCGACCACGACTTCATCGGCCGCGAAGCGCTCGAGAAGATCGCGAACAACCAGCACCGCATCAAGGTCACGCTGGAGCTGAACGACGAGGACGTGGTCAAGGCCATCGCCTCGCAGTACGGCAAGGAAGGCGAGCGCGCCAAGTACTTCGACTTCCCGTCGGCTGTGTACTCGATGTACCCGCAGGACGCCGTGCTGTCGAAGGACGGCAGCAAGCAGGTCGGCGTGTCGACCTGGGTCGGCTACTCCTCGAACGAGCGCAAGGAACTGACGCTGGCTTACCTTGAGCCTGCGTCGGCCGTGCCGGGCACGGAAGTCGTGTTCGTGTGGGGCGAGTCGCCGAACTCGAAGAAGCCGACCGTGGAGCCGCACAAGCAGGTGCAGATCCGCGCCATCGTCTGCCCGGTGCCGTACGTGGCGTCGGTCCGCAGCGTTTACGCGGAAGGCAGCTGGCGCGAGAAGGGCAAGGCCTAACAGCCTGACCGCCCGCTAGAGATCCAGGCGCCCCTGCTCGGGGCGCCTGTTTTCCAGGTCCAGCGCATCAATCAGCGCTGGAATCTGGTCCCGCACTGCAGAGAATCCTTTCGTGGCGTGCGGCCACACCCGGGCGTCATACGTCCGGCGCAGCGGCATCAGCCGCAGCTTGCGCATCGCGAGCCAGTTACCCGCATCCGACAGGGCCTCTTCCACCGGTCCCACCGGCGCGCAGGCCGTCACCACGACACTCGCCCCCAGGCGCTCGGCCCATGCTGCCATGGCATCGCCATCCAGCGCAGGCAGCCGTTCGGCAGGCTGGCCAAACCATTCACTGGCACGCGCCATCGCATCAGCCAGCGCACCTTCCCCGAACGCCTCCCCCTGCGCGGATACAGGCAGCCCGACGGCATCCCTGGAGACACGAGCGCCGGCAATACCCCGCACTTGGTGGCGGTCCAGGCCGAGACTTTCCGGATGCAGGTCCTCTTCGGTCAGCAGCAGGACAACAGGTCCAGCCGGCGGCTGGTTGCCGAGCCTGGGCAAGGCACGCTGCGGATGCGCCAGACGTTCCTGCAGGGGTGCCGCGTGTTCCTGCAGGCCCTGCGGCGCAAACCGCCCGCCCGTGCAGGCCTCGATGTTGGCGGCGCGGGCCAGATAGTGTTTGCCGACGGTGTGCAGCCCGGCGACCCAGCGCCAGGACAGGGTGTTGGAGGCCGGATCGGCATCCAGGAAATGCCGGTAGAGGAACTCTGCACCCAGCGGCCAGGGCAGGCGCAGCGTGAAGATCCAGATCGAGGCAAACCACATGCGCGCGTGATTATGCAGATAACCAGTGACCTGCACTTCTGCCACCCACGCATCGAAACAATCGATGCCGGTGCGTCCTGCGGTGGCTGCCGCATAGTCCGTGGCCAGCGACTGGTCATGGGTCAGCTGTTGCTGTAGCGACAGCACGGTCCTGCGGTACTCACGCCACAGAGAAGGCCGCGCTTCCAGGTACCCTTTGAAGTAACCGCGCCAGAAGACTTCCTGGACGAACTTCTCTGCCGCCTGCGGCGTGTGTTGCGCCAGGACACTGCGCAGCAGTTCCTCTTCGGTGACCAGGCGGCGGCGCAGCCAGGGTGAGAGCTGCGAGACGTTGTCGTGATGCCCAATGCCGCGGTCTTCATTGCGCGTGGCCGCATAGGACTTGCCCGCACGCGGCACGAAGGCAGCGATGCGCCGCAGCCCCTCTGCGCGGGTCGGCGCGAAGGGGCTTAACGGTTCGTCAGACGTAGCGACGCCTCAGCAACTCGGCAGCCGACACGTCGAGCAGGTCGGCACGACGCACTTCCTCGAAGCGGGCCAGCAGGTCTTCCGGACGCAGGCGGCGTTTTTCGGCACCACTGAAGTCCTGGATGATCTTGCCGCGATGGAGCATGACCAAGCGGTCGCCATAGGTCACGGCCTGCTGCATCGAATGCGTCACCATCATGGTCGTGAGCCGGTCGCGGGCCACGATGCGGTCGGTGATGCGGATGACCTGCTCGGCGCTGCGCGGATCCAGCGCTGCGGTGTGCTCATCGAGCAGGAGCATGCGCGGCTTGAGCCAGGTGGCCATGAGCAGGGTCAGGGCCTGTCGCTGGCCACCGGAGAGACTGCCGATGGCGTTGTCGAGACGGCTTTCCAGGCCCATGCCCAGGGTCTTCACGGTGTCGAGCATCTGCTGGCGCAGTCCGCCGCCCAGTGCCGGCGTCAGGCCACGCACTTTGCCCCGGCGCGATGCCAGCGCCAGGTTCTCGGCAATGGACAGGTGCGGTGCCGTGCCGCTGAACGGATTCTGGAAGACGCGGCCCACCAGCGAGGCGCGCTGGTGTTCGGGCCAGCGCGTCACGTCGTGGCCATCGATATCGATACGGCCTTCGTCCACGTAGAAGCCACCGGCCACGGCGTTGAGCAGGGTCGACTTGCCGGAGCCGTTGCTGCCAATGACGACGACAAACGAGCCTTCTTCAATCTTGAGGTTGATGCCCTGCAGCGAGCGGACTTCGTTGGCCGTGCCGGCGTTGAAAGTCTTGCGGATGTTCTGGACGTCAAGCATGACGGGCCTCCGTGGGGGTGCGCAGACGGAGCTTCTTGATCAGGCCCGGTGACACGAGCGCCAGGAACACAAAGCCGGCAGTGATCAGCTTGAGGTCATTCGGGTCCAGGCCCCAGCGCAGGGCCACCGCCACGAGCAGGCGGAACAGCACCGAGCCAAAGATGGCGCCAGCCAGTAGGTGGCCCAGCTTGCCCGTGCCAATCAAGGCCTCGCCAATGATGACGCTGGCCAGGCCCCAGACGAGCATGCCGATGCCCATCTGCACGTCGGCAAAGCCCTGGTACTGCGCCAGCAGTGCACCGGCGAGCGCGACCAGTCCATTGGACAGCGCGAGGCCGGCGGTGATCATGTTGCCGTCGCTGGCGCCGAGCGCACGGATCATCTGCGGGTTATCACCCGTGGCGCGCATCGCGGTGCCCAGGTGCGTGCGGAAGAACGCGAGCAAGGCGACCGCCACGGCCACCACGAACAGCAGCGTAACCGTGAGCACGGCGAGGTCGTTGACCGGCACCGGTCGACCGAGGAAGCGCACCGTCTCGCCCAGGCCAGTGGCTGCGCCCAGTTCACCCGCCCAGGTGACGAAGGTAGCCACCGACATCATTGGAATGTTGCTGCGCCCCATGATGTGCAGGTTGATGGAGTACAGCGCGGTCATCACGAGGATGCCGGACAGCAGCCCGTTGATCTTGAACCGCGTGTGCAGGATGCCGGTCACCGCACCGGCCGCCGCACCGGCCAGCACCGCGATGGCCGTGGCGACCGCCGGGTTGTAGCCGTGCACGATCAGCGCCGCGGACACCGCAGCACCCAGCGTGACCGTGCCTTCGGCTGTCATGTCGGGGAAGGTGAAGATGCGGAAGCTGATCAGCACGCCGAGCGCAAGCAGCGACAGGATGATGCCGATCGTCAGGGCACTGAGCACCAGGCTCATGGCTGTTCTCCGGTAATGGCGACCAGCGGGGCGATCCACATCGCGCCACGGGTGAACCGACTTTCGATGCGTTCGCCCGGTTCGCGGTCATCGGCCAGCAGGTGCAGGACCGACTCGGGCGTATCGCGTTCAAACAGCGGCAGCACCGCCTGCGACACCTGCAGCAGGCCGCGCTGCAAGGGGCGGAAGCGGAACGCAGCGGCGTGCACATGCCCCAACTGCCCATCCTCGGCACCGAGGGGACGCAGGTAGGGGACCAGTGGTGCAGCCACATCCTGCGGCTGGGCCACGACGCCACAGGCCACCACCGACATGCGGGCATGGGCCGGCTCTGTCGTGAAGGAGAGCCAGGTGCGAACGTCCGGGAAGGCGAGCGGATCGTCGCCGGCGGTCTTGGTGGCCGGTGAACGGCGCAGGCTCGCGCCGATCATGCCGGCGGATTCCGCGGCAATGACCACACACGCCGCGGGCGTTGCCGCCAGCTCGAGTGACAGGTCGATGAGCTCAGAGAGCGTGACGTGATCGCCCTCGGCATTGGGCTCGAAACGCACCAGCTGACTATAGGCGCCCGTGCAGCGCAGGCCGTAGAGCGCCTGCATGTCGGGCACGTAGTTGCCCTGGCTGAGCAGGGTGTCGCAGCTGTTGGAGCCATCGGCGGGCAGGCAGGCGGCGGCCCCTTCCACGGCGAGAAACTCGCCGAACCGACCCTGGCACTCGGCGAAGTCCGCACCAAATGCACCCAGCCCCAGGGTGACGCTGTGCGCGTCAATCGCGAGCTTGTGCGCATCGCTTGCGGCATACACGCGGTCACTGGAATCCAGTGGCGCGCCAAAGCTGTGGCAGTTCATGCCTGAACCGGGCAGCGCGTAAACCTCATACCGTGCGGTACCGCGCTGCAGTTCGCGGGGGAGGACCGGCGGCGGCGCCGTGGTCGGCGTTGCGGCAGAAGGCGCCGCGGCGGCCACGGGCGCGGTGGCGGTCATCAGCAGCGTGGCGATGCCGGCCATCTCCAGCACCGTCAGCACATTGCCGGTGGGGCCCGCAATGACGAAGCTACCTTTGACCGTCTTGAATTTCTTGTAGGCACTGACCAGCACCCGGATGCCCAGGGAACTGACGTAGTCGATGCCTTCCATGCGCAGGCAGACGCGGTCGCTGCCCACGCGCATCAGGTCATCGAGCGCACGCGACAGGTGATCGGCCCAGTAGCCGTCAAGACGGCCCACCGCAATGAGTTCGGTGACGTCGCCAGATTGTTGGGTCGTGATTTCCACTGACTGCTCCCGCGATCAAGGCGACTGGGGTTGAACGTGCTCGCCGTCTTTGTCGATGAGCAGATTGGCCTTGGCGGCAACCTCTGCCGGCACCCGCCATTTGCCGCCGAGATACTCGAGGGTCTTCAGGTTCAGTGCGAATTTGGCCGGTGCACGATTGACCACTTCGACGGTGCGCAGGTCGCGTCCACCCAGGACTTCGGCGGCGAGCTCGCCGACTTCCGTGCCAACGGCGACGTAGTCCGCACCCAGGTCAAACAGGGCACCGGACTTCACATTGGGCGGGATCACGGTGAACACCGGGATGCCGCCGCGCTTGCCGGCGGCCACGACCGCATCAACGGCGACCAGCACCACCACGTCGCCCGTGATGAACAAGGCGTCTGCACCGCGGGCGACCAGCGAACTGGCCGCTTCACCCACATCCTGCGACGCCTCGGCATTGGCCTCGAGCAGTTCCAGGCCCAGCTCGGCGCAGGCTTTGCGGGCGGCCACGGTATAGGCCTTGGAGTTGGTTTCGGCCGTGTGCCACACGAGCCCGACCTTCTTCATGCGCGGATTGAATTCCAGCGCCTGCTTCATGGCCTTGTCGACCGGCGCGAACACGCCATAGCCGGCCAGGTGCGCCGGGTGGTCGAGGGGATCTTTGTTGATGCCGACGCCGGCGCCGGCAGGGTCGGCAACCAACCCGAACAGGTGCTTGATCTTGCCCTGGCGGTTGGCGTTGGCGACCGTCTGCATGGAGACGGTGCTGGCCGTGATGACCATGTCGTAGCTGCCGTCGGTGGCCTGACGGGCGATGTTGTTGGCCGTGGCCAGGTCGCCCTGTGCATTGAAGCGTTTGACGGTGATGGTCTGGCCATCGATGTAGCCATGCTTGGCCAGACCCTGGACAAACCCTTCGACGCCTTCATCCAGCGCACTTTGGGAAGCCTGCTGGATGATGGCAATGTTCGGCAGGCGTTTGGCGACCGCATCCGTCTTGCCGGTGCCGTCGGCGTTGATCAGCACGCCGACCACGACGGCAATTAAAACGATGGCGATCAGAAAGGGGCGGATAAATTTTTTCATTTCAGGCTCTTCGTCATACGCAGCTGGTTAAGGGTGCCGGTGTGCTGATAGGTCACTTCATCCATCAGCTCGCGCACGAGGAAGACGCCGAGGCCTCCGACAGGCCGCTCTTCGATGGGCGCATTCAGGTCAGGGGAAGGCAGGGAGAGCGGATCGAAAGCCGGGCCGTCATCTTCGATGACCAGCGCGGCCTGTCCGTCATCCCAGGAGAGTCGCAGCGTCACGCGTGGGACGGGCTGCCCCGGGTGCGTGCCGTGCATGACGACGTTCATGAACACTTCTTCGAGCGCCAGCTCGAACGGGAACGCCCCTGCCGGCGGCAGCTGCGCGTCGTTCCAGAACTGCTGCAGGAACTCCGTGAGCGACTGCAGCTGGGCTGCATCGCTCACCACGCACAGGCTGCGTTCGATCACGCAGCAGGCGTGCCGAGGTGGGTCAGCGCAGCAGCGGTGTCGGCATGGATCTCGAGGATGCGGGTGAAACCGCTGACATCGAACACTTCGCGCACCGAGGCCTGCAGACCGCAAGCGATGAAGGGAATGTTGGCGGCCTTGGCGGCGCGGGCAGCCACCAGGAAAACGCGCAAACCGGCGCTCGACACGTATTCAAGCTGGGCGCAGTCGACGACCAGCGCGGCAGGCTTCTGCGCGATGACCTCTTCGAGCTGCTGCTGCAAGCCGGCGGCGGCGCCGAAATCAAGACGTCCCTGGGGACGGGCCACGGTCGCCGCGGTGGCGGTTTCGAAAGTCACGTTCACGTTAGGATCCTCCGGGAATCTGGGGTATCAGCAAATGGGGGCGAGGAAGGAGCGGGCAATCTGTTCCTGCTCATCACGCAGGGCTATTTCGACGCCCTTGGCGATGAGGTCGATGCCACCAATCTGCTCGATGCGGTCATCGAGCCGGGCGATTTCGGCCGTCGTGAGGAAGCCTTCCAGCACCCCGCCGACGCGCGCGAGGCCAAGCAGGACCGTGTCATGCGGCGTGGGCAGGTCATTGCCCAGCAGGGTCGAGAGGATGCGCAGCTTGGCTTCCTTCTGCTCGGCGCCATCGATGAGCGGATAGCGGCGTGATTTGAGCACCCACAGGAAACGCGATTCCTGCTGCGCGAGGATGCCGCGCTGGGCGAGCGAACCCAGCGCCAGGCGCACGATCTCACCGGACAACGGGGCCAGCTGGCGCACCCACTGGGACACGGGCTTTTCGGGACCGGCGGCCACCAGGGCCAGCACGCGGTCGATGGCCGCATTGCCCACGGGTTCCTGCGACAGTACGTGGACGGCGTCCAGGTCGGCGTCGATGCGGCCGGCGTTGTTCAGTTCGACCAGGCAGGCCCCGATGGCGCTCATGCGAAAGCCGCTGCCGCCCGCCGTAAAGGCCACGGAGCCATCGTCAGCGATCGTCAGCAAGACGAGTTCTTCGATCAGGTTGACCATGTGTCTCTCACTGCAGCGGGGCGCGCCATCGCAGGCGCTGGGAAGCGCATGATGCTATCCAATTGCACCGACCTGCACGCGACCCGTTGTCTGGACATTAGTCCAGATTGGACGTAACGGGGGACAGTCGGCGCAGCATCCAGAGAATACGTTCGAACAGCAGCGTTGCCGAGAGCACCGACTCGCGACCGCCAATGCTGCTGCCACCGCCCAGCAGTTCCTGGCGAACCCGGTCCATCAGGGCACTGCGCTCGGCAGTCAGCTCATGCAGCAGCGCGAGGTCGTCCTCGGTGGCGTTTCGGGCGACATCGGCGGCCACCATCAGGATGGCGTGCAGGCCCTCGACCATGTGGGCGGCAAAGGGCGGGCGTTGCGCCTCCGGAACCTGGGCAAGCTGGTTCGTGAAGTCCTGCAGGGCGGACTGCAGCGTCTGCAGGGCCAGGACTCGGCTGCGGGCCTCAAACACCTGCTGGATTTCAGTCATCTCCGGGTTGGCGCGCACCATTGAGCCCAGAAAGTCCTCGATATCCTTGGCCACCGAGGCGCTGGCCGCACTGCGCTGGGCCAGCGGCAGGGCGTTGGGTGCCCGTTCTTCGACAGGTCGCAGGTCATCGAGGAAGTCGGGCAGAAAGCCGACCAGGCGGGCGTGTTCCAGCTGGGCCAGCGACAGGGCGGTTGCCGGGTCCTCGACGGCCTCATCAAACAGATAGGCCGGCTTCATCAGCAGTTGCGCCGTAGAGGGGGGCGACAGGCGGGCCGTCAGGGACAGGAGGGGCTTGTCCAGGACAGCCGCCATCGTGGCCACGACCAGCTGGAACAGGAGATAGGCCACGCCACTCTGCGTCATGGGCGAATCGGCCACGTGACGCAGGCCGGCCAGCACCAGCGGCACCCCGGTCGATTGCTCAATCAGGAACAGGGGCACCAGCACGGCGGCAGCCAGCACGCGAAGCAGGGCCTGGCACAGCGCCAGCTGGCGTGAAGTGCCTTCCATGCCGGAGGCCAGCAGCAGGGTGGCAAAGCCAGATCCGACGCTGGCACCGTAGATCATCATGATCGTGTGGTCGAACGTCAGCAGCCCTTCGTTGACGAGCGGCAGGGCAAGGACCGTGACGATCGACGAGGACTGCACGGCAACGGCGATGATGAACCCAGCCAGGAAGCCGACCGCCGAGTTGGAGCCGGAAAACTCGACAAATTCGCGGATCCACGGGTTGCTGCGCAGGTCCGCAACACTGTCCTTGAGCAAGGAGAGGCCAAACAGCAGCAGGCCAAGGCCCAGCACCGCCAGTACCGCATGGCGCGAGCGTTCCGCCTGGTCAAGGCCTGCAAAGAACGCGCAGCCGGTAGCAGCCAGCAAGTACAGCACCAGAGTGCGCAGATCCACCGCCGCCAGCAGTACCAGCACGGACGTGCCCACATTGGCCGCAGCCAGCATGGCCAGCGCAGCGGCCAACCCGAGACTGCCGGCGCTCACGAGGCCGGTGGCAATGAACGTCGAGGCACTGGTCGACTGGGTCAGTGCGCCAGACAGGAAACCGGCCAGCGGCGGGACCAGCGGGCGATCGAAGGTGCGAGCCAGCAGGCTACGGATGCGGCCGCTGGCCAGCTGCTGCAGGTGCGAGCCCACCAAGCGCATGCCGACAAAGAACAGGCCGAGCCCTGCGGCTGCGGCAGAAGCCGTGTTCATGCGCGGGCAGACCTGTCATTCAGTACCCGCCACAGCAGGGTGCCAATCAGCAGCAGGGCCACACCCATGGCGATCCACAGCAAATGGGACAGGGTCTTGAAGCGTTCGTCGTTGGCCACCATGGCACGGTCGTTCACCTGAAAGGATTCACTGGCCAGCAGCAACACGGCCTCATCGACGTCGGCATTGAGCTGGCGGTCAATGCCCCGCACCGCGCGGTCGATGGCAAACGGATCCCAGGCCTGGCGCGCGCCGTTGGCGAGTGCTGCACGGTACTTGTCCTGCAGCTCCAGGTGCTCTGCGGAGAGTTGCGTGATGCGCGGTGGAATATCCTTGATTCCCAGCTGTGCGGAACGCCGGCTGACGGAATTCAGCAGCGTCTGGACCGTAACGCCTTCGCGCTCGAACGCGCCCAGGTGTCTGGCAAGGTCGCCGGCATCGGATCCACGCAACAGGATGTTCTTCCACTCCTGCACCTGGGTCTTGAAATGGGACTGTGCCGACCGGCCCTCATCGACTGTCTGGATCAGTTCGGTGAGCTCGCCCGTGTTGCGGGCATGGGTACGGTTCAGCGACCAGACAGCAAACAACGCGAGCAAACCCACTGTCAGCAGGGTGAGCAGGAGCAGGCTGGCCAACTGCAGGAGCGAACGGCGCAGGCGCGCGCGATCGGCGGCCGAAGTGGGTGAGGACATCTTGGTCGGCTTACTCGGAAAACGACCATCATAAACACGAATGGCATGACATACGCGTGACAGGCGAGGCCGTGGCGCCGATGAACCGCGTGGCGCCATTACCACCATGAGGGGCCCGGCCTTCTATTGACAGGCCTGCCGCTGTGGTTGCAAAGCCCGTCCAAAAGCCAGCCATTTGGCGCTTTTTCCAGATCATTTCCTGTGGTGCACTGACCCACGCCAGCCGCCCACAAACAACGATTCCAGGGCGGCGGCACGGCCTATCGTCATCAAGGGGAGTAGTCATGAACGTACACAAGATTGCAGGTCTGCTGGCGCTGCTCATCGCCGTCGTCGGTGCATTCGTTGCCATCCCGTCCGCGGGCCTTGCACTGCTGGTGCTGGGTGTGGTGGTCGGTTATGGCGTTGCCGGTGAACACCATGTCCGCATCATCGTCAGCGCATTGGCCGCCACGGCCTTTTCCAGCACGTTAGGCCTCGTGCCGGTGGTCGGCGAGTACCTCAATGCCATTGTCGGGGGCCTGGCCACGTTCTCGGCGGGTGCGGCGCTGCTGATCATCGGCCGCAACATGGTGGCGCGCTTCAAGCCCTGACAAGCCGAACTGACAGGAGGGCCGCCCCGGGGCGGCCCTCTTGCGATCGGGCCGCATCTTGCGATACTCGCCCGCCGCAAATCACCCACTCGGGCCCATGAGCAAGAACGACGACATCGAAAGCCTTTCCCTGCTTGGCCTCGGGCTGACCGGATTGGGCTTGCTGGGCTCCGTGTTTATCGTGCTGACGACCAATTCGCTGGTCGTGGTGGCAGACCTGTGCAACTCGACCCTGGAGTTTGCGGCTGACCTGCTCGCTTATGTCACCTTCAGGCTGCTGCGCAGCAACCGTTTTGCCCTGCTGGAGTATGGCCTGGGCAAGTTCGAGAACGTCGCCAGCCTGTTCATCGGACTCCTGATGATCCTGAGCGTGCTGCTGCTGGCGGTCATTGCCCTGGACCGCATGGCCGACCCGGTGGAACTGGCAGGCACCGGCACCTGGCTGGGACTGGTTTTTTCGGGGGTTTTCGGCCTACTCAATGCGCGGCTATGGCGACAAAGCGGTGTGCAGCTGAAAAAGAACCCCTCGCCCATTGTCGATACGCAACACCGACTTTTTGCCACCAAGACGATCATGGACCTGGTGGTCTTCATCACATTCAGCCTGTCGCTGACGCTGCACTTTGGCTGGGTACATTACGTCGACACGGTGGCCTCGCTGGTGATCGGCGGATTCATGATCGCAGCGGCGTGGCGGATGATCCGGCACTCGCTCCGCGACCTGGTCGACCACACCGTCAACGAGTCCTTGCAGATGACGATCAACCAGCACCTCGTCCGGCACTTCGACGCCTATTCGATGCTCGACAAAGTTCGGTCACGGTGCTCCGGCGGAGACATCTTCGTCGAGATCTTTCTCGCCTTCGATTCACGGCTGCGGATCGGCGAGATCCAGCCTGTGATTGATGCGCTGCGCGACGGCCTGGAGCGGGAAATCCGCAACGCCCGCGTGACCGTCATCTCCCGGGCTCTGGTCGCGGACTGACTGCCAGGCGGGCGCCGCTCGCTGCAGCACGGGCAAGCAACCATTTTGGTTTAGTTTGCGCAAGAAACAGGCATCGCGCCCGAGCCATGGGGCCGGGCGCCCTTTTAGACTTACCGGCATCAACGACGGATTCAATGCCCGGGGGGCACTCATGAAACGTATCTCGGTATCCGCAATGCTGCTCGCGGCCGGACTTGTGTCGATTCCGGCGGGCGCTGCCGAAAAGGGCGTGCTGGAGGAAATCGTCGTGACGTCCACCAAGCGCCAGCAGACGCTGCAGGATGTGCCGGTGGCGGTGACCGTCACCACGGCAGACACCCTCGCCAAGGCGCAGATCAGCGACATTCTGGATCTGCAGTCGATCGTGCCCTCGCTGCGGGTGTCGCAGCTGCAGACCTCGACCCAGACCAACTTCCTGATCCGCGGCTTCGGCAATGGCGCCAACAACCCGGGTATCGAGTCGTCGGTGGGCGTGTTCATCGATGGCGTATACCGGTCACGCTCTGCGTCGCAGATTGGCGATCTGGTCGATGTGGAACGCGTCGAAGTGCTGCGTGGCCCGCAGAGCACGCTGTTCGGGCAGAACGCCTCCGCAGGCGTCATCAGTGTCGTGACGCGCAAGCCGTCGTTCACCCCGGGTGGCTCGGTCGAGCTGGGCCTGGGCGATTACAACGCGCGCAGCCTCAAGGCCCATTTCTCGGGGCCCCTCAGTGACCGCGTTGCCTTCAGCGTGTCGGGCAGTGGCAGTACGCGCGACGGCTATTTCACCAACCTGGCCAACGGCCATGGCATCAACGACCGCAACCGGCTCGATTTTCGTGGCCAGTTGCTCTTCCAGGCCAATGAAGACTTCTCGCTGCGCCTGATCGGCGACACCAGCCGCATCGACGAAGCGTGCTGCGGTGTGGTCAACATTCTCAACGGCCCCACCGGCGCTTTAATCGGCGCCGTCGGCGGGAAGCTCTATGCGGGTGATGCCTTCGACCGCAAGGCCTATCTCAACGGCGACCCGACCAACGTCGTGAGCAACAGCGGCTTGTCGCTGCATGCTGACTGGCATCGCGGCGCACTGACCTTCAACTCAATCACCGCACTGCGAAGCCAGAGCGCGAAGTTCAACTACGACTCGGACTTCACCAGCGCCGACCTGGTGCCCGTGAACCGCAACGACCAGGCCCTGCACACATTCACGCAGGAGCTGCGCGTGAGCTTCGACAACGGCGGACCGGTCACGGGCCTGCTGGGCGGCTACCTGTTCCGCGAGAGCGTGAAGTACGACAACACACTGGCCTATGGCGCAGGCATGCGGGGTTACGCGACCGGCCTGGTCGCTGCGGCAACCGGCAGTGCGTCGGTGCTGAACGGCCTGGAGGCTTCACTGGGCCTGCCTGCTGGCACGTTCTTCAAGGCCGGCACGGGCGGCACGATCAACGCCAACCAGGATAACGACTCTTACACGCTGTTCGGCCAGGCGGACTGGAAAGTCATCGACAAGCTCACGCTGACTGCGGGCATGGCCTATACGAAGAACAACAAGGATGTGCAGCTGCTCCAGAGCAACACCGATGTGTTCTCGGGGCTGAACCTGGTTCAGGTCGGCTTTGGTGGCGTGTTCCAGTCGCTGACGGGCCTGGCACCGACGCCGGCAAACATCGGGCTGTCGGCCGGTACGCTGGCGGCGGCACGCGCTGCGGATGCCATCAGCGTGCATGCCTGCTCGGCCACCTATCCGCCGCCGGCCTGCAACACGGCGCTGGGCCTGTACCCCCTGCAGTTCCTCGCGCCGGTCGTGCCGTTTGACGACGGGCACTCCAGCGATGGCAAGGCCACCTACACGCTGCGTCTGGCCTACGACCTGGCGGACAAGCTGAAGGTTTACGGTGGTGTGTCCACAGGCTTCAAGGCCACGTCGTGGAACCTCTCGCGCGACAGCAAGCCGTTTGCCCCGGCCACGGCAGACCGTTCGCCGCTCGGCGGCTATGTAAACCCGTACTACGGCCGCTATGGCACGCGTTACGCCGGCCCCGAAGAGTCCACCGTCTATGAGCTGGGCCTCAAGGGACAATGGACGCAGGGCTCACTGAACCTCGCCGTGTTCGACCAGGCCATCAAGGGGTTCCAGTCCAACATCTTCTCCGGCACGGGCTTCAACCTCGCCAATGCCGGCAAGGTATCGGTCAAGGGCGTGGAGCTCGAGACGCTCTACACGCCGAACCGCAACTGGGAGTTCTCGTTCGCCGGAACGTTCCTCGACCCGAATTACGACAGCTTCGTGGGTGCCGAGGGCCCCAACGGACCGGTGGACCTCTCGGGCACGTCACCAGCCGGGGTTCACGCGACGAGCCTGTCGACCGCAGCCACCTACAAGTGGGAAATCGGCGCCTACGACGGCTTCGTGCGCGCCGATTACCAGTACCAGAGCAAGGTACAGGTGGTGGAGAACGTGCCGGAAGCGCAGGCCTCGCGCGAGGTCAACACACTCAATGCCAGCGTGGGTGTGTCACGCAATGGCTGGGACGCCATGTTGTGGGGTCGCAACCTGAACGACGACGGCTACCTGGTGAGTGCCTTCCCGTCGGTGGCACAGTCGGGCAGCCTGTCGGCTTACCCGAACAGCCCGCGCATGTGGGGCGTGACGCTGCGCAAGACGTTCTGAGCCACTGCTCGCCTGGCCGGCGCACGCGCGCGGGTCAGGCGATCTGGATGTCCGGGCGCCCTGCTTCGACGATGCAGGACTTGAGCACGTAGCGCCCGCTCTGCGGATCACGCGCATCATCCAGCGCGACCAGGTCCACCTGCAGCCGATCAGGCCGCAGCGCCAGCCTCAGATAGCCACGCTTTTCACCGGCGCAATAGCGCAGGTTGGCGTTGTCGCGTTGCCATTCATCCATCAAGCGCTGCGGTCGCGCGCCCGAGGAGATGCTTGTGGCCACGAATTCAGCAGCCACCATGGTGGACTCGGGTCGCTCTGGCGTGACAGTGACCTGGCCCACGATAAACGCATGCACATCGCCCGTCAGCACCACGGGGTTGGTCACGCGCGACTGCTGCAGCGTGTCGATCAGTCGCTGACGTGCCGCCGGATAGGCGTTCCAGTTGTCGCTGCCATAGCGCAGTTCGCCATCGCGGCGCTCGAGCAGGTGCGAGACCACCGTACCCTGCGCGAGGAAGGTCCAGCGGCTGCGCGTGGCCTGCAGTCGCTGCGTGAGCCAGCGTTCCTGCGCGGCGCCGAGCATGGTGTCTGGATGGTGGGAGCGGAACTGCCGCTGGTCGAGCAGACAAAGCGAAGCCAGGTCACCACACAAGGCCTGCGTAGCGATCGACATGCGGTGGCCGCGAGGTGCGCATTCTGGCGGCAGCGGCATGTGCTCGAAATACGCACGATACGCAGCGGTACGGCGCGCCAGGAAAACAGCGGGGTCTTCGTGATCAGGGGACGTCAGGCCTGCATAGTCGTTGGCCACTTCGTGATCGTCCCAGGTAGCCATCCACGGGCTGGCGGCATGGGCGGCCTGTAACGAGGTGTCGGTCTTGTAGAGCGCGTAGCGCGCACGATATTCGTCGAGCGTGTGGATCTCGGCGGAGTTGTGCTGGCGGAGGGCGTTGGGGTTGATGCCGTATTCGTAGATGTAGTCGCCCAGATGCAGGACCAGGTCGGGTGCGTCGGCGGCGATATGGCGATAGGCCGCGTAGTGGCCCTGCTCATAGTTCTGGCAGCAGGCCACGGCAAGATTCAGTGCCGCGACCTGGGCACCCTGCGCGGGCAGGGTGCGCGTGCGCGCCGCAGGGCTGCGGTGGCCGGCAGCCGTGAACCGGTACCAGTAGTCACACTGCGGCTGCAGGCCCTGCACCCTCACATGGACGCTGTGTGCCCAGGTGGGATCGGCACTCGTCGTCCCGTGGGCGACGGTGTGCGTCATGGCCGCATCGGTGGCGACTTCCCAGTGCACGGCATAACGAGACGGCGGCATGCCGCCCTGCGGGGCCAGCGGCTGGGGCGCAAGGCGCGTCCACAAGACCACCGAATCGGCGGTTGGATAGCCGGAGGCCACGCCGAGCCGGAAGGGGTCATCCGGCAAGGCCGGTGGTGCACCCCACGCCCGGCCTGGCAACGGCAGGCCCACGCTGCCCAACGCGGCGATGGCCTGCAGGACTTGCCGCCGATCGGTCACACCAGCCCCTTGGCCGTCAGTTCGTCCTTCAGATAGCTGTAGTAGATCGGCGCGGCGACCAAGCCTGGCAGCCCGAAGATCGACTCCATCACCAGCATGGCCAGCAGCAGCTCCCAGGTACGGGCCCGGATTTCGGTGCCGATGATCCGCGCATTGACCAGGTATTCAAGCTTGTGGATCGTGACCAGGAAGATCAGGGACCCGACCGCAGCACCCAGCGAAGCACTGAGGCTGACCACCACGATGACGGTATTGGTAAGGAGGTTGCCCACCAGCGGCAACAGGCCCACGAAGAACGTCACGGCGATCACTGTCTTCACAAAAGGCAGGTGCACACCACAGAGCGGCAGCACCACGACGAGGTAGATCGCCGTGAGCGTGGTGTTGAGGGCCGAGATGCGGACCTGCGCAAACGCGAAGCGGCGGAAGCTGTTGCTGAGAATCGCTGCGCGGGCCTTCAACGCCTGGACCAGCGGCGGGGCGCCTCCGGTTTCAGTCAGCGGCGTGAACGCCATGAGGCTGCCAATGAGGATGCCGACCACGACATGAATCAGGCCACGGCCGAGGTTTGCGCCGGTGGCCTTGAGTTCGCCTGCATGGTTACGCAGCCAGCCAGACGTGGCGTTCTGCAGCTCTTCTGCCGTCGACGGCACATAAGCCTGCACCCACTCAGGCAGGCGGGTGCGTGCGGTTTCGATGAGGTCGGCCATCTTCTGCAGCAGCGCGACCAGGCTATCGGGGCCGCGTGCGGTCAGCGCGGCCACGCCGATGCCAGCGCCAGTGGCCAGCAACGCGATCACGGCGATCATCAGCAGCAGCACGATGAGCTTGCGCACGCGCAGCGAAGTGCCGGTGATCTGCAGGCCGTGGGCAGCACCGTGGATGAGCTCATGCGCCAGCAGGCCAGCCAGCAGGGCAGCCAGCAAATGCAGTTCCAGCACGGTCAGCAGTGCGGTGCCGGCCAGGCACCAGGCGGCCAGTTCGCAACGGGCGTTTGTGTTCATGGCTCGTTTATAGACGAGCAAGGCGTCTTTGGGTACGGCATATACTCGCGCCGTGCGCTCAAGGCCCCTCCTGCTCCCGATAGCCGCCATTCTTGTGGCGATGTGCTCGATCCAGTTCGGGGCCTCGCTGGCCAAGTCCCTGTTTCCCGTGCTGGGGCCAATCGGCGCCACGACCCTGCGACTGTGGCTGGCGGCCCTGATACTGGGCGTGCTGTACCGGCCCTGGCGCGGTCGGCCATTGGCCGGCAGCTGGCCTGCGCTACTGGGCTACGGCGCGGTGCTGGGCCTGATGAACCTCTTTTACTACCTGGCGCTTGAGCGCATCCCGATGGGCATCGTGGTGGCCATCGAGTTTCTCGGACCGCTGGCGGTGGCGATCCGGGCCTCGCATCGCCGGCTCGATTTTGTGTGGATCGTCTTGGCGATAGCCGGTCTGTTGCTGCTGCTGCCGCTGACCACGGACTCACCGACGCTGGACCCGCTGGGTATTGGCTATGCCTTGCTCGCCGGTGTGGGCTGGGCGCTGTACATCGTGTTCGGCACCCGGGCGGGCACCGATCATGGTGGCCGCACCGTGGCGATCGGCATGGTGGTCGGTGCCGCCGTGGCCTTGCCCATTGGCACCGTCGTGGCGGGCAGCGCGCTGCTGACGCTGTCGGCGCTGCCTGTTGCACTGCTGGTTGCCGTGCTGTCCAGCGCCCTGCCCTACACGCTGGAGATGTATGCGATGACGCGCATGCCCACCCGCACCTTCGGCATCTTCATGAGCGTGGAGCCGGCCCTGGCGGCGCTGGTGGGCTTGGCGATGCTGGGTGAGCAGCTGGCGCCGCTGCAATGGCTGGCGATTGGCTGTGTCATGCTGGCTTCCTTTGGCAGCGCGCTGACCTCGGCGCGCGTCTAACGGGAGTCATCGCCATGCGTATCGTCGTCAGGATCATCGCCGTCATGCTCGTGACACTCGGCGTCATCTGGATGCTGCAGGGCGTAGGCGTCCTGCCGGGCAGCTTCATGACCGGCCAGCTGCAGTGGGCCGCCTATGGCGCACTGAGTATCGTGGTGGGCGTGGCCTTGCTGGTGTGGAACCGCCGCAACTGATCGATCGGCATCCGTAGTTCCCCGCTTGGCGCACGCGAGTTCGTGCGCACACCATGGCGATCTGACCGCACCGCGGTCGCCAGCGGACAGGGCGTGAAGACACAACGAGGGCTGCTGCTGGTTCTGCTCCTGTGCTGCGCGGGTGCACAGCCTGCCGAGACGCCACCTGGCGCGTCGGCCCTGCCCGTTGCGCTGCCGCGGCGGGCGCTGCGCTGGATCAACCCGGACGAGACGGGTGGACTGGCGGCCCATGGCACCTACACCAACGCGCTGGGAGTACTGGGCGTGGTCAACGCCAGCGGCGCCGCGGATGCGACAGGGCATCCGTTCTTCGCGTCACTGGGCAGCAATGGCCGTGCCTGCGTCAGCTGCCACCAGCCGCAGGACGGCATGAGCCTGTCGCTGGACAGCATCCACCGGCAGTGGCAGGTGACGCAGGGCCAGGATCCCATCTTTGCGGCGGTGGATGGTGCCGACTGTCCGCACCTGCCGCAGGAACAGGCCGCCTCGCACTCGCTGTTGCTCAACCGGGGCTTGTTCCGCGTCTTCCTGCCCTGGCCACCGCGCGACGCCAAGGGCCAGGCCATCGCACCCGAATTCACACTGGAAGTGCTGCGCGATCCCACCGGCTGCAACACCCATGCGCAGTTCGGGCTGGCCGCGCCAGACCCGAAAGTCTCGGTGTATCGGCGACCTCGTCCCGCTGCCAACCTGAAGTACGCGATACGGCAGCCCTTCAACCTCATGGCCGATGCGCGGGCCGCCAGCCTGTCGGCGCAGGCCGCCGATGCCGCGGCCACGCACCTGGAACGGCGCGAGCCGCTGACGGCTGCGCAATTGGCGGCCATCGTCGACTTCGAGCGCCAGGTCTATGTCGCGCAGGTCATCGACCGCAAGGCCGGCAGGCTCGTTGAACCGGGCGCACCGGCAGCACTGGGGCCTGCCGCGCTGGTCGACGGGGCGGCCGGTCTTGCGGCGGATAGCCGCCACCCGGTGTTCGGCGGTCCGGACGACTGGGCGACAACACCCGACACCCCGGCGCGGGCTGCCATCGTGCGCGGACAGCAGCTGTTTGCCGCGCGGCGCTTCCGCCATGCAGGCGCGAGCGAATCCTGCGCCAGCTGCCATGACATGCGCCTGACCGGGCTCAACACCCGCACGGGCTGGATCAATGCCGGTACCACGACCCAGGATGCCATCGCGGAACTGCCGCTGTTCCGGTTGACCTGCAAGGCATCGAGACGCGTGGTGCTGACGCAGGACCCGGGCCGCGCACTGATTTCCGGGCAATGCCGGGACATCGGCGCGATCGTCCTGCAGCCGCTGCGCGGCCTGGCATCACGGCCGCCTTATTTCGCCAGCGGCTCGGCTGCGACGCTGCGCGAGGTCATCGACCTGCATGCGGCGCGTTACAACGGCCACTACAGCGAACAGGAGAAGGCGGATCTGGCCAGTTTTCTTGGGGTGCTGTAGCGTCTGGCGGATGAGCCGACTGATCCTGCCCACACTACTACTGGCCTTTGCCTGGAGCCTGCCTGCCATGGCCATTGAAGAGCCTTCCTATCGCGTGGTCGAAGCGGAAGGCAACTTCCAACTGCGCGAATACCCCAGTTATCTGCTGGCCGAAACGCGCGTGGCCGCGGACTTCGAGGACGCGGGCAGCATCGCGTTTGGCCGGCTCTTCCGCTACATCAGCGGCGGCAACCAGGGGAAACAGAAGGTCGCGATGACAGCCCCCGTGCGGCAGGAAGCCGGCGAGGCGGGCAGCCAACGCGTGGCCTTCGTGGTGCCGGCCGAGTTCAGCCGTGCCACGGTACCCGTGCCGGGTGATCCGCAGATCAGCATCCGCGAGCAGCCTGCCCAGCGGGTGGCCGCCCTGCGCTATTCGGGTCGCTGGACCGAGGCCAACTACCGCGACCGGGAACGCTCGCTGCGCGACTGGATGTCACGGCGTGGGCTCAAGGCCGCAGGTCCCGCTGTGTACGCGCGCTACAACGCGCCCTTCGTGCCCTGGCCGTTGCGACGGAACGAAGTGATGGTGCCGGTAGAGGCCCCTGCGCCGTGAACGACACGCTGGCAGACAGTTACGGCGGCGTACTCGTGAGCGGCGGCGGCAAGGTGCTGCTGCGCGAGCCGACCGGCCATTACGGCGACTATGCGTGGACCTACGCCAAGGGCCGCCCGGATGCGGGCGAGTCCGCGCGCGAGACGGCGCTGCGCGAAGTGCGCGAGGAAACCGGCTACACCGCCCGCATCCTGGCACCCCTCACCGGCCGCTTCGGGGGCACGACCTCCACCACGGCGTTTTACCTGATGGACGCGCGGCATCCGCCGGCCGCGTTCTGCAAGGAGACCGCCAGCCTGCGCTGGGCCAGCTTCAAGGAAGCGCGCGAACTGATCGCGCAGACCACGACGAAGACGGGACGAGAGCGGGACCTGGCCGTGCTGGATGCCGCAGAGCGCGTACTGCAGGACATCCCCTTCCCCCGGCATCCGAACGTGCAGCCGGAGGACTACTGGCTGCCGCTGCAGGACATGCCGTCGCGACAGGCCGTGTTGGCGTGGACGCGCAGCTTCAGCGCCGCAGAGCTGGACAACCTGCGACGCGGCTTCTTCCCGACGGTGCAGGAGCAGAAGTGGTTCATCCATGTCACGGGTCATCGCCTGCGGCTGCACCGCAGCTGGACCGGCGTGCTCATCTACGACATCGGCCTGGCCGAGCGGGAGGACGGTGGCGCAGGCGTGACAGACGTCATCGTCAACCGGGAGCCGGAACAATACGGCCAGACCGATGACGCCGCCGACGTGGCACTGCTGGAGGAGCTCATCGAGCACCACCTGCTGCAACGGCCAGACACCGCGCCGGTGGATGGCTTTGTCGCCGCCATCGACCTGGCCAGCCAGCCCAACTACCTGGGATCCACCGCTGTGGTCAGCGCGCTGCTGGGCCAGGTGCTGGAGGCACGGGTCAATGTCGCGCGGGGCGCGGCGGACCAGGCCACCTGGCAAACAGTCCTCGACGATGTGGCCTTCGCATTCTGCGAAGACCCCGAGTTCACACGCATGCCGGGCTGGCACAGCGTGGCGCAGCTCGGGCAGACGCTGATCCGCTGCCTGGGGCTAAACGCGGACGAGTGTGCCGGCCAGGACCTGACCTTCATCGTGCGCACGGGGCTGGCAGCGCTGGGCGTGCAGATCGGCGCGCTGCTCGATGGCTTCTCGGCAGACCCTGCCGCGCACTGGAGCCCGCACGCACTCGAGCAGCTCAATGCGCTGCACTCCTTTGCAGCCAGCGTATTCCTGGGTACCCACACGCTGGGCTTTGCGGACCGGACCTTGAACGATTTCACCTGGCAGGCCGTCGCGGCCCAGACGGAGCAGTGATGGACAATAAGAACATTCGTGCTGCCGCAGCGATGCTGGTGCTGGCGGGCCTGCCCGGCTTTGCACAGGCCGCAGGGGCTGTTGCACACAACGCCTGTACGGCGCTCACCGCGCTGAAGATCCCCGGCAGCACGATGGTCATCAGCAAGGCGTCGGCCGGGCCCACGGCCTGCAACGTCGAAGGCGTCATCGACGCGCGCACCGGCCGTGACGGCAAGGCCTATGGGCTGCGCTTCGCGATGGCCCTGCCCGACAACTGGAACGGACGCTTCCTGTTCCAGGGCGGTGGCGGACTCAACGGCTCGCTGAATCCGCCGCTGGGGGCGCAGGCCGCCGGCGACACCAGCGCCGTCGCGCGCGGCTTTGCCGTGGTCAGCACCGACAGCGGGCACCAGGGTGCCGGGTTCGATGGCAGCTTCCTCGCCGACCAGGAGGCCGCCCTGAATTTCCTGTACCAGTCGGTCGGCAAGGTCACGGTGGTGGCCAAGCAGGTCGTGGCGGCGCACTACCGACGGCAGGCCGATCACTCGTACTTTGTCGGCTGTTCGACCGGCGGGCGCGAGGCGATGATCGCCACGCAGCGCTATCCGGACCTGTTCGATGGCGTCGTGGCGGGTGCACCGGCCATGCGCACCAACTACTCCAACCTCGCCACGCGCTGGATCACGACCTCCCTGAACACCGCAGCGCCCAAGGATGCCCAGGGCAAGTCCCAGACGCGCCTGGCGCTGTCGACCTCCGACCGCAAGCTCTTCATGGATGCGGTGCTGAAGTCCTGCGATGCGCTGGACGGCGCGAAGGACGGCATGATCTTCAACACGCGCGCCTGCGCGTTCGACCCGATGACGCTGGCCTGCCCGGGCGCCAAGACCGACAGCTGCCTGAGCCCGGCACAGGCCACTGCGATCAAACAGGGGTTTGCGGGCCCGAAGAGTTCGCGTGGCCGGCAGGTCTACCCGGGCTTTCTCTATGACACCGGCATCACGGCCGAGGGGGCCGGCATCCCCGGGCTGCTCGTGACGGGCTTCTCACCCGAAGGCGACAACCCGACGGGCACGACCATGGACATCGATGCGGCGGCGGCCGAAGCGCATGACGGACGTTCGATGGCGGGCGACACGAACGCCTGGACCAACCTGAGCGGATTCACCGCCCACGGCGGCAAGCTGATTTTCTACCACGGCAACAGCGACCCCTGGTTCTCGGCGCTGGAGACCGTGCGCTACTACGAGCAGATGGCGCGGGACAACGGTCCGGCTGCGGTGCAGGACTGGAGCCGGCTGTTCCTGGTGCCAGGCATGGGCCACTGCCGCGGTGGCGAGGCGGCACTGGACCAGTTCGACATGGTCGATGCGATCGTCAACTGGGTCGAGAAGCAGCAGGCCCCCGCAGCAGTCGTCGCCACAGGCACCGCCCTGCCGGGCCGCAGCCGGCCGCTGTGCCCTTACCCCCAGCACCCGCACTACACGGGCAACGGCGACATCGAGCAGGCCGCCAACTTCCGCTGCACGGAGTAGTTGCCGAGCCTCGTTTTGTAAGTTCCTCCGTGTTTCCCACGATAGCGGGGGCAGCACGCAGCGCGTCTAGTACCGATTTCCCGGACATCCGTCGTCTTCACGGGAATCGGGGTACGTCGCGTCATGGTCTTGCATCGAAATCTGATTCTGGGTGCTGTGGTGTTCGGCAGTCTGGCCCTGCCTGCCCTTGCGGCAGGGCCTCCCGCCGGGGCCGGCCACGGCACGGTCGGCGAGCAGTCCTGGGCGATGCTCGAAGAGTTCTGCAGCGACTGCCACAACACCGTCGACTGGGCTGGCAGCGTGGCCTACGACACGATGACGCCCCAGAGCATCCCCCAGGAATCCAAGGTCTGGGAAGCCACCATCCGCAAGATGCAGGGACGGCTGATGCCGCCTCCCGGCAAGCCGCAACCCTCCCAGGCGCGCATCGATCAGGCCGTCCACTGGCTGGAAACGACGCTCGACACGGCTGCGACCCAGACGCCCCATGCCGGCTTCGTCGGCGTTCAGCGGCTGAACCGCAGCGAATATGCCAACACTGTGCGCGAACTGCTGGGCGTGGAGATCAACGCCAAGGACCTGTTGCCGCCCGAAAGCCGCGTCGACGGCTTTGAGGACGTGGCGGCCGCCCTGAGCGTGTCGCCCTATTTCGTGGACCAGTACCTCAGCGCCGCACGCACCGTAGCGCGCCTGGCCCTGGGCGATCGCCAGCCCAAGGTCACCAACGCGTTCTACCCGTCGCCCGGTGGCGACCAGGACAGCTACGCCGCCGGCATGCCGCTGGGCAGCCGCGGCGGCATGCGCTTCCGTCACCACTTTCCGGCCGACGGCGATTACCGCTTCAACGTGCTCGACCTGGACGTGGGGCTGTACCCCTGGGCCGCGGAAACGCGGCACACGCTGGTGCTGCTGCTGGATGGCCGCGAGATCTTCCGGCAGAACGTGGGCGGTCCGGCGGATCTGGCGCTGGTGGACCGTGAAGGCGCCGATGGCCGCCGCAAGGTCATGGACCGCTTCCAGAACATCCCGGCCCGCGTCACGGCTGGCACGCACGAGGTCATCGTCACCTTCATCGACCGGGCACACGCGGAGTCCGATGAAGTCACGGGCGGCGGCGGCGGATTCGGGGGCCCCGGCAGTGGCTTCGGTCGACTGCGCGTGCCGCGCCTGCTCGATGGCATCCAGGTGATCGGGCCTGCCGGCAACGTCACGCTCGCACGCATGGCCAGCCGGCAGAAGATCTTCGTCTGCGAGCCGCAGGTCGCCCCCGAAGAGAAGGCCTGTGCGGAGCGCATTGCCACGAACCTGGCCAGCTGCGCCTACCGCCGGCCTGCGACGGCCGCCGATGTCGCGCTGCTCCTGCCCTTCTACGAAGCCGGCCGCAAGAACGGCGGCAGCTTCGATGACGGCGTGAAACAGATCGTCACCGCCGTGCTCTCGAGCCCCGACTTCCTGTACCGCGCGGTGCTGCCACCCCAGGGGAACGCAGCGGCCAAACCGTTGAGCGATCTGGAACTGGCCACGCGCTTGTCGTTCTTCCTGTGGAGCCAGAGTCCTGACGAAGAACTGCTGCGTGTGGCCACCGCCGGTGAACTGCAGAAGCCCGCCATGCTGGAGGCGCAGGTGCGTCGCCTGCTGGGCGATCCGCGCGCTGTCGCGCTGATCAAGGGCTTTGCGCTGCGCTGGCTCAATCTGGATGAACTCGACCAGATCGAGCCTGACCCGAAGCTCTTCCCGCAGTTCACGCCAGCACTGCGGCAGGATTTCTCGGAAGAGGTACAGCGCTTCGTGCAGAGCACGTTGCTGGGCAACCAGAGCGTGCTGCGACTGCTGTCGTCGGACGAGACTTATCTGAACGAGCGCCTGGCACGTCACTACGGCATCAACACGGTCTTCGGGCCGCAGTTCCGTCGGGTGCAGCTGACCGACAAACATCGCTACGGGCTGCTGGGCAAGGGCGCAGTGCTGCTGCGCACGTCCTATGGCGACCGCACGTCGCCGATCCTGCGCGGCGCCTGGGTGCTCGACAAGCTCATGGGCACGCCACCTGCCCCGCCGCCGCCGGGCGTGAACACCGACATCTCCACGCCAGAAGGACAAAAGCCCAAGACGCTGCGGGCGCGGCTGGAAGTGCATCGCAAGACCCAATCCTGCAACCAGTGCCATGGCGTGATCGATCCGATCGGCCTCTCGCTCGACAGCTTCGATGCGATTGGCCGCTGGCGCGATTTCGATACGGTAGCGCAGGAGCCCATCGACCCGGCCACGATCCTGGCCACGGGCACGCCAATCACTGGCGTTGACGGACTGCGCGAGGAACTGCTGCGCCGCCCCGAGATGTTTGTGCTGTCGCTGACCCGCAAGCTGATGATCTATGCAACCGGGCGCGAGCTCGACCCGCAGGACATCCCGCAACTGCGCGCGGTCATCCGCGATGCGCAGCCGCAAGACTACCGGTTCTCTGCACTGGTGCTGGGCATCGTCAACAGCAACGCATTTCGCCTTCAGGCCCAGAGGTAACCCGGATGTTCCTGACCAAAAAACACCTCTCGCGCCGCACGGTGCTGCAAGGCGTCGGCGTTGCGGTGGCCTTGCCGCTGCTGGACGCCATGATTCCAGCCGCCACCGCACTGGCCAAGACTGCGGCAGCGCCGAAGCTGCGCGCGGGCTTCTTCTACATTCCGCATGGCGCCGTGATGGGCAACACCTCGCACGGGCCGGCCATGGATCACTGGACGCCCAGCGGCGCGGGCGATGCGTTTGCGCTCAGCCCGATCTTGTCGCCGCTGGAAAAGTACAAGCGCTATGTGACCTCCTTCAGCAATCTGGAGAACGAGGTCAGCAAGAATTCTGTGCACACGCTGAACCCGGCCACCTGGCTCAGCTGCACGGCGCCCAAGACCGACTCCGCGGGTGCCGACATGGCGCCCACGCTGGACCAGCTGATTGCGGCCCGCATCGGACAGGACACGCCGCTGCCGTCGCTGGAGCTGGCGTCCGAGACGACGCTGCAGGTGGCCAGCTGCGGTGGCAGCACCAGCCGCTGCTACTACAGCAGCACGCTGTCGTTCCGCAATGCGCACTCGCCCCTGCCGATGGAATACAACCCGCGCAAGGTGTTTACGCAGCTCTTTGGTGAAGGTGACACGGCTGAAGAGCGTGCCGCCCTGATGCAGCAGACGGCCAGCATCCTCGACCTGATTAAAGAGCGCACGGCACAGCTGAAGCGGGAGCTGGGCGCGGCCGACCGGGTCACGCTCGACAACCACCTGGAGAGCGTGCGTGAGATCGAGCGACGCGTCGAGAAATCGCAGGCAAAAGACGTAGGCACGCTGACGCTGCCCAAGGCGCCGCCCGGCGAACTGGATAACTTCGATGCGCAGGTGAAGCTGCAGTTCGATCTGTTGGCGCTGGCCTACCAGACCGACCTCACGCGCGTGGCCACCTACATGATGGTGTCCGAAGGCACCAATCGCACCTACAACCACATCGGCGTGCCCGATGCCTTCCACCCCTTGTCGCACCACGCCAATGACGTGGAGCGCCTGGAGAAGCTGGTGAAGATCCAGCGTTACCACGTGGAGCGTTTCGCGGACTTTGTCGCCAAGCTGGCCGCCACGCCCGATGGAGACGGCTCGCTGCTGGATCACTCGGTGTTCCTGTACGGCTCGAACATGAGCAACAGCGACCGCCACAGCAATTACCCCCTTCCCAACATTCTGGTTGGTGGCGGCAACGGCACGCTGAAAGGCGGGCAGCACATCGCGCTGCCGGCGCACACGCCGCTGGCGAACCTGCACCTGACGATCCTGAACAAGGTCGGCATTGCGCAGGAACGCTTCGCCGACAGCACCGGCCTCATCCGGGAGGCGTGATGACCATTTTTAACGATCGACGTCGCGTCCTGCAGGGCAGCCTGGCCGCTGTGGCCAGCCTGTCGCTGGCGCCCGCTGTGTTTGCGAAGGCCACGACGGCTACTCAACGTCCGCTGACAACGCGACTGACCGACCGGCTGGCGGTCATCGGTGGCGTGGGGGCCAACGTGGTGGTGCTGACCGGCGCGGATGGGCTGCTGCTGGTGGACAGTGGCGCAGCCGAACACGCGGCAGCCCTACGCGGGCAGTTGCAGCAACTGGCCGGCACGCTGCCTGTACGCACGCTCATCAACACGCACTGGCATGCGCAACAGACGGGCAGCAACGAGGCCTTTGGCAAAGCCGGCGCCCAGGTCATTGCGCAGGCCAAGACCGCGCAGCGTCTCTCCACCGATCAATACCAGCCGGCGCAGGACCGCTATGTGAAGGCCTTGCCAAAGCCGGCGCAGCCCGGCAGGCGATTCCACCTGCAGGACAGGCTGGACGTTGCCGGCGAAACGCTTGAACTGGGCTACCTGCTCGAAGCCCATACCGATGGCGACTGCTTCGTGCACTTCCGCAGCGCCAATGTCATCGCCGTGGGCGATGCCGCCTCGCCGGAGCGGGACCCGATCCTGGACTGGTATGGCGGCGGCTGGCTCGGCGGGCGCATTGATGGCCTTTCTCAGCTGATTGCACGGGGGAACGAGGCCACGCGCTATGTGCCGGCGCAGGGACCCGTTGTCGGCCGCACTGAACTGCAGGCCGAACAGGCGTTGCTGGAGACGGTCTTTGCACGCATGACCGAGTTCGTGCGCAAGGGCTACAGCGCGCAGGACATCCTGGCGGCGGGCGTTCTGAACGGACTGCCGCGCACGCTGAACGATCCACAGACCTTCGTCGAATCGGTGTTCAAGGGCTTCTGGGCCCATCACAACACGCTCTCTCCGGATGTCGTATGACGGGACTTTCCATGAAACGCTGCGTGCTCGGAATGTTGGGTTGGCTGCTGCTCTCTGCTACCGCGATGGCAGCGGATGAACGCTCACTGCTGGAGGTCACCCAGGCCGGTGACCATGACGCGGCCCTGCGCCGGATCGCCGGCGGCGCCGACGTGAACGCCGCGCAACCCGACGGCACCACGGCCTTGCATTGGGCGGCTTACAACGACGATGACGTGCTCGCGCAGGCGCTGCTGGCCAAGGGCGCCAGCGCGCAGGTACGCAACCAGTTCGGCGTCACGCCACTGACCGAAGCCGTGAAGGTTGCCGATGTCGTGCTGGTACGTCGCCTCATCAAGGCCGGCGCCCGCGCCGACGCGGCCAACGACGATGGCGAAACCGCGCTGATGCTCGCCGCTCGCACGGGTGTGGTGGAAGTGGCAAAGGAACTGCTGCAGCACGGCGCCAAGGTCAACGCGCAGGAACAGTGGCGTGGCCAGACGGCGCTGATGCGCGCTGCCGCCGAAGCGCGGGCCGACATGACGGCCTATCTCATCAGCCGCGGTGCCGATGTCGAGGCGCGGGCCTTCGTGAACGACTGGGCGACGCAGTTCACCAACGAGCCGCGTGCCCAGTACCGGCCCACCGCCGGGTTGACGCCGCTGCTCTTTGCCAGCCGCGCAGGCTGCGAGCCCTGCGTGCTGGCCTTGCTCAAGGGCCATGCCGACATCAACCGTCCGACGCCCGATGGCGTCACGCCGCTCATGGTGGCGCTGGACAACTTCCACTTCGACCTGGCGCGGGTGCTGCTGGCACACGGGGCCAACGCCACGCTGGCGGACTGGTGGGGTCGCACGGCGCTGTATGTCGCCACGGACATGAACTCCTATGGCGGACCGGGGCGCACAGCAGACGAGAAGGCCACGGCGCTGGACCTGATGCAGCAACTGCTGGCCAGCGGCGTGGACCCGAACCCGCAGCTGACCCTGCACCGTCCCGGGCGCGGCGCCAACAGTGGCCGCTTTACCGATGACCTGCTCACCGTCGGCGCCACGCCGCTGCTGCGGGCGGCGATTTCCTGCGACACCGATGCCATGCGCGTGCTGCTGTCGCACGGCGCCCAGGTCGACCTGCCCAACGCCATGGGCGTCACGCCGTTGATGGCGGCAGCCGGCATGGGCATTTCGATCCGCGACCCGCGCGGCAATCTCAGTGGCGACGTGCAGGGCAAGGCTGTGGCGGCAGTGGAAGTGCTGCTCAAGGGCGGCGCCGATATCAACGCCCGCGTGACCGACACCAGCGGCCACACGGCGCGCATTGCCCGTCCCAGCACCCTGACCAACCGGCAGGGCCAGACCGCCCTGTTTGGCGCGATCAACTGGGGCTGGCCGAAGGTCGTGCAGTACCTGCTGGAACACGGTGCCCGCGTGGACATCACCGATGCGGCCGGCAAGACGCCGCTGGATGCCATCGCCGGTGCGGCCGGTGGCCGCGACCACAAGAACGTGGATGAGGTGGCGAGCCTCATCCGCGCCGCGAGCAAGGCCGGCGCCTGAGGCCGGGCCGGCCGGGAGGGCTAACGCTCGGCTTTCTTGTCGCGCTTGGCAGCCTTCTTTTCAGCCGGCGTCTTGGCGGCTTTCTTCTTGGTCTCTTTCTTCTTGTCCAGGCCCTTGCCCATGGTCGCTGCTCCTGTTGTGCTGTGCGGCTTCCAGTATAGGCACGCAGGCCAAAACGATGACATCTAAACCCGTGCTGACGACAGACGAACCACCGGCCTACCGCGTCGAACGACCCGAGGGCGCATCGCCCCTGCTGCTGGTGTGCGATCACGCCAGCCGTCGACTGCCGCAGTCGCTGGGCACGCTGGGCCTGGGCGACGCCGAGCTCGCCGCGCACATTGCCTGGGACATTGGGGCGGAAGCGGTTGCGCAGCGCTTATCAGAACGGCTGGATGCCACGCTGCTGCTGCAGAACTATTCGCGGCTGGTCATCGACTGCAACCGGCCTCCCACGGCAGCCGATTCGGTGCCCCAGGTCAGCGGTGGTATTGCCATCCCCGGCAACCAGGGCCTGGATGCCTCAGACCTCAGCCGCCGTCGCACCGCCATTTTCGACCCGTACCAGGCACGCCTGCGCAACCTGCTGAACCTGCGCGCCGCCGCGCGCCAGCAAACCGTGCTGGTGGCGGTCCACAGTTTCACGCCGAACTACCTGGGCTTCGAGCGGCCCTGGCACACGGGCCTGATGTATCACCGCGACACGCGCCTGGCGCAGGCGCTGCTGACCCTGCTGCGCGCTGACCCAGGCCTGTGCGTGGGCGACAACGAACCCTATGCGATGGGTGACCTGACCGACTACACCTTGCCCGTGCACGGGGAGTCACGACGAATTCCCCATGTGGGTATCGAAATCCGTCAGGATCTGGTGAGCGACGTCGCGGGCCAGCACGCGTGGGCCGAACGGCTCGCGCTGCTGCTGCCCCAGGCCGTGGAGGCCCTTTACGCACGAGGCTGACGCCATGCTGATCCGCGCCGGCTACGAGATGGTCTACGACTTTCCCCAGGTCACGCCGCTGATCCTGATGGTGAACATCCACTACAGCCGCGCTGCCGACCTGGTGCAGCCGGAGCAGCTGGTGACCGAACCG
Organism: Pseudomonadota bacterium; assembly: GCA_947453065.1. Taxonomy (GTDB): domain Bacteria; phylum Pseudomonadota; class Gammaproteobacteria; order Steroidobacterales; family Steroidobacteraceae; genus ZC4RG30. The sequence continues at coordinate 32,748 of CANGFJ010000003.1, forward strand.
GTGGTGGATACCCGTGCCTACCGCGATGGCTTCGGCAATTGGTGCACGCGGCTTGTTGCACCACCGGGCCGTTTGCGGGTTGCCGCCAGCGCCCTGGTGCGTGACAGCGGACTGCCCGAACCCATTGCGCCCTTCGCGCTACAGCATGCCGTGCAAGACCTGCCCGACGACACGCTGGTCTTCCTGCTGCCCAGTCGCTATTGCGAATCCGACCAACTCAGCGATGTCGCGTGGACGCTCTTCAAGCACACGCCGCTGGGCTGGGCGCGTGTGCAGGCGGTCTGCGATTTCGTGCACGGCCATCTGGTCTTCGGGTACGAGCACAGCAGCCCGTTCAACACCGCGGTGCGCGCGTTCCATGAACGCAAAGGCGTGTGTCGGGACTTCGCGCACCTGGCCATTGCTTTCTGCCGTGCGCTGAACATCCCGGCGCGCTACTGCACCAGCTACCTCGGCGACATCGGCGTGCCCGCCGTGGATGCACCGATGGATTTTGCGGCGTCGTTCGAGGCCTACCTGGGTGGCGCGTGGCACAGTTTCGATCCGCGCAACAACACGCGCCGCGCGGGGCGCCTGCTCATTGCACGCGGACGCGATGCGGCCGACGTGGCGATCAGCACCGCGTTTGGCGTGAACACGCTGGTGAGCTTTAAAGTGTGGACAGAGCAGGTGGGATAAAGCGCCTGCCGCTTAGCCTTCGACAAGGCCTCCACTGCGCCGCACGCGCCGCCGCACCGTCTCGCCCAACACCCCGACATCCGGCGCCAGCAAGGTAAAGCGCTGCTTGGCGCGCGTCAGTCCGGTGTACAGCAACTCGCGCGTGAGTACGGGTGCGCCCTTGGCGGGCAGCGCCAGCAGCAGGTCGGGCCACTCGGAGCCTTGCGACTTGTGCACGGTCATCGCAAAGACGGTCTCCACCTCATCGAGGCGCGAGGGCAGCACCCAGCGCAGCCGGCCTTCGGCATCGCGGAAGGCGACACGCTTGCCGCCGTCGCGGGGCAGGCAGAGGCCGATGTCACCGTTCATGAGCTTCAGCGCGTAATCGTTGCGGGTCACCATGACGGGGCGGCCGACGTACCAGCTTTCGCGGGCGTCAAAGCCAAAGGCCTTTTCGACCTGGGCGTTCAGGGCCCGCACGCCCTCGGGCCCTTCGCGCAGCGCGCAGAGGACCTGGAATTGGCCAAAGTCTTCGAGGAGTGCGAGTGCGGTGGCGTCGTCGCAATCGTGGCCCGAAGCGCGCAGGGCCTCACAGCGCGCACGCCACGCTGCCCAGCCCTGGCGGACGACCTTGGGCCACTGCGCACGCAGGTCGCCGGCGAGGCGGCGCACCGGGTCGGCGGTGCCGGGGGACCAGGCGGGCAAGGCCTTGAAGTCGTGGGCGACAGCCTCCGCGTCACCGGCGTTGACGCGTGCGGCCCAGTGGCCGATTGCGCTGTCGGCGCCAAAGCGCTGGCTGTGGGTCAGCGTCACGGTCTGGTCGGCCAGCGACGCACGGGCACAGAGCTGTGCAAGCACGGCACCGGCCTCCACGGAGGCGAGCTGGTCCTTGTCGCCGAGCAGGATCAGCCGGGCGCCCGGGGGCACGGCCGTCAGCAGGCTGGCCATCATCCCGAGGTCGATCATGGAGGCTTCGTCCACCACGACGGCGTCGGCGATGAGGGGCGCCAACGGGCGGTCGGCGTCATCGCCCCGCAGGCCCAGCAGTTTGTGGAGGGTGGTCGCCTCGGTGGGTACGCCCTCGGCGTAGCCGGCCGGCAGCTGGGCCAGTTGCTTGCCGATGGACTCGACGAGGCGGCTGGCGGCCTTGCCGGTGGGCGCGGCCAGGCGGGCAACGAAAGGCTGGCCGCGGTCGCGGGCGGCAGCGGCCAGCAGGGCGAGCAAGCGGACGACCGTGGTCGTTTTGCCCGTGCCCGGCCCCCCGGTCACGAGCGTGAAGCGCTGGCGGGCGGCCACCTCGCAGGCTTTCTTTTGCAGCGTGACGCCCGTGCCGGTCATGCCCTGGAACAGCGCATCGAGCCGTTCGCCCAGCCGGGCGGGCGGGTCGAGCGGTAGCGTCTGCCGCTCGGCCAGGCGGGCGAGGATGGTCTGCTCTGCCTGCCAGGCGCGACGCAAATAGAGCCGGCCGGCACCCGCCGCGCCGGCCAGGACCAGCGGGCTGGTCGGGCCGCCCTGGCACCAGGGCAGGCTGGCTGCGGCGCTGACCAGGTCTGCCGGCAGCAGGCTGAGCGCATCGGTTTTCCAGCCGAGCAGCTCTGCCGGCGACGCGGCCAGGGCGGCCAGATCGAGGCAGGCATGACCCCGTCCGTACTGGTGGCTGGCCAGCGCCGCCAGCCACAGGTGGCGGGGGTCGGCGCTGGGTTGGCGGACCGCCAGGAAGCGGGCGAAGGCCTGGTCGAGGGCGGTCAGCGGGTCACCGGGAATCGCGGGCAGGGTCACTGGGGTCATGGTGCTGCCTTCCCGCGGAACTCGTGGTCCAGCGCCTCGATCAGGGCGCGGGGCGGGCAATCCCGGTAGATTCCGTTCGACGGCGTACCAATGCCACGTGCAAACACATAGATTGCGCCACCAACGTGACAATCGTAGTCGTAGCCGGGCAGGCGGCTGCGGAGCAGTCGGTGCAGCGCCAGCAGGTACAGGGTGTATTGCAGCTCGTAACGGGAGGCGAGCACCGCCTCGGCAAGGCGCGGCGGGCTGTAGTCGGCGAGCTTGTTCGACTTGTAGTCGAGCACGTAATAGCGCCCGCCGGACTCGAAGACCAGGTCCAGGAAGCCGGTGAGCTGGCCGTGCAGGTCGTCGGTGGCGAGGGACTCGCGATGCGCGCCGGGCTGGACGTGGGTCTGCAGCAGCCGGTCCACGGCGCCGACGGACACGCCGTTTGTCGGGAGGACAAACCCCATCTCGGGCCAGGCGCCGGCGAGCGCCGCGAGGGCGGGCACCGGGTCGGCACCCGGCACGGGCGAGGCGCCGAGCGGGCAACCGGCGAGCGCCCGGACCCAGTCGCTGAGGCGGATGGCGTCTGCGGCCTGAAGCCCGAGCAGGCCGGCACGTCGGGCGACAACGGCTGTCCAGGCGGCCTCGTCGGCAGGGTCTACCTCGCCGGTGGCGACGATCGGCCAGCCCGCCTCAAGCTGCCATTCGAGCAGGCCGTGGAGCAGCTCGCCAAAGCGGGCACCGCCGCCCAGGTCCTGGTAGTGGCCGACGTGGTCGAGCGGGGACGGCGGGGTTGCGAGCGCGTCCGTGTCGTCGGCATCGTCGTCACGGGCGTCGACCTGCGACTTGGCGAAGCGGTCGTCGGCCTCGGAGCCGGGTGCCGGCACCGCGCTGGCGCTCGGGTGGGCGAGCCCGCGAGTCAGCGCGGTGAAGCTGCTGCTGCGCCAACGGCTGACATGCCGGCGACGGGGTTCAGCGACCTGGTGGACGGTGACCGCCACGGCATCGGGCTCGAACCGGGCAAGGTCCGCGGTCGGCAGCGCGGCGACGGCGATGTGTTGGCAGCTCGCCCAGTCGGCCAGCCGCGTCGACAGGTCGGCAACGTCCTGGCGGCCAAGAAGTTGGGACAGGGCCGCCTTCGGCCAGGGCACGCCCTTCTTGCTGGGGAAGTCGCCGTTGCGGGTGGCGGCGCCCACGAACAACGCCCGCTCGGCGCGGGTGAAGGCGACATAGAGCAGGCGCACGTCCTCGGCCAGACGCTGCACGTCATTTTCATCCACATCGCCCTTCTTGGCGGCGCGGAACTCCTGAGCGAAGGGCACGAACACAACCGGGTACTGCAGGCCCTTGGACTTGTGCATCGTGATGACCTTCACGAGGCTGGCATCGGTCTCCAGCCGCAACTGGGCCGCCCCTTCGTCCTCGGGCCGATCGCGTATCTGCTCGGCCAGGTAGCGCACGACCGCCGCCTCGCCCTGCAAGTGGAGGCTGGCCTTCTGCAGCAGGTCGCCCAGGTGCAGCAGGTTGGTGAGCCGGCGCTCGCCCAGATCGGTATCGACCAGCAGCCGTGCCGGAATGCGCTGGTCGTGCAGGACCGCGTAGAGCATCGCGAGCAAACCCTGCTTCTGCCAGACCTGCTGCCAGCCTGCAAAACGCTCGGCTTCCTGCTCAAACCGAATGTCGTCGGCAAAGAGGCGGTCGAGGTCTTCAACGCGGTGTTTGAAACAGCGCGTCGCGATCGCCGCGCGCAGGGCCGTCATGGAACGCGGCTCGGCCACGGCGCGCAGGAGGTACCAGAGGTCCATCGCCTCGTCGGTGGCATAGACGCTGTCGCGGTCAGAGAGATAGACGCTGCGCACGCCGCGGAGGGCCAGCGCCTGGCGGATCTGCTGCGCGTCCTTGCCAGTGCGCACGAGCACGGCCACCTCTGCAGGGGCCATGATTTTCGCGTTAAGCATCGTGACGATTTGTGTGGCGAAACCCGCGGCCAGCTCGGCGCGGGCTTTCAGCGCAGGCTGGGCACCCGCCTGGCCGGTATGCCACACCGTCATGGCCGGTAGCGGCGTGCCCTGCGCATCCCACAAGGGCTCGACGGCCTTGCAGGCCACGACTTCAGAGTATCCGATGTCGCCAAGCAGATGCTGCGCGCGCCCGAAGATGAAGTTGACCGCATCGACCAGGCCCTGGGTAGAGCGGTAATTGCCGTTCAGCGTGTGGAGGCCGGCCGCGTCCTCGCGTGCGCCGAGATAGGTGTCGAGGTTGGCGCCGCGGAAGCGGTAAATCGCCTGCTTGGGGTCACCGATCATCACCAGCGATGCGGGCGTGGGGTGTGGGTCGCGGTAGATGCGCGCGAGCGCGCCGTACTGCCACGGATCGGTGTCCTGGAACTCGTCGACCAGCGCCACCGGATAGAGCTGGCGGAGACGCGCTGCCAGTACGGTGCCGCGCTTGGCGTCATGCAGGGCCGCGTACAGGCGCTGCAGCAGGTCGTTGAAGTCGAACTGCGCGAGCCGGGCCTTGCGTTCAGCCAGCGCGCGGCGCAACTCAACCGCGGCGTGGGCCAGCAGTGGCTCGATGCCCGGGGCTTCGCCGCACTCGACGACCTGCTGCAAGACCACGAACGCGGGATGCTCGGGCACCGTGCACTTTTTCTTGGTGCGCGCCCGGAGTGTCTCCTGGGCGTAGCGACCGATGCCCTTCGCATCCAGGGTCGCACCCTGGCTCCAGTCATGCATCACCTGCAGGTCGGCGTCGTACTTCTCGCGCTTGTACGAACTGGCGTTGAGGTCTTTGCCGACGGCAACGCCCAGCACCTCGTCGATGCCTGTGCGGTCCGCACGCCAGGCCTCACGCGCCTTGCGCTGCGCCGCTTCAAAACGCTGCGACCAGTCGCGTACACGCGCGAGCCAGACATCGGGCGCCTCCGGGCTATCGACCAGCGTGGCATCGGGCTTGCGGTCCAGGCGTGCCAAGGAGGCCTTGAGTTCCTTGAGCAGCTTGTCGGGCGTTGCGGGCCACTGGGGCGCGGCGGCAACGGCCTCGGCATCCGCCGCGTAGAACCAGCGCCGCCAGTAGTCGCGCGCCACCGCCTGCAGCAGGCCCTGCGGATCCTCGACCCGCTCCTGCTCAAAGAGGCTCACGCTGTCGAAGGCATGCTGACGCAGCATGCGACTGCACCAGCCGTGAATCGTGTGGATCGCTGCCTCGTCCATCCACTGTGCGGCGGCCTCGAGGCGACGGGCATCGGCCAACCAGCCTTCCGGAGAACGCGCGTCGCGCAAGGCAATGAGCATCGGATCGTGCGTCTTGCCTGGCAGCGCCTGCCGTTCGCGGAACACCGCGGCCGCCTCGCCAATGCGCAACCGGATGCGATCGCGCAGCTCCTGGGTGGCGGCCTCGGTGAAGGTCATGACGAGGATGTCTGGCGGATTCAGCGGCCGCCCACCCGGACCTGCACCGAGCAACAGGCGCAGGTACAGCATCGCGAGCGTCCAGGTCTTGCCCGTGCCAGCGCTGGCTTCAATGACCTGCAGGCCATCGAACTCAAAATGCAGGATGTCCATGGGTTGCGCAGCGACGTTCATTCTTCGTCCCCCGCATCCGGGCCGGCACCGTCGCGCGTCACGCTCGACACAAGGCTGGCGTACAAGGGCGCTGCCCAGCGCGCGACGCCGTCTTCAATGTCGGCATAGCCCTCAAAGCTGCGCTGCAAATAGGTCGACCAGGCCCGCTCGCCATCGTAATAGCCATCGCCATCGAAACAGTCTTCGAGGCGCTCGGGTTCGTCTTTCTTGCTGGTGGGCGCCAGCAGTTCACATGCAGTCCGCGGGGCGACAGGCAGCGGTGCCTGCCACCCTGCGCGGAACGCTTCGACCCAGCTGTGCAGCTGCGCCAGCGCTGCCTCGCGACCGATGGGCGCAATATGCAGGACGGTATCGGGTCCGCAGAGTTCGGTGCGCAGGTCGTGGCCTGCCGCTTCGAGGCAAACCTGGGTGACCCAGGCGGCCACGAACTTGTCGAAGCGCGGTTGCTGCTTGCGGAGCAGCGCACCAGGCCGCAGGACCAGCTGCAGCCACTGGCCACCCTGGCTGCGCAGGCCTGTCACGGCACCGTAGACGCGCTGGTCACCAACGGACAGGTCGAAGGACAACGGGTCCTGGCGCAGGGGCCAGGTGTCGAGCCACGACTGCGCATGCCCGATCACGGCCTGCGCGTCGCGCGCCAGATCCGCGAGCACACGGCCGCCACTGGCGCCCAGCGGCAAGCGACCCGACAACTGCAAGCGCTCGCGGGCCGTCTGCTCATCGACCGCAATCCAGTCACGAATGAAGTCCGACTTCGCCTGGTGTTCTTCGAGCGCGTCGAGCTCGAAGGGCTCGTCTTCCTCCAACGCGTCATCGGGCTCATCGAGCCGCACGTTCAGGCGACCGCGCCAGTAGGTTTCGACGGGTTGCTTCACAAAGCGCTGCAGCGCTTCGAGCGTGATGGACGCTGGCAGGGCCAGAGAGGCAGACCCCACACCGGCAACGCGGTTGGGGAGCTCGCTCTCCGCCATCGGTTTCCAGTCGCTGTCGTAGGTGCGGAACGCAGGGTGCGCGCCCGGCGCAGACTCGAAGTATTGCCGCGAGAAAGGCTGCAGGGGTTGCAGCCGGGGCTCGCCGATGTCGGTGAACCGGCGGGCGAGTTCATCGCGCAGCTGCCCGATGACCACCGACGGCGCCAGTTCCGCGTTGTCCGTGACGCGGTGACCCATCCAGCTGACATAGAGCCTGTCGCGCGCGCAGAGCAGGGCTTCGAGAAACAGGTATCGGTCGTCGTCGCGGCGCGAACGGTCGCCCGGGCGCCAGCTCTGCGTCATCAGATCGAAGTCGCGCGGCGTGGCGCGACGCGGGTAGGCGCCATCGTTCATGCCAAGCAGGCAGACGACGCGGAACGGAATCGATCGCATGGGCATCAGCGTCGCAAACTGCACGCCACCGCCGAAGAAGCGCTGCTGCAGGCCGGTGCTTTCGACGGCGGCGAGCCAGTGTTCACGCACGACGAGCAAGGGCACCGCCTCGTCGAGCGCTGCCGTGTCGCACAGCGTCTGCCAGTGCAGGAGCTGCTCGCGCAAACGCTGCAGCAGACGCGCTGCCGGGTCGTCGCCCGTGGCATCAAAGAATCGGTCGAGCAGCGCCGTAAGGCGAGTGGCCCATTCGGCCGGACGTTGTGCACCGTGCAGCTCGGCGACCGTGACGCGCATGGCGTCGATCCAGGCCGCGAGGCCGCCTACGCGCAGCGCGGCCAGGCCCGTCATGCCGGCAGTGGGCAGCACGTCTTGCCACGGCGCTTCGCCGGGCACGGCATAGCCCAGGAGCAGGCGTTCAAGGCCGGCAGCCCAGGTGTTCTGCGCCAAGGTGGGCAGTGATTCGGGCACGCCGTGCTCTGCACGGTGGGGGCCATCCAGGCCCCAGCGCACGATCGCCTTGTCGAGTGCATCGCGCAGCGATTCAATGTCGGACTCGGACAGATCGAAGCGCTTGCGCACCGCCGCCACTTCGAACAGCGAGAGCCAGTCTGTCATCGCAACCCGCGAGTCCGGCAGGTGCAGCAGGCGTTCAAGTGCCTGGACCAACGGCTGTTCCCGCGGCGAGGTGTCGGCAACGCTATAGGGCAGGTGCCGCGCCTGCTGCGGGTTGAAGCGCCCGAACACGGCCTGGATGTGTGACACGAACTCCGTCATGTCCGGGACCATTACCATGATGTCCGACGGCTTTAGCGACGCATCGGCATCCAGCAACGCGAGCAGCTGGTCGTGCAGCACCTCGACTTCGCGCTGCGCCGAGTGCGCCTGCACGAAGACGATCGAATCATCGCTCGCTACAGCTTCTGGCAGCACCGGCAGAGGCTCCAGGTTCAGGATGGCCGACTGCAGGCGCGCAAGGCGGGTGGCCGGTTGGCCGTTTTTCTCGAGCACGTCCAGCGGATCGGTGAACCAGTCTATGCGCGGCAACTGGTGGGGCTGGTCGGCGGTCTGGTCGAAGCTGTCGAGCAGGTGCAGGTAATCGCGACCTTGCTTGCCCAGCGACGCCAGCAGCGGCGGCGCTTCGGATTGCGCGTCGAGGTTGGCGCGCGCGCCGTGGCGTTGCCGCGCCAGCCGCTTGAGCAGTTCGCGCCCCTCGACGATATCGCCCCAGTGGTACTGACAGGGGTTCTGTACGGCCACAATGACCTGGCACACACGACCGAGTTGCGCGAGCGCCTCGACCGACTGCATCGGCAGCGCCGAGATGCCAAACACGATAAGCCGCGGCGGCAGACCGACAGGTCGCAATCCCTCGTGCGCCGTGATCGCCTCGACGAAGGCGCGATGGACGGCGGCACGCGACGTGTTGGCGTTGCGGGGGCCGACATCGGCACGCAATGCCCGCCACAGTGCGGGTTGCCAGCGGTGTTCCCGCGGCGCGCTGCTGTCGTCGCCGCTTTCCCAGGCCTGCAGCCAGTCGGCACGGTACTGCTGGTACCCGTCGAAGACATCGGCCACCTGCTGCGCCAGTTGCCAGGCGCGGCGGCCATCGTCGTCGCCGAGCAGGTAATGCGCCAAGGGTGCATAGGACAGCGGATCGGCGGCCACACAGGCGGGCAACAGGCGCAGCAAACGCCAGGTGAGCGCGCCCTTGTCGAAGACCAGTTGCGCAGGCACGGCATCGCGTCCCAGCACGGCGCGATAGGCGCGCCACAGGAAGGTGGACGGCAGGTCGATGTTCGTCGCGGCGCAGATGCCGAAGGCTGCATCATCGGCCAGCGCCTGCTGCAGCCAGTGCTTCATGCCGTTGCTCTGCACCAGGAACTGCTCGGCCACCAACGGCGGCAACGGCGCGCGCTGGATCACGCCGATGACCAGGTTGCGCAGGTCTTCGAGACGATTGCCGTGGACGACCAGAAAACCGGTCGGCGGCGCGTGGGAGGCAGTGGTCGGTGGCATGTGCGAAGGATTCTCTCCCCGGGCAGGCTCAGCAGGTGAGCCTCGTGGTCCGGGTTATTCCTCGCCGAAATCCCGGTCCGGGTGATCGGTCGCGCCCTGCTTCCAGTAACCGCGCGTGGTCAGCTGGGCGGCCGGGAACTGCCGTTCCTGCAGGAAATGGCGACGGATGCGCCGCATTGCCCCGGACTCGCAGGCCACATACACCCGCGCATCGGTCGGCAGCGCAGCGCCCCGGACGGCAACCTCGAGCAAGGCCCCAGGTAGCGGGTCGAACGCACCACGCACCAGCCAATGGAAGCTCGCACCGGGGTGCGCCACATCCAGCGCCGCGGCCTGCGACAGCTCGCTGAGCTCCACGAACACCTGCACCGGCAGCGCGGGCGGCAGGTCCGCGAGGATCGTGGCCATGGCCGGGATGGCGGTCTCATCGGCGGCCAGCAGGAAGGCACCCGCCGCAGCGTCGATGGCGTAGGCGCGGCCGGGACCTGCAATCTGGAGTGTCTGCCCCGGCGCAGCCTGTTCCGCCCAGGTAGACGCCGGCCCCTCGCCATGCAGCACCAGGTCGACATCCAGCTCGCGCGTCTGCGAGTCGAAGCGGCGCGGCGTGTAGGTGCGCAACACCGGCGCGGTGTCTGCATGGAAGACCAGCTTGATGTGGGCCGCCGGGCCGGACCACTCGAAGGCCGCCAGCGCCTCACCCGTGAACGTGACGCGGCGCATGCGGGGGGTGAGCGCAACCACGCGTGACACCGTGACGGCGTAGCGCGGCTTTTTGGACTTGGGGGCTGGGGCGTCGGGAGTGGTCATGGGGGGATTGTCCTTGAAGTAGCGCAGGACAGCACGCCATCCGGCAAGGCAAACTCCTTTTTTTGCCGCCGGACATCCCATGAAATCACTGCTTGTCAGCGTCGCCCTGATCCTGGGCGTGCAGTCCCTCGCCCAGGCCCAGGTTGCCCCGGTGGCCGCGCCTCATTCAGAGCAACTGAAAATGCTCGAGAGTGCCGATCCGGCCCTGGCCCGCAACAAGCACCACGTCTATGACTTCTGGCGCATCGTCTACGAAGGCGGTCATGTCGAGCAAGCGGCGCAGTACATGGCGCCGGAGTACATCCAGCACAACCCCAACCTGCCCTCAGGTCGCCAGACTTTTGTGGACTTCTTCAAGACTGCGCGGCCACCGAAGCCCGTCGCGGACCACATGAAGATGCCGGTGTTCTCGATTGTGGCTGAGCGCAACATCGTCACGATTTTCTCGGCGCGCAAGGTGCGCGACCGCGCCAAGGCCGACCATGTCTACACCATCACCTGGTTCGACATGTTCCGCCTGGATGACAAGGGCCTGATCGCCGAACACTGGGACCCATCGGAGATGTGGGTCGATGGCAAGCCGCCGGGGGCGGAGTTCTTTGTCGAGTGGGACAAGTAACGGCGTTATTTCCCGATGCAGAAGCTTCCGAAGATTTCTCCCAACAGATCTTCGTTCGTAAACTCACCCGTTATTTCATTCAGCGCCTGCTGAGCCAGGCGCAGTTCCTCCGCCACCAGCTCGCCCTGACGGCGTGCCAACAGGGTCACGGCCTGGTCGAA
>CANGFJ010000004.1 GCA_947453065.1 Pseudomonadota bacterium
GCCATCGCCGCGGGTACGCCAGGCTATACCTTGATGGAACGGGCGGGCCATGCCGCACTGCGCGTGCTGCGCAGTCGCTGGCCCACTGCGCAGCGCATCGCCGTGGTCTGCGGCGGGGGCAACAACGGTGGCGATGGCTATGTGCTGGCGCGGCTGTTGCGGGCCGCAGGGCTTGCCGTCACGGCGCTGGCTGCCGTCGAGCCGGCGCAGCTCAAGGGCGATGCGCGGCGCGCCTATGACGATGTATTGGCCGCCGGCCTGACGGTCACGCGGTTCGACGCTGTGGCCCTGGTGCAGGTCGAGGTGGTGGTCGATGCCCTGCTGGGCATTGGCGCACAGCTACCCCTGCGTCCGGCTGCGGCGGCCGTCGTGCAGGCGATGAACCACTGCGGCCATCCGGTGCTGTCGATCGATGTGCCGTCGGGCCTGGATGCCGACCGGGGCGCCGCCACGGAGGCCGTGCGGGCCGATGCCACGGTCACCTTCATTGCACTCAAGACCGGCCTGTTCGTGGGCGACGGGCCGGAATACGCCGGTCGCCTGTATTTCGAGTCGCTGGGCGTCGACTCACCCACCGACCGGCCCCGCCTGCAGCGGTTGGTCGACAGCGACATTGCCCAGGCCCTGCCGCCCCGGCCGCGCAACGCGCACAAGGCCAGTTTCGGTCGCGTGCTGATCATTGGCGGCGGCCCGGGCATGCCGGGCGCCGTGCGGCTGGCCGGCGAGGCGGCGCTGAGTGTCGGGGCAGGCTTGGTCACCGTGGCCAGCCTGCCCGAGCACCTGGCGGCCATCGTGGGACCTAGACCCGAGCTGATGTTCCAGGCGCTGCCCGATGCCGCGCCGCTGCGGGCCCTGCTGCAGCAGGCCGATGTGGTGGCGATCGGCCCGGGGCTGGGCCGCACGCCCTGGTCCCGCGACGTGCTGGATGCCGTGCTGGCCTACCGGCCGGCGCGACAGCCCCTGATCCTCGATGCCGACGCCCTGAACCTGCTGGCTACGCTGGAATCGCCGCAGCGCTGCGAGGACTGGATCCTCACGCCGCATCCGGGGGAGGCGGGTCGGTTGCTGGGCCTGACCGCCAGCGAGGTGCAGTCCAACCGCCTTGCTGCGCTGGAGCATCTGGCCAGCCGCCGGGGCGGCGTGGTGGTGCTCAAGGGCGCCGGTACGCTCATTGCCTCCCCGGGCACCGTGCCGTCGCTGTGCGAGCGGGGTAATCCCGGCATGGCCATTCCTGGCATGGGGGACGTACTGACCGGCGCCATCGCCGGCATCCTCGCGCAGTGTCGCGACGGGGGTCTGGCGACCCGTGCCGCCGTGATGGCCCATGCGGCTGCCGGTGACCAGCTGGCCCGTGGCGGTGAGCGCGGCCTCCTGGCCGGCGATGTCGCGCGCGAGTTGCGGCACTGGGTGAACCGATGAGCCTCACGCTGCATCTGGGCGACGAGGCGGCAACCACCGCCCTGGGGGCCGCTGCCGCGCGTTGCCTGCCCACGGCCGCGCAGCCCTTTGTCGTCGAGCTGGCCGGCGACCTGGGCGCCGGCAAGACCACCTTTGCGCGCGGGCTGCTGCGCGAGCTGGGGGTGAGCGGCCAGATCCGCAGCCCCAGCTATGCGCTGCTGGAAACCTATGACGCGGGCGGCTGGCAGGTGCTGCACCTGGACCTGTACCGGTTGCTGGACCCGGAGGAGCTCGAAAACCTCGGCGTGCGCGACTATCACGACGGTCGCTGCCTCTGGCTGGTCGAGTGGCCGGGCAAGGGCGAGGGCTATCTGCCCCGGGCCGACGCGCGGCTGGAATTCGCGTCCGGTGCCACCGAGCACACCGTGACGCTTGCGGCCCAGGGCGCGGCGGGCGCAGCCTGGATCGCTGCGCTGAACCCAGACACAGGCTCATGATGTTGCGCTATGTCATTCTTATTGCTTGATAATCCCGCAGTGCAGTCGTAGATTTATGTCTATGAAGGCTGCCCCGACCTGCCTCGTCGCCGCGCTGCTGGCGACCGTGTTGCCGCTGTGCGCGCAGGCAGCCCCCCAGCTCAGTGCCATCGAACTGGCCGCTGAGGGGCAGGTGGGCGCCCGCCTTACGCTCACCCTCACCGAGTCGGTCCCGCGCAAAGTCTTCTCGCTGTCCGGCCCGGAGCGGCTGGTCATCGACCTGCCCGCCACCCGGCTGGCACCCGGCCTGCGTCTGCCAGCCGCCGTGGGGCCAGTCAGTGCCCTGCGCTCCGGGCAGCAGCCCGGCCAGACCTTGCGGCTGGTGCTCCAGTTGCAGGCCCCGCTGGCCATCCACTCCGATTTCACCGGCAACGCCCAGCAGGGCTACCGCCTCGTGGTAAACCTGGGGGGCGGCGTGGCCGCCCCGGCTGCGCCGACCAGCGCGCCCCCGCCTGCTGTCGCGACGGGCCCTGTGGCCGTGGCGGCCACCGCGCCGGCGCCTGTCCTGCGTCCGGCGCATGCGCCGGCCAACTCCGGTCGCGACATCATCGTGGCCATCGATGCCGGCCACGGCGGCCAGGACCCGGGTGCCATCGGCCATGGCGGCACCCAGGAAAAGGACGTCGTGCTGGCCATCGCCCGCGCGCTGGCCCGGCACGTCAACGACGAGCCCGGCATGAAGGCCTATCTCACCCGCGACAGCGATTATTTCGTCGTGCTGCGCGATCGCATCAACCGCGCCCGCGCGGCCCGTGCCGACCTGTTCGTGTCCGTGCATGCCGACTCCATCGCCAATCCCGATGTGTCCGGTTCGTCCGTCTATGTGCTGTCGGATCGCGGTGCCTCCAGTGAAGCGGCGCGCTGGCTCGCCGAGCGCGAAAACGCGGCTGACCTCAAAGGCGGCGTGTCGCTGGGCGACAAGAGCGGCCAGCTGGCCTCGGTGCTGATGGACCTCTCGCAGACCGCCAGCATCGGGTCGAGCATGGAGGTGGCCGGGCGCGTGCTCACCTCGCTCGACCGTGTCGGCGAGATCCGCAAGTCCCAGGTGCAGCAGGCGGGCTTCCTGGTGCTCAAATCCCCGGACATTCCGTCGATGCTCATCGAGACCGCCTACATCTCCAACCCCGGCGAAGAGCAGCGCCTGCGCACCGGCAGTCACCAGGAAGAGGTGGCCAGTGCCATCTTCACCGGGCTGCGCGACTACTTCCGCAAGAGTCCGCCCGATGGCTCGCTCTTCGCCCTGCAAAAAGGCCGGGGCGGCGGTGTCCCGATCATGGCGGCCGGCACGCCTTAGCCCAGCGGCAGCGGCTTTGCCGTAAACTCGGCGCCCCATGGCGATCCGCGTACTGCCCCCCCAGCTCATCGACCAGATCGCCGCCGGCGAGGTCATCGAGCGCCCGGCGTCCGTGGTCAAAGAGCTGGTTGAGAACGCGCTGGATGCCGGCGCCACCCGTGTGGACGTCGAGATCGAACGCGGCGGCGTGGGCCTGATCCGCGTGCGCGACGACGGGCAGGGCATGTCGGCCGAAGAGCTGCCGCTGGCCATCACGCGCCACGCTACGAGCAAGATCGCCAACCTCGACGACCTGGAACGCGTGCTGTCGCTGGGCTTCCGCGGTGAAGCCCTGCCGTCGATCGGCGCCGTCTCGCAGCTGCGCATCCTGTCGCGCCGGATCGCCGATCGGCAGGGGCATGAGCTGCTGGTCGATGGCGGTGACGTGGCTGCCGTGCGGCCCTCTGCCCACCCGTCGGGCACAGTCATGGAAGTGCGCGAGCTGTTCCACAATGTGCCCGCGCGCCGCCGCTTCGTGCGCACCGAGGCCACCGAGGCCGGTCAGGTGCAGCGCCTGATGGAACGCATGGCGCTCTCGCGCTTTGATGTCGGCTTCAGCCTGCGCAACAACGGCCGCGAGGTGTTCCGCTACGCGCCGGCCCTCAGCGAGAAAGATCGCCTTGCGCGCGTTGCCGACATCCTCGGCGAAGAGTTCGCCGCCAACTGCCTGCCCGTCGATGTGCAGGCCGGGTCGCTGCGACTGGGCGGCTGGATCAGCTTGCCCACCTTCTCGCGCGCCCAGACCGATCTGACCTACTGGTTCGTCAATGGCCGCGCCGTGCGCGACCGCCTGCTGATGAACGCGGTGCGCGTGGCCTATCGCGACGTGCTGTTCAACGGGCGCCACCCGGCCTATGTGCTGGAGCTGGCCATCGATCCGCGCGAGGTCGACGTCAACGCTCATCCGCAGAAGCAGGAAGTGCGGTTCCGTGAATCGCGTGGCGTGCACGATTTCATTCATCGCGCGCTGGAACGCCGGCTCGCCGACACGCGTCCCGGCCTGCAGGCGACCGCCAGCGATACGCGCGGCACCGCGTTCTCGGCGCCCTCGCGTCCGTTCAGCGACCCGCAGCCGCGCGGTCTGGACTTTGCGCACAGCAGCCCCTGGCAGGTGGCCGATGCCTTTGCCCGCACTGAAACGCGGGCCATGGCCACCGGGCCCGGGCCCGGGCCCGAGCCTGCGGCCGACACGCGCCCACTGGGCGTGGCGCTCGCCCAGCTGCACGGCATCTACATCCTCGCGCAGGACGCCGACGGCCTGGTGCTGGTGGACATGCATGCCGGCCACGAGCGCGTGCTCTACGAGAAGCTCAAGGCCGACCACGCCGAACGCCGGCAGGATGCGCAGGTGTTGCTCGAGCCGCTGGTGATCACGCTCAAGGACTATGAGATCGACGCCGTGCTCGAGTCGCTGCCCGAATGGGAGCGCACGGGCTTTGACCTGGCGCGCATCGCGCCCGACAAGCTGGCCGTGCGCAGCGTGCCGGCACTGTTGGGCAAGACCGATGTGGGCGCACTGCTGCGCGAGGTGGTCTCGTCGGTCGTGGCAGACGAGGGCGCCCACCATGTGCAGGGCGCCGAGCACCAGTTGCTGGCCACGCTGGCCTGTCGCGCCGCCATCCACGCGCACCGCCGCCTGACCCTGCCCGAGATGGATGCGCTGCTGCGGCAGATGGAACAGACCGAGCGCGCCAGCCAGTGCAACCATGGCCGCCCGACCTTCGCGCGGGTGTCACTGCCCGACCTGGACCGCCTGTTCCTGCGGGGCCGCTGATGCCGGGCGAGCGCCCGCTGCGCGCGCTGGCGATTCTGGGTCCGACCGGCGCCGGCAAGAGCGACTTTGCCCTGCGCCTGGCGCAGGACCTGCCCATCGAAATCCTCAGTGTCGATTCGGCCCAGGTCTACCGCGGCATGGACCTGGGCACGGCCAAGCCCAGTACGGCCGAGCAAGCGGCTGTCCCCCATCACCTCATCGACCTGCGTGAGCCCGAAGAGGCCTATTCCGCCGGTGATTTCCGTCGCGACGCGCTGGCCTGCCTCGCCGCCGTCAGCGCGCGCGGACGGCTGCCGGTGCTGGTCGGCGGCACGATGCTGTATTACCGCGCGCTGTTCCGGGGGATTGCGCCCATGCCCCAGGCCGACGCGGCGCTGCGCGCGCAGATCGATGCGCAGGCGGCCCGCGAAGGCTGGCCCGCCCTGCATGCCGAGCTGGCGCAGCGTGACCCCGAGGCCGCCGCCCGCATCCACGCAAACGATGCGCAGCGCATCCAGCGCGCGCTGGAAGTCCATGCGCTGGCCGGCCGCGGCCTGAGCGATCTGTGGCGCGAGGCCGCAGCAGCCGACGCAGCGGCCGATGCGGGCCCGCAGGTCCAGTACCGCAGTTGGGCCCTGGAGCCCCAGTCGCGCGCCGCCTTGCACGAGCGCCTGGCCCAGCGACTGGACGCCATGCTGGCCAGTGGGTTCGTCGAAGAAGTCAGGCAGTTGCTCGCGCGCGGGACGCTAAACGCCGACAGCCCAGCCCTGCGCGCCGTGGGCTATCGCCAGCTGGCCGCTTTCTGCGAGGGCAGGGAGTCGCTCGCCGAGGCCAGTCAGAAGGCCTTGTTCGCCACGCGGCAGCTGGCCAAGCGCCAGCTCACCTGGCTGCGTTCCGAAGGCCTCTATCCGCCTGACGCCGATGTCCTCCGCGTCGATCCCCTGCAGGCGGGCAGCTTTGAACGATTCCGCGCTGACACGCTCGAATGGTGTAAGTCCCTACGCTGATGCGCGCCTTGGGTGTCCTGACGCCGTGGTACGATAACTCTCAATTACGCGCTGAATTGTCTTAAGCGTTTGCCGGTCAGCGACCCCAAGGATGGGCACGCGCTTTCCGAACGCTTAACGGCAATGTTTTGAAAGAATAAGGAGATCCCCCCCATGGCCAAAGGCCAGTCCTTGCAGGACCCGTTCCTGAACGCACTCAGGAAAGAACGCATCCCGGTTTCCATCTACCTGGTCAATGGCATCAAGCTGCAGGGTCAGATCGACTCCTTCGACCAGTTCGTGGTCCTGCTCAAGAACACCGTCAGCCAGATGGTCTACAAGCACGCCATTTCGACGATCGTGCCCGCGCGCAACGTGCGCCTGGCCGGTGAGGACGAAGAGGGCGCTGCGGAGTCCCTCGCCGAGTAATGTTCGACCGTCCACGTAGCGGCGAACGTGCCGTGCTGGTGCGCCTGGCTCTGGGGGCACCGGCCGATCCGGAAGACCTGCGCGAGTTCACCCAGCTGGCGCTGTCGGCGGGTGCCATCCCGGTGGCCACGCTCAGCGGTCGACGCGACCGGCCCGATCCCAAATACTTCGTCGGCAGCGGCAAGGCCGAAGAGATCCGCATCGAGGCCGAGGCCACCGATGCCGAAGTCATCCTGGTTGACCATCCGCTCTCGCCCAGCCAGGAGCGCAATCTCGAAAAGCTCATTGGCAGGCGCGTCCTTGACCGCAACGGCCTGATCCTCGACATCTTCGCGCAGCGCGCCAAGAGCCACGAAGGCAAGCTCGAGGTCGAACTGGCGCAGCTCAAGCACATCGCCAGCCGCCTCGTGCGCGGCTGGACCCACCTGGAGCGCCAGGGCGGTGGTGGCATCGGCCAGCGCGGTCCCGGCGAAACGCAGCTGGAAACCGACCGCCGGCTGCTGGGCCAGCGCGTCAAGGTGCTGGGCAAACGCCTCGAGAAGATCAAGCAGCAGCGCGAGACCGGTCGCAGTGCGCGCGTGGCCATTCCCATTCCCTCGCTGGCGCTGGTGGGCTACACCAACGCGGGCAAGTCGACGCTGTTCCGCGCGCTCACCGGCGAGCAGGCCTATATCGCCGACCAGCTCTTTGCCACGCTCGACCCCACCGTGCGGCGCCTGACCCTTCCGGGCGGCACGCAGGTGGTCGTGGCCGACACCGTGGGCTTCATCCGCGACCTGCCGCATGACTTCGTGGCCGCGTTTCGCTCCACGCTGACCGAGGCCCGAGAGGCCAACGTCCTGCTGCATGTCATCGACGCCAGCGATCCGCGGCGCGACGAGCACATCGATGAGGTCAACCGCGTGCTGGCCGAGATCGAGGCCGAGGCGATCCCGCAGATCAAGGTCTACAACAAGATCGATCGCCTGGAGATCGAGCCGCGCATTGATCGCGATGCCGACGGCAATGCCGAGGCCGTGTGGATCTCGGCGGGTGCGGGGCAGGGGCTCGACCTGCTGCGGCAGGCGATCTCCGAGCGCCTCTCCTGTGCGGTTACCCGGTTGCGCCTGCACCTGCCGCTGACGGCGGGCGCGGCACGCGCGCGCCTGTACCAGTCGGGCGTGGTGGTGGCCGAACGCAGCTCCGAGGAGGGCTTCGACCTCACCGTCGACCTGCCGGCCGAAGAGCTGGCCTCCCTGAAGCGCCTGGAAGGGGTTCGGGCCGAGGTCCTCTGATGCTTGTTTACGTCCGGGTCGCTACCTACAATCGACCGTTCGTCCCTGCGCCGCTCCGGCGCCCCTGTTTTCCCCGGATCTCACACAAAGCGCTCTGATAACTATGGCCTGGAACGAACCCGACAACCGGGGCGAGTCGCCCTGGGGTAAACGTCCGTCTGGCAGCCCATCCGGCGGCAGCGGCGGCGATCTCTTCAAGGCCCTGCAGCGTCGTCTGGAGGCCCTGTTGGGGGGCAGCCGCGGCAGCAGTGGTGGTGGCGAGTCCCCCCTGGGGGACAGCAGCGGTTCACTGGCCGTGCTGGTGGCCCTGGGCCTGCTGGTGCTCTGGCTGGCCTCGGGTTTCTTCCAGGTGGATGCCTCCGAGCGCGCGGTCATCCAGCGTTTCGGTAAGTTCACTGTCATCCGCAATCCCGGCCTGGGCTGGGCGCTGCCCTGGCCGATCGAGTCGGTTTCCAAGGTCAACGTCTCCAAGGTCAACAGCGTCGAGTACCGCTCGCGCATGCTCACCGCCGACGTCAACCTCGTCGAGATCCGCTCGGCCATCCAGTACCAGTACAGCGATCCGGTGAAGGTGCTGTTCCAGGTGCGCGACCCCGAATCCACGCTGCGCGAAGTCAGCGAGAGCGCCATCCGCGAGATCGTCGGCCAGGCCCAGCTGGACCAGGTGCTGGGCGTCTCGCGCCAGCGCATCACCGAGGAGACGCGCGATCTCATCCAGCGCACCCTCGACAGCTACAACAGCGGCATCCGCGTCAGCAGCGTCAACCTCACCGACGTGCAGGTGCCCGAGGCGGTGCTGGCCTCGCAGCGCGATGCCAACAAGGCCATCGAGGACCGCGACCGCTTCAGCAAGGAAGCCCAGGCCTATGCCAACGACATCCTGCCCAAGGTGCAGGGCGCCGCGCAGCGCCTGGTGCAGGACGCCGAGGGCTACAAATCTCAGGTCGTCTCGCAGGCCGAAGGTGATGTGGCGCGCTTCAACAGCGTCTACACCGCCTATGCCGCGGCACCGGAAGTCACCCGCCAGCGCATGTATATCGACGCCATCGAGTCCATCCTGCAGCGCTCGAAGAAAGTCATGCTCGACGCCAAGGGTGGCGCCAACGGCAACATGATCTACCTGCCGCTGGACCGCATGTTCGACAAGGGAACCTCGGTCAGTGCGGCGCCTGCCCAGCCTGCCGCGGCACCGGCCGCCGCCGGCCAGCCGTCGCGGTCGCCCGCCGACCTGGAGTCCCTCATTATCGAAGGCCGCGGCCGGGGAGAGCGTTGATGTTCGGTCGTGCTACCCCGTTGGTCATTGCCCTTGGCGTTGCTGCCCTGCTCAGCCTCACGGCGCTGTTCCAGGTCAACGAAACCCAGGTGGCGATGCGCACCCAGTTCGGGGAGATCCAGGGCATTCAGTACGGGCCCGGCCTGCATCTGAAATGGCCGTTCGTCGACCAGGTGGTCAAGTTCGAGCGCCGCGTCGTGACGCAGAACTACCAGGGCGAGACCTTCCTCACCAGCGAGAACAAGGGCCTCATCGTCGACTTCTACGTGAAGTGGCGCATCAAGGATGTCGGCCATTACTACCGCACCAGCGGTGGCATCGAAGACATCGCCGGCAGTCGCCTGGGCGAGATCGTCAAGGACGGCATCAAGAGCGTGGTGGCCAAGCGCACGCTGCAGGAAATCGTCATCGCCGAGCGCACCGCCTTTACCGGCGACATGTTCGCCCGTGCGAGCGAGGCCGTCCAGGAGTTGGGCATCGAACTGGTGGACGTGCGCGTGCAGCGCATCGACCTGCCGGACGAGGTCAGTGGCTCGGTGTACCAGCGCATGCAGGAGAGCTTCCGCGCGCTGGGCAACCGGCTGCGTGCCGAGGGCAGCGCAGAGGCCGAGCGCATCCGTGCCGAGGCCGACCGCAAGCGCACGGAACTGCTGGCCACCGCGCAGCGTGATGCGCAGTTGCTGCGCGGCGAGGGCGATGGCGCGGCGGCCCGCATCTACTCGGGCGCCTACGGCAAGTCACCCGAGTTCTACGGCTTCTATCGCAGCCTTCAGGCCTATCGCAACGCGCTGGGCAAAGACGGCGACGTCTGGGTCGTGGCGCCCGAGGGCGAGTTCTTTAAGTACCTCAATAGCTCCGGGAAGCGTTGAGCATCCAGTGGGATGACCTGCTGGCAGGGCTCGCGATCCTGCTGGTGGTGGAAGGGATGTTTCCCTTCCTGAACCCGGCGGGTGCGCGCCGCAGTTTCGAGCAGCTCTCGCGCCTGGGCGAACGGGAGCTGCGTATCGCCGGCCTTCTCAGCATGGGCGTGGGGCTGGGTCTTCTTTTCTTTGCAAGGTCTTGAGTCAAGCACATGGGTCGATTCGTTGTAGTCATCGGGACGCAGTGGGGCGATGAGGGCAAGGGCAAGGTCGTCGACCTGCTCACCGAACGCGCAGCTGCAGTCGCCCGTTTCCAGGGTGGTCACAATGCGGGCCACACGCTCGTCATTGGCGGCCAGAAGCACATCCTCTCGCTGATTCCCTCCGGGATCATGCGCGAGAACACGCGCTGCCTCATCGGCAATGGCGTGGTGCTGTCACTGGAGGCCCTGCTGAAGGAATCGCAGACGCTCATCGACAAGGGCGTGCCCGTGTTCGAACGGCTGCGCATCTCGCCCAGCTGCCCCTTGATCCTGCCTTCGCATGTGTCGCTGGACCGGGCGCGCGAGCAGGCGCGAGGCGTCAACGCCATTGGCACCACTGGACGCGGCATTGGCCCGGCCTACGAAGACAAGGTGGCGCGCCGCGCCGTGCGCGTGGCCGATCTGTTCCAGCGCGATCGCTTCGCCGCCAAGCTGGGCGAGGTGCTCGACTTCCACAACTTCGTGTTGCAGCACTACTTCAAGCTGCCGACCGTCGACTTTCAGGCGACGCTCGACGCGCTGCTGGCGCAGGGTGAGCGCATCAAGCCGCTGGTGGTGGACGTCACGCGCGAGCTGGCCGAGCTGCGCACCGCCGGTGCCAACGTCATGTTCGAGGGCGCGCAGGGCGCCATGCTCGACGTGGACCACGGCACCTATCCCTTCGTGACCTCGTCCAACACCACGGCCGGTGGTGCCTCCACGGGCACAGGGCTGGGTCCGCGCGCCTTCGACTATGTGCTGGGCATCGTCAAGGCCTACACCACGCGCGTGGGTGCCGGTCCGTTCCCCACCGAACTGTTTGACGAGTCCGGCGAGCACCTGGCCCGCGTGGGCCACGAGTTCGGCTCGGTCACCGGTCGTGCACGCCGCTGTGGCTGGTTCGATGCCGTGGCCCTGCGCCGCTCGATCACGCACTCCAGCGTCTCGGGCCTGTGCATCACCAAGCTCGACGTGCTCGATGGCCTGGAAACGCTGCGCATCTGCACCGGCTACCGCATGGGCGGCGAGCTGATGTCCGAGCCGCCGCTGTTTGCCGATGCCTTTGCCGACGTCGAGCCGGTGTACGAAGAGTGGGCAGGCTGGTCGGAGTCCACCGTCGGTGTGACCGACTACGATGCGCTGCCGCTCAACGCGCGCCGTTACCTCGAGCGTCTGCAGGAACTGGTCGGCGTGCCGATCGACATCGTGTCGACGGGCCCGGACCGCGAGCAGACCATCGTGCTGCGGCATCCGTTCGACTGACGGGCTGATTGTTGCGTAATGCCAACGGTCCGGTACGGGCCGTGGGCTTGCCTTAGCCCTGCACCCCATGGTCTGATCAGTCCATGCTTTGACCTTTAACCGGGTCTTGGCTCCAAGAACAAAAAACAATGGTCAAAAAGGGAAACTGCATGAATTCCAATCAGAAATGGTCGGTTGCTTTCGCTGTCCGTCTTGCCTTGGGTCTGGGTCTTTCCGGCGTCGTCATGGCTGCCGCGCCGCCCGCAAAGCCGGCTGCCACCGGCGATGCCCTCGATGAGATTGTCGTCACCGCACAGTTCCGCGAGCAGAACCTGCAGGACACGGCACTGGCGATCACGGCCATGTCGGCTGCGCTGCTGGAGTCGCGCAACCAGACCAACATCACCGAGATCACGAACCAGGCCCCGAACGTCACGCTGAAGCAGCAGGGTGCCAACTTCGGTCCGGCCATGGCCGCCTCGATCCGCGGCGTCGGCCAGGGTGACTTCAACCCAGCCGTCGAGCCGGGCGTCGGCATCTATGTTGACGATGTGTACTACGCCACGCTCACCGGTTCGGTGCTCGACCTGCTCGACCTCGAGCGTGTCGAGATCCTGCGCGGCCCGCAGGGTACGCTCGCCGGCAAGAATTCGATTGGTGGAGCCGTCAAGCTGTACTCCAAGCAGCCCAAGGGCGATGACACGGGCTCGATCCAGGCGACCTACGGTTCCCGCAACCGCATGGACCTGCGCGCCAGTGGCGACTTCGCCATCACCGACACGCTCTTCGCCCGCGTTTCGGGCGTCAGCAAGAAGCAGGAAGGCTACGTTGATCGCGTGGATTATGGCTGCGCATTTCCGGGCAACCCCTACGGCATCCAGGCGACCCGTGCCACGGGCCACGGTTGCGTCGTTGCACGCGATAGCAATGTGGACTTCAGCGCCGTGCGTGCTTCGTTGCGCTGGCTCGCCAGCGACAACCTGGAGTTCAACCTGTCCGGTGACTACACCGCCGACCACCGCAACCCGACTGGCATGGTCCTGCTCGATTACGGCACTCGGTCCGCGGCCAACATTGCCAACGTCGCGGCCGTCTATGACAACAACCCGGCGAACGACGCCCAGGGCAAGGCATTCGTTCCGCCTGCCGGTTCGTACTACAACTATGCGACGTTCAGCAATGCTGCCGGTACCTACAATGGCTACATCCCGGTAGGGGGAGCGTATGCCACCCAGTACAACGGTTCCCTGCTGACGAACTACACGCTGACCCCCTCCGTGTCCGTTCCGCGCATGTGGTTCGACGGTGGTGGCGGCTCGCTGGGGATCGACTGGAAGATCAGCGACACGATGTCTGTGAAGTCGATTTCGGCTTACCGCGAGTATCAGAGCGGTTTCACGAACGACAGCGACTGGTCGCCGCTGAGTGCCCAGCTGGGTGACGGCAACCTGCCGTTCCACTCGTTCAGTGAAGAGCTGCGCCTCAACGGCAACCTCGTTGGCGGCAAGCTGGACTACACCGTGGGTGGGTTCTTCATGGACCAGACCGCGCGGTACATGTCCTACCAGGACCTGCGTTACACCGGTAATTACCCGTTGCAGTTCCAGCAGAACGACATCACTAACTCCGATAGCAAGGCCGCATTTGTCCACACGAGCTACACCGCGACCGACAAGTTGTCACTGACGGCTGGCATTCGCTATACGAAGGAACACAAGGACTACACCTTCAGCCGGCTGAATCGTGATGGCACGGTGCATCCGTTCCTGGGTGGCCTCAATGGCGTGCGTAGCGACTACAACGGCAGCAATGTCGATTACCACGCGGCCGCCCAGTACCGCTGGAACGACGAGCTGATGACCTACCTGCAGTATTCGACCGGTTTCAAGGGCGGCGGCGTCAGCCCGCGTCCCTTTGTTCCGTCGCAGGCCACGCCCTTCAATCCTGAAAAGCTGAACTCGCTGGAAGCCGGTGCCAAGACCGACTTCTTCGACCGCAAGCTGCGCCTGAATACGGCTGTGTTCTACAGCAAGTACAAGGACCTGCAGCTCGGTCTGCAGCTGTGCCCGACAGCGCCTTGCGGCAAGATCGCGAACGCAGGCGACGCCACGATCAAGGGTGTGGAGATTGAGGCAGTGCTGCGTCCGGTCGCGGGCCTGTCTATCGATGCCTCCTACAGCTACATCGACTTCAGCTACGATCGCCTGAGTTCGCAGGTCACCGCTTACAAACTCAGCTTCGTCGCACCCTGGATGCCGAAGCAGAAGTGGAGCAGCGGTGCGCAGTACGAGCTGGTGATGGGTGATGCGGGCACGCTGACACCCCGTGTCGACGTGAGCTACCAGGGTGGCCTCTACACCAACGGTAACAACCAGCCGACGAACTACATTTCGGCGTACACGCTGGCTAACGCCCGCGTCACGTGGCGGCCTTCCAGTGGCAAGTGGGAGTCGTCTCTTGAGCTGACCAACATCAACGACAAGTACTACCTGCAGTCGCGTGGTGACGCGTTTGCGGGTTCCGGTGCCGGCCAGACGGAAGGCCAGCCGGGTCGTCCGCGTGAATGGGCGCTGACGGTGAAGCGTAAGTTCTGATGGACTGACCGCAAGGTCACTCACTGGACTGTGAAACGGGGGCCACGAGGCCCCCGTTTTTATTGGTGTCGGCAGTGGCAGGCAGGAAAAGCAGGGTTGGGCCAGGCGTTGCGCTTCAGCGACCATCGAGAGTGGGTTGCCGGAGCCCGTCATTCGGCCGATATGACCCTGCCTCGAGAGCCAAAAACCTATTGTTTTCAAACGAGTAATGGCCGAACTTGCCAAGGTCTGGCATCCAGTGTTCTGATTGCGCCGCACCGCTGATGGCCCAGGTCGTCTCGGTTAAGCAACAAGAATCCTGACCAAGTAGAGAATCTTTATGAACTCGAATAATTCCTTGCACGCTGGGCGTGCTTCCCGCGCGGTGGCCGTCGCCGTGCGCCTGGCGCTGGGCCTTGGCCTCTCTGGCGCTGTCCTGGCTGCCACGCCCGCCGCCTCTGGCGATGCCCTCGAAGAAATTGTCGTCACGGCGCAGTTCCGTGAGCAGAACGTCCAGAACACGCCGCTGTCGATCACGGCGATCTCCGGTGCCCTGCTCGAGGCGCGCAACCAGACCAGCCTGGTCGATGTGACCAATCAGGCACCGAACGTGACGCTGAAGCCGCAGGGGGCCGCGTATGGTCCGGCCATGGGCGCCTCGATCCGCGGCGTTGGCCAGTTCGACTTCAACCCGGCACTGGAGCCTGGCGTGGGCATCTATGTTGACGATGTGTACTTCGCCACGCTGACGGGTTCGATCATGGACCTGCTCGATCTGGAGCGCGTCGAGATCCTGCGCGGTCCGCAGGGCACGCTGGCTGGCAAGAACTCCATCGGTGGTGCGGTCAAGCTGTACTCGAAGAAGCCGGAGGGTGACGGCGGCTATGTGTCGGCCACCTATGGCTCGCGTGAGCGCGTCGACCTGCGCGCCAGCGGTGACTTTGCCCTCAGCGACAGCCTGTTTGCCCGCGTCTCCGGCGTGAGCAAGCGCCAGAAGGGCTACATTCAGCGCCGTGACTACGGCTGCGCCTTCCCGACCAGCGGCGTGCCCAACCTCGCGCCGGGCAGCAAGGACTGCGTCGTCGGTACCAACGGCGACGTCAACTACGACGCAGTGCGTGCGCAGCTGCGCTGGGTCGCCAGCGACAACGTGGAAGTCAGCGGTGCCGTGGACTACACGGACGACTACCGCAGTCCGGCCGGTGCGGTGCTGGTGCAGGGCTCGACCACGGTCAACCCGAATGCCCAGCCGGTGTTCGGTGCCGGTGGTACGGCCTTGGCTGCGTCGGCCTTCGTGCCGCCGGCCGGCTCCTATTACAACTACGCGACCTACTACAACCCGGCCGGTACGTTCACGAAGCTGTCGGCGCCTGCCGGCGCGACCACGCCGATGCTGGAAGGGCGCCCGGAAATTGCGGTGCACTACACGGGCTGGGGCGCAGCGGGCAACATCAACTGGAAGCTTAACGACACGCTGTCCGTGAAATCTGTCAGCGCCTACCGCGAATACGACAGCTACTTTGCCAACGACAATGACCTCTCGCCCCTTGCCAGTTCCCTGGGCTGGGGTAACTTGACGTTCCATTCGTTCAGTGAAGAGCTGCGGCTCAACGGCGCAGCGCTGGCCAACGATGCCCTGGAATACACCGTTGGCGGGTTCTACATGAACCAGACTTCGGTCTACAGCACGGCACAGGACCTGCGCTATTCCACTGCCTCGCTGACGCAGTTCGTTGGCAATGACCCGGTTCGCGCCGACACCAACGCGTACTTTGCCCACGTCTCGTACAAGGCCACGGACAAGCTCACGCTCACCGGTGGCCTGCGTTACACCGACGAGCACAAGGACTACACGTTCTCGCGCCGCACCTATGCCGGTGCGCTGCATCCGACGCTGGGCGCGCTCGATGGCTTCACCAGCAACTACAACGGCAACAAGCTCGATTACCGCGCCAACGTGCAGTACCAGTGGACCGATAGCCTGATGACCTACGCCCAGTACGCCACGGGGTTCAAGGGCGGTGGCGTTTCTCCGCGGCCGTTCTCCGCAGCGCAGGCCATCTCGTTCAATCCCGAGGAGATGAAATCCTACGAAGTGGGCGTGAAGTCCGACCTGTTTGAGCGCACGGTACGCATCAACGCATCGGCCTTCCTCAGCAAGTACTCGGATCTGCAGTTGGGCCTGTCGACCTGCCCCGTGCAGTACGCGCCGGTTTCACCCTGCGCGATCATCACGAATGCCGGCAACGCCGACATCAAGGGCTTCGAGCTGGAAACGGTGCTGCGTCCGGTGGATGGTCTCTCCATCGATGCGTCCTACAGCTACCTAGACTTTGAGTACAAGCGCTTCAACCAGTACGCCGGTGGCACGACCAACCTGCGTGGTCCGCAGTTCGGCATGCGCCCGGCCTACGTGCCGAAGCTCAAGTGGAGCGTTGGCGCGCAGTACGAAATTGGCCTGGGTGACAAGGGCACGCTGACGCCGCGCGTTGACTTCAGTCATCAGGGTGAGCTGTTCTCGAATAGCTTCAATGCGGCGACCAACCGCATCGACGCGTATTCGTTGGCCAATGCCCGCCTGACCTGGCGTGGTGGCAAGGGGGATTGGGAGTCGTCGTTTGAGGTGACTAACCTCACCAACAAGTACTTCTTCCTGACCCGTTTCGACCAGTTCACCACCACGGGTGTGACGGACGGGCAGCCGGGTCGGCCGCGTGAAGTGGCGCTGACGGTAAAACGCAAGTTCTGATGGACTGACCGCAAGGTCACCCACTTGACTGTGAAGCGGGGGCCACGAGGCCCCCGTTTTTTTTGGGCAGCCGGGGCTGGCGGGATACACTCCCGCCAAGCCATTGACTGGCTTGTCCAAGGATGTCGCATGACGGATCCGTCTTTGCCCCTGTTGATTGCGGTGGCGCCTACCGGCGCGCGCAAGCGCAAGATCGACCATGACGCCCTGCCGATCGAGCCCCGGGAGATCGCCCTCACGGCGGCCCGCTGCCGCCTGGCGGGGGCCGGCATGCTTCACCTGCACGTCCGGGACGAGCAGGGTGAACACAGCCTGTCGCCGGTTCGTTACCGTGAAGTGCTGCAGGCGGTGCGAACGGTGGCAGGCAGTGAACTGCTGGTACAGATCAGCACCGAGGCCTGCGGCCAGTACAGCCTGGAACAGCAGATGGCCACGGTGCGTAACCTCAAGGTAGACGCCGCGTCCTACGCCCTGCGGGAGTTTTTCCCGGGTGAGGTCGTGGATCCGCGCGTCGTGGAGTTCTTTGCCTGGGTGACGGGGCTTGGCGTGGGGGGGCAGTTCATCCTGTACACCCCCGCGGAACGGGACCGGCTGCAGGCGCTGGTAGCCCGGGGCATCATCCCGGCAAAACGCCCGCACGCCTTGTTCGTGCTGCCCCGGCACGGCGCGAACCCGCAGTCTGATCCGGCTGACCTGCACGCCTTCCTGCAGGGCTGGCCGTCTGACTGGCCCTGGAGTGTTTGCGCGTACGGGCCTTCCGAGCTTGCGGTGGCCGAGCTCGCGATCCGGCTCGGCGGGCATGTGCGCGTCGGCTTCGAAGACAATCTCTACGATGTGGATGGCGAACTGCTCGAGAACAACGAGGCGCGCGTGCGCCAGGTGGCTGAGCTGGCAGCCAGGGCGGGTCGCCCGCTGGCAACGCCCTCGCAGATACGGGGCCTCTTCGCCGCACAGGACGCGGCATACTGATTCCATCAGGAACCCTGAAGCCACGCGGAGAGATCCCATGCGCCAGCGTCTGTTGCCTTTGATTGCCGGAGTGCTCGCGATGTCCGCCTTCACGGTGTCGCCGCGCGTGCAGGCCGAAGAGCTGGGGGCGTACTCCGGCGCTCAGCTGTATCAGCGCCTCTGTGCCAGTTGCCATGGTCCGGGGGGTGCCGGGGACGGCCCGGTGGCCGCCAGCTTCAAGACTCGCATCCCGGATCTGACCGGTTTGGCCGCGCGTCGTCGCGGTGAGTTCCCCACCGAACGCATCCGGCAGATCCTCGATGGCCGATCGGGCATGGCCCCGCATGGCGCGCGCGACATGCCGGTCTGGGGTGTTGACCTGCGCACGGCCGGTGCCGCTGATGTCGATGCGCTGTTGTCACGCCTGGTCGAGCACCTTCGCAGCCTGCAGAAGCCTGCTCGTCAGTAGGGGTGATTCCCGATTGCCAGCACGCGGTGTGTCTGGCATCAGTGAGGCAATGATCCGACCGATCTTCCTGCTGCTGGCGATGCTGAGTGCTGGGTCCCTCCAGGCAGCGACTGCGCCCCAGCCCGATGCCGGATCAGTGCTCTGGGTACGCGATGGCGCCGTCACCGCAGCGGCCCGTGCTGTGCTGGCCGAGTTGGGCCACGCCGATGCCCGAGGACTGCGCGCCGCAGACTACGCCGCGGTCTCGCTGCAACAGCGTGCCGATGCGCTGTCTGTGCCGCGCAGCGATGCGGCAGCGCTGATCGCCTTTGATCGAGATCTCTCGCAATCCCTGGCTCGCTTCATCACCCATCTGCAGCGCGGTCGAGTCCGGCCTCAGGACGCGGGCTATGCCTTGGCAGTGGCGCGCGAGGCCGCGGATCCACTGCCGGCGCTGCGTGCGCTGGCCGCCAGTTCCGATGTGGCCCGGACGCTCGATGCCCTGGAGCCCCACTACCGACACTATGCGCTGCTCAAACAGGGCCTCGCGCAGTACCGGGCACTGGCCATGTTGCCGGTGTTCACGGAGCTGCCGCCATTACCCCGGCGCAGTGTAAAACCCGGCGAGGCATATGCCGGGGCCGATGCGTTGCGCCGCGAACTGGTCACGCTCGGCGACCTCCCCGCGTCGGATGCGGCGCACAGTCAGGGTCCACAGCTGGATGACCTGCTGGTGGCTGCCTTGTCGCGTTTCCAGCTGCGCCATGGCCTGGGCCCGGATGGCGTGCTGGGGGCATCGACCTGGCGCGCGCTGGTCACACCCATGGCGGCGCGCGCGCGGCAGATCGAGCTGGCGATGGAGCGCGTTCGCTGGTTACCCCCACCGACTGGCGGTCCGTTCATCTTCGTCAACATTCCGCAGTTCCGCCTGTTTGCGTTCCGCGGACCCGATGACGGGGAGCAGGCGATGACCCGGATGAATGTCATCGTGGGGCGCACCTTCTCCCTCCACAACACGCCGGTTTTCATGGCAGATCTGCGCTACGTGGTGTTCCGTCCCTACTGGGACGTGCCAGCCAGCATCATGCGCAAGGAAGTGCTGCCGCTGCTGCGCAAGAACCTGGCCAAGGGAGAGAAGGAAGGCTTCGAGCTGGTGCGCGGCCAGAGCAACAGTTCCCCTGTCGTGCCACTGGATGAGGCGGGTCTGGATGCGCTGGAGCGGGGTGAACTGCGCGTGCGCCAGCGCTCAGGCAAGGCCAATGCACTGGGCTACGTGAAGTTCATGCTGCCCAACGACTACAACGTCTACCTGCACAGCACGCCCGCGCAGCGGCTCTTCGGGCAGGCGCAGCGCACGTTCAGCCATGGCTGTGTGCGGGTCGAAGATCCCGTGGCCCTGGCGCGTTTCGTGTTTGAAGGGGACGGCGGCTGGAGCCCGGAGCGCATCACCCAGGCCATGCAGGCCGAGGGTCCCCCGGAGCGCATTGATCTGCGGGCGCCGATCCGCGTGGTGATGTTCTATGCGACGGCCGTGGCTGCCGAAGACGGCCGCGTGCTGTTCTTCCAGGACGTCTATCGCCACGACCTGCGCCTTGAAAAGCTGCTTGTCCGGTAAGGGGGCTAGCCCTGCCAGCTCCGGATGTGCCCCGTGTCGACATGCACGAAATCAGAACTGCGGTAGTAGCCCACGCCGCCACGCTGCACGGTGCGGGCCAGTTCGCCCAGCCGCTCGCAGCTCACGCCGTGCAGGCGCACGTCGATCGCCCGGCCTTCCAGGTGCATGCTCTTGACTGCGACACCGGCGCTGCGCTCGTGCAGGGCAGCGTTGGTCTCGGGTGAGCGGTAAGCGGAGATGATCTGGTAGCGGGGCTCGACACCCGCCAGCTCGGCCAGGTCGGCCAGCAGGTCATACAAGCCTGTGTCGATGGGGTGCTGCCGGTTGTTGCGGTGGTCGCGTAGCAGATGCTGTAGCCCCAGTACCGCATGGTCGACCAGTCCCGTGGCGCTGCGATAGGCCACGGACAGCACTTCACCCGTGTGGGTGCTGGCCAGTTCCAGCCACCGAGGCCTTACGACGGCGAGTGGTTGACTCGCCAGGGCCGCACGCCCCGCAAGCCCGAGTCCGCCCAAGGCGAGCAAGGAGGCCAGCGCGTGGCGTCGTGTAGTTGTTTTTACGGGTGCCATTCTTTCAATGGTGCCTTGTGAAGGATCTGGAGAACAAGGTGGGCCGCAGCAAAGAATGTCGCAAAGCGGCGATGAACAGTGGATTGCCGTCAACGCTTTGTGTTTGCATGGCACGGAGCGTCGCACGCTAACTCAGGATCATCACTTGCCCAGTTCGCTACTTTGGCGTGTTGCCCCACAGCGATGGCTACTGGGGATGCTGTCTGTGCTGCTCTTGTGCGGCGCGGGGCTGTTTGTCCTCGACAAGAGGGCGGAGTCGCGCCACGCCAAAAGCCTGCAGCAGATAGAGAACCTGGAAAGCGCGAGCCTGACTTTTTCCGAAGCCTATCTTCATCTTAATGGGGGTCGTTCCGGGCTTTTCCAGAGGGCGAGGGCGCTGACTCTGCTGGATCCGTCGCTGCAGGCATTCGAGCAGTCCGCTTTGCGTCTACCCGCGGACTCTCCCGCTGGCCTGAGCTTGCAGCAGGACGTGCAACACCTGCGTGACCTGCTGGGCCAGAGTGGGGAGGGGCTGCCGGTCGAGTGGGCTGGCCATACCCTTGCCAGCGCCCGGACTGCGGTGACGGCTTTGCAACATGCCCATAGAGCGCAAGTACTTCAGGACGAGCGCTATGACCTGATTCTGGTGGTGGTGTTTCTGCTGTCTACGCTCGCCCTGGGGGGGGTGGCGTATTTGGCGTTGCGCCAGCGGCAACGCGCGGAACAACGGCGACGCGAGAGCGAAGGCTTGTTCCGCGGTGTGTTTGAACAGTCCCTGGTCGGCGTTGGCATCCTGCAGGAGGGTAGGGTGATTTATGCCAACGAACGAACCGCCGAGATTCTGGGGCATCCGCTCGAGCAGGTCATCGGTCGGGAGATCGTGGACTTCATGTTGCCCGAATACCGCGAGCGCACACGCACGACCCTGGATGCGATGGGCGGAGAGGACGGCGGGAATGTGCAGCGTGCGGTTCGCTATCAGCGTCCGGATGGAAAACTGATCGACTATGAAGTGCAGGCCACCGCAGCCATTGTGCAGGGCAAATCCAGCCTCATCGCCATCCTGAAAGATGTGTCGGAGCAGACGCGCCTGGAGCGGGAGCGTCGCAATGCCTTGAGCGTGCTGGAGTCGCTGACCGAGAGTTCCGGTGACGCGATCTTCGCCAAGGACCTTGAAGGGCGTTACATCCTGATCAACGCACAGGCACGACGGTTTACCGGAAAGTCGGCTGCTGAAATTCTGAAGCAGGACGATCGGGCGCTGTTTCCTCCGCAGCAGGCAGCACGCCACATGCAGATGGACAGCCGCGTGCTGACAGAACGCCGTCTGCTTCGGTATGAGCTCGAGCTGTCGACGGTGGATGGGCTGCGGTCCGTGGAGTGCATTAAGGGTCCCCTCTTTGCGGCGGATGGCTCCCTGATGGGGCTGTTTGGCATTACGCGTGATATCACCGAGCGCAAGGCCCAGGAACTGGTGCTGGAGGAAAGTCGCTCCCAGTTGGAGAGCATCCTCGAGTCGCTGGAGGAAGGGCTGATGGTGTTCGACCCTCACGGAAACGTCCTGCGGATGAATTCAGCGGCGCGGCGGCTGACTGGCACCGACGTGCCGCCCGCCCTTGGCAGCTCCGTGCGGCAATACCATTCACAGCGTGTCATCGAGCGGCTCGATGGGCGGATCCTGCCAATCGAGGAGTGGCCTTCAAGCCGCTTGCAGCGAGGTGAGGAATTCCATGACGTGGAGCTGCGACTGCGCCATAGCGCCAGCGCCTGGTCGCAGATTCTCAGTTTCAATGGCACGCAGGTTCGCGCTGCGGACGGCAGCATCCGGTTTGCGGTGGAAACGTTTACCGACATCACACAGCGTAAACAGGGCGAGGCGGCCCTGCAGCAGGCCCAGCGCCTGGAGTCGCTGGGTACGCTGGCGGCCGGCATCGCCCACGACTTCAACAATGTGCTGTTTGCGATTTCCGGTAACACGTCGCTGGCCTTGTCCGAGTTGCCTGCCGGGCATCCGGTGGCCCGGGCCCTTGCCGAGATCCAGCGTGCGGAACGTCGTGCCAGTGATCTGGTCCGGCGCATCCTGCTGTTTGCGCGGGCCGATGAATCGAGGCGTGCAGTGGCATCGGTGCAGGCTGTCATCGAGGAAGCGCTGGGTCTGCTGCGGCCGACCTTGCCGGCCCGCATTGAACTGCGCACCCAGTTCGCCACCGCTGTCGGCTCGGTCAACATGGATGTCACCCAGATTCATCAAGTCATCGTCAACTTGATGACCAACGCGGCGATGGCCATTGCCGAGCGGGGGGCGGACGGTGAGGCGGCGATCGGCATTGACCTGCAGCAAGTGAACCTGCCGGTCGATACGCTTGTGGGTACTCGGACGTTGATGGCGGGATCCTATGTCCGCCTGACGGTGAGTGACACGGGATGTGGCATGGATGCCGCTGTCCTGCAGCGGATCTTCGATCCGTTTTTCACCACGCGGGCTGTGGGACAGGGGACTGGATTGGGGTTGGCGATGGTCCTGGGGATCGTGCAGGAGCACGGCGGCGCGATTCGCGTCAGTAGTCAGCTCGGCGAGGGCAGTCGATTCGAGGTCTATCTCCCGGTGAGTGAGTCGCAGCCGGAGGGGGTGGCGGTTGCCGCCACGGTCCCGCGGCGGGGCTCGAACCAGCATGTGCTCTATCTGGATGACGAGGGTTCGCTGGTCTTCCTGGTCTCGCGCTATCTGCGTCGGCTGGGCTATCGCGTGACGGGTTACACAAAGCCTGTCGAGGCGCTGGCTGCGCTGACGGCGTGCCCTGGCGACTTTGACCTGGTGGTCAGCGACCTGTCGATGCCAGTGATGTCGGGCCTGGAGTTCGTGATGGCCCTTAAGAAGGCTGGCGTCTCCGTGCCCGTGATCCTGATGTCCGGTTTCGTCCGTGCCGAGGACCGTGCAGAAGCGGCGCGCCTCGGCGTCAATGCATTGCTGCTCAAACCATCGACGGTCGATGAACTCGGCGAGGCCATCGACCGTCTGCTGAACCCGAGCGGGCAGTCCGCTTAGAACGGATAGGTGGGCGGCGTGTCCTTGATCGTCACCCACTGCCAGCAGGTGTACTCGTCCAGGTCCGCAGGCCCGCCCACTGCCGCACCGGCGCCGGCCACGCCCGGTCCGCCGAACGGGTTGTTGCCATCGTCGTTCACGGTCTGGTCATTGATGTGCACCATGCCGGACTTGAGCCGGTCGGTGATGCGCATCGCGCGACCGACCGAGCGTGAGATGACCGCAGCAGCCAGCGAGCCGTCATGGCGGTTGGCCAGTTCGAGTGCCTCTTCATCGGTACCGAAGGTGATGAGGTTGGCCACGGGGCCGAAGGTTTCCTCATCAAAGGCGCGCATGCCGGGCTTCACGCCAGAGAGCACGGTGGCATCGTGGAAGAGGTCGCGACTGGTGCCGCCGGCCTCGATCTTTGCACCGGCCTTCACCGAGTCGGCCACGATGCCCTTGATCCGCTGCAGCTGACGTTCGCTGATGACAGGCCCCAGCGCCACTTGCCCGGTGATCGGGTCACCGACCGGCAGGTGCCCGGCACGCTCGGCCAGCCGCCGCGTGAATTCCGCGGCAATCGACTGCTGCACGAAGATGCGGCTGGAGGCCATGCAGATCTGGCCCTGGTGCAACCAGGCACCCCAGGCGGCGTTGTTCACGGCCAGGTCCAGGTCCGCATCATCCAGGATGATCAGCGCGTTGTTGCCGCCCAGTTCCAGCGAGACTTTCTTGAGCGTGCGGCCGGCCAGTTCGCCGACGCGCCGACCCACGGCCGTAGAGCCGGTGAACTGGATCATCTGCACATGCTTCGACAGGCACAGCGCCTCGCCGGCCTCTGCGCCACCCGGCACCACCTGCAGCACGCCGGCCGGAAGGCCTGCTTCCTCGAAGGCGCGCGCGATGAGCACGCCGCCGGAGAGCGGCGTCTGCGGGTCGGACTTGAGCACCACGGCATTGCCCGTGGCCAGCGCCGGTGCCACCGCGCGCACGGACAGGATCAGCGGGAAATTGAACGGCGAAATGATGCCCACGACGCCACGCGCGACACGGCGCGCATAGCTGAGCCGACCGGGCGGATTGGCCAGCACTTCGCCACGCGGCGCCAGTGCCAGCGCGGCAGCACTGTGCAGGATCGCGACGGTCTCGCGGATTTCATGCTGGCCTTTGGGGAGGATGCCGCCGGACTCGCGTGCGACCAGCATCGCCATGGCCTCGGCGTCCCGCTCCAGGATCTCGGCGGCGCGGCGCAGGATGCCGGCGCGATCCCGCGCACCCAGTATCGCCCAGGCCGGCTGCGCGGCCGCCGCGAGGGCCGTGGCCGCATCGATATCGAGGGCATTGCCAAAGCCGGTGTGGGACAGCGTCTTGCCGCTGGCCGGTTCCGGCACGTCGCGTGCGCCGCCCTGGGCCGTGACCCAGGCCCCGTTGAAGATCTTTCCGACCCAGCGTTTGTCAGCCAGCAGATGGCCCAGATTCAGTTCGGTCATGGCGTGCACCTTTTTTGTTGATCTCGCAACATTCTAGCCGTGCTGGCTCGAAAGGTCTGCCTGCCACGCTCGTGGCAGCTTCCCGGTAAACTGGCCGGATGGACGATTCCGCCGTCATCGAGTCACGCCCCGAGGTCATTGACGGCCTGCGCCGCCTGTTGCCCGCGCGGGCGCTGCTGGTGGCGGCCGAAGACACCCGTCCCTATGAGTGTGATGGCCTCACGCTGATCCGCCAGCGGCCCATGGCCGTGGCGCTGCCCGAGACCGAGGCGCAGGTGGTGGCCATCCTCAAGCTCTGCCACGCGCACCAGGTGCCGGTGGTGCCGCGAGGCGCGGGCACCGGCCTGGCCGGCAGTGCCTTGCCCCATGCGGGCGGCGTGCTGCTGTCGCTGGCGAAGTTCAATCGCATCCTGGGGGTCGATCGTCGTGGCCGCACGGCCACCGTGCAGCCGGGCGTGCGCAACCTGGCCATCTCCGAGGCGGCGGCCCCGTTCGGGCTGTACTACGCGCCCGATCCGTCCAGCCAGATTGCCTGCACCATCGGCGGCAACGTCGCCGAGAACTCCGGTGGCGTGCACTGCCTCAAGTACGGCCTGACCCTGCACAACGTGCTGCGCGTGCGCGGCTACACTTCGGCCGGCGAGCCGGTGGAGTTCGGCAGTCTGGCCCCCGACGCCGCAGGGCTGGACCTGCTGGCACTGGTGATCGGCTCCGAGGGCATGCTCGCCCTCACGACCGAGGTCACGGTGCGACTGGTGCCCCGGCCCACCGTGGCCCGCTGCCTCATGGCCAGTTTTGCCGATGTGGGCGATGCCGGTGATGCGGTGGCTGCCTTGATCGCCGCGGGCATCATTCCCGCCGGGCTCGAGATGATGGACCAGGCCGCCACGCGGCTGGTCGAGCCCTTTGCCAAGGCCGGCTATGACCTGGAGGCCGCCGCGGTGCTGTTGTGTGAATCCGATGGCACGGTCGACGAAGTGGAAGCAGAAATCGCCCACATGAGCCAGGTGCTGCGCGACGCCCGCGCCACGCGCCTGCAGGTGTCCACCAGCGAGGCCGAGCGCCTGACGTTCTGGGCCGGTCGCAAGAACGCCTTTCCGGCGGCGGGCCGCGCGGCGCCCGCGTACTACTGCACCGATGGCACCATCCCGCGCAAGCACATCGGCCAGATGCTCAAGTCCATCCAGGCCATGGAACAGCGCTTTGGCCTGGCCTGCCCGAATGTGTTCCATGCCGGCGATGGCAACCTGCATCCGCTGGTGCTGTTTGATGACAGCGACCCGGACTCGGTCGCGCGTGCCGAGGCCTTTGGCGCCGAGATCCTGGAAGAGAGCGTGCGCCTGGGCGGCACCGTCACCGGCGAGCATGGCGTGGGCGTCGAGAAGCTCAACCAGATGTGCTCGCAGTTTGACCGTGCCACGCTCGATGCCTTCCTCGGCGTGAAGCGCGCCTTCGATCCGGCTGGCACCCTGAACCCGGGCAAGGTCATCCCGTCGCTGCATCGCTGCGCCGAATATGGCCGCCAGCGCGTGACAGGCGGCGCCGTCTCGTTTCCCGACCTGCCGCGCTTCTGATGCACGACATCCTCCGCACATTCGCCGAGCGCGTACAGGCCGCCGCGGCCGCGCGCACGCCGCTGTGCCTCCGCGCAGGCGGCACCAAAGACTTCTACGGCAACACCCCGCGTGGTGAGATCCTCGACCCGCGGGTCTGGTCCGGCATCGAGGACTACGAGCCCAGCGAACTGGTCATGACCGTTCGCGCCGGGACGCCGCTGGCCGAGGTGGAAGCCACCTTGGCCGCGCAGGACCAGATGCTGGCCTTCGAACCGCCGCACTTCGGTGCCGGTGCGACCCTCGGCGGCTGCGTGGCCGCGGGCATTGCGGGGCCGCGCCGTGCCTCGTCCGGTTACACCTATGGCAGCCTGCGCGATTTCGTGCTGGGCACGCGCCTGCTGGATGGCCATGGACGCCTGCTGCGCTGCGGTGGCACCGTCATGAAGAACGTGGCCGGATACGACGTCTCGCGCGTGCTGGCAGGGTCACTGGGTGTGCTGGGTCTGATCGTCGACGTGTCGATCAAGGTGCTGCCGCGGCCGCGCGCCGAGGCGACGCTGCAGTTCGAATGCGATGAGCCCACCGCGCTGGACCGGCTCAATGACTGGGGCGGCGAGCCGCTGCCCCTCTCGGCCAGTGCCTGGCAGGACGGGTGCCTGCGGCTGCGGCTCTCCGGGTCCGAGGCAGGCGTCAGGTCGGCCGTGCTTCGCCTCGGGGGTGAACGTCTGCCCGAAGCCGTAGCCCAGGCCTACTGGCAGGACGTGCGCGAGCAGTCCCTGCCGTTCTTTGCGGGCAACACGCCGCTGTGGCGCATTGCCGTGCCGTCTACGGCCGAACCTCTGGCGCTGGAAGGCGCGATGCAGGTGGAGTGGGGCGGTGGCCAGCGCTGGCTGCGCAGTGACCTTCCAGCCGCCGACATTCGCGCCAGGGCGCAGGCACTGGGTGGCCATGCCACGCTGTTCCGCGGCGGTGATCGGGGGCAGGGCGTGTTCACGCCGCTGTCGCCTGCCTTGCACGCCATTCACCAGCGCCTGAAGGCGGAGTTTGATCCCGCCGGCGTGTTCAACCCTGGCCGGCTGATCCGGGACCTATAGCCCCTTATGCAGACCACCCTCGCGCCCGCATTCCAGAACCGCCCCGATGCCCAGGAGGCGGCCGCGCTGCTGCGCAGCTGTGTGCACTGTGGCTTCTGCTCGGCGACTTGCCCGACCTACCAGATCCTGGGCGATGAGCTCGATGGCCCCCGTGGCCGGCTGTATCTCATGAAGCAGGTGCTGGAGGGGGATCGTCCCACTGCCAAGACGCGACTGCATCTGGATCGCTGCCTGACCTGCCGTGCCTGCGAGACAACCTGTCCGTCGGGCGTGCAATACGGCCGCGTGCTCGACACGGGTCGGCAATTGGTGAACGAGCAGCTGCCGCGACCGCTGCTGTCGGGGCTTGTCCGGCGATTGCTCGCTGTCTGGCTCACGGGCCCGCTGTTCGCGCCCGCCGTGGCCATGGGCCGGCTACTTCGCGTCCTGCCAGCGGCACAAGCCGCTGGCGTCGTGCCGCATCGCCTTCACGCGCGTCGCATGCTGTTGCTGGCCGGCTGCGTGCAGCCTGCGCTGTCGCCCAATATCAACGCGGCCACGCTGCGTGTGTTCGATGCGCTGGGCATTACGTTGCAGGTGGCGCCGGATGCCGGCTGCTGTGGCGCCATTCGCCATCACCTCGACGACCACGATGGCGCGCTCAGCGAGGCCCGTCGCAACATCGATGCCTGGTGGCCGGCGGTGGAGGCGGGCGCCGAGGCCATTGTGCTGAATGCGTCGGGCTGCGGCACGATGCTGCACGAGTACGGCCATCTGCTGCGGCATGACGCCGCCTATGCCGCGAAGGCCGCGCGCATCAGTGCGCTGGTGCGCGATGTGGCCGAGGTGCTGCCAGCGCTGGTGGGCCAGTTGGCGCCGCGATTGCGTGAACGCCAACCTCAGCGCGTGGTTTTCCACCCGCCCTGCAGCCTGCAACACGGACAAAAGATTCGCGGTGCTGTCGAATCAATGCTGACGACGCTGGGCGCCGAGGTGCTGCCCTTTGCCGATGCGCACTTGTGCTGCGGTTCTGCGGGCACTTACTCGCTGCTGCAGCCGCAGCTCTCGCGCGAGCTGCGGGATCGCAAGCTTGCCGCGCTGGGTGCGCCCCGGCCCGAGGTCATCCTGTCTGCCAACATCGGCTGCCTCACCCACCTGGCCGGCGGCACGCCGCTGCCCGTCCAGCACTGGATCGAATGGCTGGACGCGCAGTTGGCCTGACGCTTACTTGCCGGTCACCGGATTCACATAGTGATACGGCGGCAGGAAGCCCTTCGGATACATGTCGAAGTGGAACGAGGGCGGCCGGTCCGGCGGATTCGACTCGGTGATGCCCGGTGCGGCACGCTGGTTGATGTCCTTCCAGCCGATGTCATAGGGCGTGAAGTAGGTGTTCATCACCTGGTCCTTGTGGAACTTCCAGACGCCGTTCACCTTCACGAGCTGGTTCTCGTAGATGCCGCCCATCCACATGCCGGTCTTGCCGAAGTTGCCCAGCATGCTGAGGGCGCGTGAACGCAGTTTCGCGCTCTGGCCATCGTCGGCGACATCAATCACCGGCTGGTACTGCATGTGGTTGTGCAGGACGCCGTCGTCCAGGCCCGCCTGGCCGTAGAGGTTGAGGTTGCGACGGACGGCGGGCTTGCCCACGTAGATGCCGCGCAACGCGATCTCGATCGTGCCGTTGTCGTCGAACAGGTCGGTGAGCGCGTCCCATTGCAACGTGGCCAGGTAATAGCCATAGGTCATCTGCAGGTTCTCGACCTGCGCCACATCCTCCACGCGGCTGAGCTGGTGCTCGATGCTGGCCAGACGCGCCTGCAGGGTGGCCTCGTCCCGCGCGGCCCTGTGTGCAGAGGTGGCCTGCGCCCTTGTCGGCCGTGGTCCGGTGACCGGATGCCCATAGTGGAAGGGCACCGTAAAGCCCACGTCATAGGTGCTGGCCTTGCCGCGTGCCGGCACGTCAGGCGGCAACGCGGGCTCCATGCGGGAGTGGGGCAGGGACTGCTTGCCCCAGCCTGTTTCATAGGGCGTGATCATCGTCGGGTACAGGTGCAGGTGGCGGATCTTCCACACGCCGCCTTCTTTCACATAGTCGTTTTCGTAGACGCCCGTGCCCCATTCATGGAACACGCCCGCCTTGGCGAACTGCGCGAACCAGCGCCAGCGGCCCTTGGCGCTGCGACCGTCGGGGGCAACATGCACGATGGGCTGCAGTTGCATGTTCTCGTGCAGCAGGCCTTCGAGCTGGCCTTCTGGCCCGATCGCGCGCAGGTAGTTGAGCACGTGGGCCTGGCCGCGGTACGTACCACGACCGGCGATTTCGATACTGCCATCGTCAGTGAACAGCGCCGCCGCCTGTTGCCACTGTGACTTGTCGATGTAGTAGCCGTAGATGCGCTGCAGCTTCTCGATGTCGTTCTGGTCGGCCAGGCGTTGCACATCGGCAGCCAGCTGCGCCACGCGGCGCGCCAGCACGGCGGGTGTTGTGGTGGCGGCCGCGGCCGCGGCCGCGGCGGGCGCTACCGTGGCGGCCACGCGCGTTACGCCGGTGAAATGGAACGGCGGCGTGTAGGCGCCCGGCCAGGTCTTGTAGCGAATGCTGGGCGGGGCATCGGCCTTGAGCCTGTCGCCCACGAACTGTCCGCCGTTGACGTCGCCATGTTGCGTCCAGCCGCCGTCATAGGGCACGTACAGCGTCTGGAACCAGTGCAGGCGCTGGATCTTCCAGACGCCGTTTTCCTTGACGTAGTCATTCACGAACGGGCCTTCGCCCCAGTACGCGTCCTTGCCCAGTTGCCCGGCCAGGATCACATCGCGCCAGGTGCCTTTGGCGCTGAGGCCATCGGCGGAGAGGTCGACCACCGGCATCAGCTGCAGGTGTTCATTGAGCTGGCCCGGTTTGAGGCCTGCCTTGCCCTGGCCGAGTGCATAGAGGTACTCGCGCACACGCGCTCGTCCCTGGTAGACCCCATCCAGGCCCAGTTCGATCGAGCCCGCGTCGCTGAAGAGCTGGGCCACGTCATCCCAGCGCGCCTTGTCCACGTAATAGCCATAGGCGCGCTGCAGCCGCTTGATGGCGTTGACGTCCTCGGCCCGCGTGGCGCGCTGCTCCAGTTGCGCCAGGCGCCCGGTGAGGGCTGCGTCCACGCTGGCCTGTGCGGGTGCTTGCACGATGAGGCTGGTGCCCAGGGCGAGAAGCACGCAGGTCACGATGTGAAGTCGTTTCATTTACCAGTCACCGGGTTCGCATAGTGGAAGGGCGGGATGAAGGGCGCCGGGTAGGGGTCGTAGGCCACCGACTGCGGCAGATCAGGCGGATAGCCGGCGAAGGGCGCGAACATGCCGGCCGAGTGCTTGGCCCAGCCCCCGTCATAGTTGGTGTAGAAGGTCTGGAAGCCGTTGAGGTTCTGGTAC
Organism: Pseudomonadota bacterium; assembly: GCA_947453065.1. Classification (GTDB taxonomy): domain Bacteria; phylum Pseudomonadota; class Gammaproteobacteria; order Steroidobacterales; family Steroidobacteraceae; genus ZC4RG30. The sequence goes on from CANGFJ010000004.1 coordinate 30,772, forward strand.
TTCCAGACGCCGTTTTCCTTGATGAAAACGTTCTCGTACACGCCTTCGCCCCACTGTGCGGCCCGCTCGTACAGGCCGTACATCACGAACAGGCGCGCGCGCACCTTGGCCGAATTGCCGTCCGGGGCCACGTCGACCACCGGCTGCAGCTGCATGTGGTTGAAGAGCGTGCCAAAGGTCGGTGCACCCAGGCGGCGCATGTACTCGTACACGCGGTCCCGCCCGATGAACACACCGCGCCCCAGGATCTCCAGCGTTGCGTTCTCGGCAAACAGCGCCGAGATCGCATCCTGCATCGACTTGTCGGCGTAGTAGCCGTAGGTGTTTTCCAGGTTCTCCACGTCGTCGGTGGCCTTCAGGCGCTCGATCTTCAGTTCCAGCGCGCGCACCTGGGCCTCCAGCTCAGCGACGCTCTTGGGCCCGGTCGGTGCCGTGGCGACTGTCAGGCTGGCAGGCACCAGCTGGTACGCCGACTGCGCCGGGTTGTCGTAATGGAAGGGCACGACGAACTGTTCGGGGTAGGGCTTGTACGCCACCGTCGTGGGCCGCGTCGGCTTGACGCCCGACTTGCCGAAACGCAGCGCGCTGTCGGCGCTGGCCCGCGTCCAGCCGCCCTCGTAGGGCGCATAGAACTTCACATACAGGTGCAGCGTGCGGATCTTCCACACGCCGCCTTCCTTCGCGTATTCGTTCTCGTAGACCCCCGCGCCCCAGTTGCCGCCCGAGCCGGCACCGAAGATGCCGTCCTGGATCACCGTGCGCCAGCGCGCCTTGGCGCTCTGGCCATCGGCAGACAGCGTGATGACCGGCGAGAGCTGGAACTGGTTGTTCAGCTGCGCCTTCAGCAACCCGGACTTGCCGCCCGTCAGGCTGTAGAGGTACTTGCGCAGGTTCGCCTTGCCGGCATACACGCCGTTGAGGCCCAGCTCGATGCTGCCGTCCTCGGTGAACAGGTCCACCACCTGGTCCCACAGTGCCTTGTCCGTGTAATAGCCATAGATCTGCTGCAGGTTGCGCAGGTCGTTGTAGTCGGCAAGGCGGTCAGCCTGCTGTGAGATCGTGCTGATGCGCGTTGCGGCCTTGGCAATGCGCGGTGAAAGGTCGGGCTGTGGCGCCGGGGCCTGTGCAAAGGCCGTGACCTGGAAGAGCAGCGCGGCGCAGGCGCCGGCCAGTGCGGCAAAGCGGGTGGGCGTGTTCATGGGGCGCGCCTCAGTAGTCCCAGCCGACTGGCTTGCCAGTGACCGGGTTTAGGTAGTGATAGGGCGGCAGGAAGAAGTTCGGGAAGGACTGGTACTGCTGCGTGGGCGGCCGGTCGGGCGGCAGGTCGGCCAGGGGGCCGGCCACCGGGAAGACCTGCTTGTGCCAGCCCTGGTCATAGGAGCCCGACACCGTGGTGTACCAATGCAGCGTGCGGATCTTCCAGTTGCCGCCTTCCTTGATGTATTCGTTCTCGTAGGGGCCTTCGGTCCAGCGACCGTCCTCGCCGTGTACGCCACCCATGACGAGTGAGCGCCAGCGCGCTTTGGCCGTGCGGCCGTCGGCCGCGACGTGGATCACGCCCTGCATTGTTGGGGTCTCTCGAATCTCACCGGGCCTGAGCGCTGCCCCGCTGATGGCCAGGAATTGTTCGATGCGCTTCCGGCCCACGAATACCCCCTGCTGGGCGTATTCAATCGAGGCGCCCGGGTCGTTGGAGAACAGGTCGGCGGCCTCGCGGGCTAGGCCAGCGCTCACGTAATAGCCATAGGCCTGCTGCAGGCGTTCGATCGACTTGGAATCCTCGAGCAGTCCGACCTGGCGCTGCAGGGAGGCCAGCTTGGTCTCCAGAATGGCCAGGCGGCGGTCGTCGTTGATGATGCGGCTGTCGGTGACGACCGGATCGCTGGCCAAAGCCTGCGCCGAGACGCAGCACAGCGTCGCCAGCACGGTCAGCCAGCGTGGCTGGATGTTCATTGTTGTGGACCCCCGGCGCGTGGGTTGCGCCGGCTCATCTTACGAGAGCGATCGAGCCAGTGGGAAGACATCTCGGCAGTCCATCAGGCTTGAATCCGATACGGACCGTTGCGCGAACCGACAGGGTCGGAGCCCGTGCTAGGCTTTCCCAACCGCATCCGTCCCCCACCCGAGTAAGTCGCCATGAACGCCACACTGTCCCGTCGCCAGTTCGGAACGCTGCTGGGCATGCAGGCAGTGTCTGCGTCGGCTGTTTCGCTGTCAGGCAGTGCCAGTGCTGCAGCCCCCAACGCGTCATCCCAGCCATTGCCGCACTCGGCAGGCGGCTTCGGGCGCGCAGAGTGCGTCGCCCTGATTGCCGACTATTTCGGATGGGTTCATTCCTCGGACTACGTAGATGCCTACAAGGCCGTCCAGCCGACCTTCATCGATGTCACCCTGGGCGTCACGCCCTATGCCCGGCAAATCGAGACGGCGCTGGAAGCCGGCGTGCTCGGCAACGCACAGGGCTACTTCCGTCCCGCTGCCGCCATGTCCCGCGAGGATGCCGCCGATCTGTTCGTAAAGGCCTTCCAGATTCCGCCTGCCAGCACCGATGCGCTGTCGGCCTTTGCCGATGCCCACCTCGTCAGCCTGCACCGCAAAGCCAGTGTCACGGCATTGGTGGCGGCCGGCTATCTGAAGGGCAGCAGCGCGACGCGCCTCTCGCCCGCCGCCGCGCTCACCGGCAGTGAGGCCGCCGCCATCCTCCAACGCATCACCACAGCGCGGGTGTCGCCCCCGCAGGTGATGTGCAAGGCTGGCACCACCGCACCGCGCCGCTACGTCCGCATCACCACGCCGACCGCGGGCGCGACGATCCGCTACACCGTCACCTTCGATGGAAGCGAGCCCGCCGATCCCAGCACCGCGGCCGGGCAGGTGTATGACTTCACGGTCGATGGCGTCCTGCAGTTCGTCAATCCCTTGAGTTCGACGACGGACACCAGGCTCTACCGCCTCAAGACTGTGGCGAGCAAGCCGGGCCTGGCCAGCAGCACCGTGCAGGAATTCCGCTGGTACATCGTGCGTCCGCAGCTGGGCAGCTTCCAGGCGAAGCTGATGCATGCCGGTTCGGACAGTGCGCCCACGGTGTGGAAGATCCACAACCCGGCGGAGTACTACCAGGCCAATGCGTACTACATCGAGGGCACCCAGCGCGGCCTGCTCTTTGATGCGGGCGAGTACGGCTACCAGAAGGGCAACCTCAAGACCTTCGTCGATACCCTGGCCACCAAACCGTATGACGTCGTGCTGGGCCACAGTCATCCGGATCACGCCGAACAGATCTACAACTTCACGTCGGCGGGCACCGGCCTGCACCTCTCCGCCATTGAGCGGGCAGGGCTCCTTGCCTCACCTCGCCCGGACTTCCAGTCAGCCGGCAAGGCCGCCCGGGTGCTGCAGGACGGCCAGGTGCTGGACCTGGGCAACGTGCAGGTCACCGCGTTCCAGATTCCCGGGCACACGCACGGCCTGACAACGATCATCGTGAACCAGACCGGCTGGGTCTACGGCTCCGACATGTGGGGTTGCAACCGGCCTCATACGGCCGACACCACCCAGTACCAGGGCGTGAAGGTGGACCTGTTCCTGTCCCTGGTGCAGCAGTTGCTCGCCAATTACCGCCGTGCCAGTCACGTCGGCGAGGTGACGGCGCTCACCAATGCGCACCAGGAGACCTCCGTGGGACAGGTCTGCATCCAGAACTTCCTGCAGTGCTTCCAGCAGCTGATCGATGCGGGCAATGGCGTCTCGAAACCCTCGATCCGTGGGGGGCTGAAGGGCGGCGATCGCATGAGCATGGTGGGCGACATGTGGCGCGACCGGAACTGGATGGCGATCGGCCCCATTGGCAAATACGCCGAGCCGGCGGATTACCTGAGCCGGCCCACTACGGCATATGCCTGTGGCGCCACGATCGACTACAACGCTGCAGGCGGCCACCTGAAGTACTCGGTCCTCAGCAACGTGGAGTTCGCAGGCGGTGAGTTGGTGGGGGTAGAGGTGTCCTGGAGCGCCCCGGCCAATGGCATCGCGAACCGTCAGTCTGGCAAGTTCGACCCTTGGACCTATGCCTACGCGGTCAGGGTGCCAGCCGGTACGCGCAGCCTGGCGATCAAACCCACGGCGATGTCGAACCGGATCCGGTCGATGAAGGTGGACGGCAAGGCGCTGAAGCAGGGCGCCAGCGCCACGGTGGCGGTCTCAGCGGGCAGCCGGATCACCGTAGAGATTGTGTCCCCCGATGGCAGTTCGGCCAGCACCTACACGTTCACGATCGCGCTGGCCTAGCGGGGAACGCGGGCTTCGTCAGCGCAGAGGCTGTACCGCTCGGGGCCATTTGTTCTATAAGGGTGACAAGGCGGCAGAGACCGCACGCAAAAAACCTGACCGGGGGGCGCCATGAAGTACGTGATCTGGTTCGTGCGGTTTTGGTATGCGGGCTGGATGATTCCTGCCGGCATTGAACATTTCTACCATATCTATTCCCAGCCCGGAGCCAACAGCTCCCACCCGCTTGCGGCCCAGATGTTGAGCGCGCTGCTTCACACGCACCTGTTCGACCTCGTCAAGGCAGTCGAGCTGATCACTGGACTCGCCGTCCTGTTTGGCTACTTCACGCCGCTGGCCCTGCTGGTCTGCATGCCGGTCGCGTTCTGCGTGTTCTGGTGGGATGCGCCCCTTTCGGAGTGGAGCACCCGGAGCGTGATTGCCGGGGCAAGGGTGCTGGCCTCCAATGTCCTGCTGAGCGTGGCCTACATCGCCAGCTTCCGGTTGATGTTTGTCGTGCGCGCGAGCGTTGCGAACACCGTGCAGACACCGGCCGCGAAGCAGCTGGCAGTGGCCGCTCGCGTGCTCTTCGGCGCGTGGATGCTCCTGAACGGCGCCAACCATTTCTTCTTTTCGGCCTGGGCGACACCCGCTGGCCAGGGGCTGCTTTCCACGGAGCTTATGAGCGCGCTGGTTGACTCGCAGCTGCTGGATGTCTGCATGCTGATTGAGTTCATTGCGGGGGCGCTGATCTTGCTGGGTTACTTCGTCCCGGCGGCCCTTTGCGTGGTGATGGCAGTCTCGACCTGCGCCTTGTACTGGGCGCTGCTCGACCATCAGCCCTTGAGCCTGGCCCTGGGGATTGTTGCTTTCGCCCTGAACGGCTTCCTGATGCTTGCCTACCTCGACGCCTACAAGGGGGCTTTGCAGCGCGCGCCGCTGACGCTGGGCGAATCGGATCGCCGCACGTCCTGGAACCCGGTGTTCGTGAACCCTAACGGGCGCTGCTCGCGCGGACATTTTATGGGCGCGTTGGTCCCGCTCTCGCTGGCCGTCCTGTGGTACGCGTTAAAGGGCCCTGCCGTCGACTACGCGTCCTGGGGCGTCTTGGTTCTTCTGTATCCCGCGGTTGTCCTGCACGTGCGACGCCTGCACGACATGGGCCGCTCCGGCTGGTTGATGCTTGTTCCCGGGGTGCTCACCGCGGTCGCCATGGGCATCTGGGCGCAACGCCTCCACCTGGGTGCCGCACTCGACAGCGCTGTGCCGCTGGCAGCACTCGCAGCCTTTATCGGCTTCGCCCTCTGGGGTTGCATCGCAAGCGGGCAGGCTGAGACCAACGCCTTTGGCCCGCCCATAGCAGCCTGAGCCTTTCCTTGCCTTACGGTCAGGGTGCCAGCGGGTAGCCGCGTCAGCGTAGAGTTTGTGTCCCCCCGATAGTAGCCAGGTCAGCACCTATACGTTCTCGGTGGCGCTGACCTGCGGGGGACTCGGACTTCAACAGAGCGGCGACTGCCGGAGTGCGTCGCGCGATGCTCTAAAATGGTGCCCAGGAGAGGACTCGAACCTCCACGGTGTTACCCGCTAGTACCTGAAACTAGTGCGTCTACCAATTCCGCCACCTGGGCCTTGATGGGGCGCGGAAATGTACTAATCGTGGCGAAGGCTGTCAATCAAATCCGCAGCTATTTTTCGTCAGGGGTACCATTGCAGCAGTGAAAAAACGAATACCCAAGAAAAGTGGTCCGGCCAGCAAGCGTCCGGCACAGTTTGGCGGCCGTCATGGCAAGCCTCGTTCAACAAGTTCTGGCACCGGCCAAGTCGTGGAAGGGCGCGTCAGTGCGCACCGTTCCGGCTTCGGGTTCGTCCGGGTCGAAGGCATGGTCGACAACATCTTCCTGCCGCCCCGCGAAATGTCCGGGCTGATGCACGGCGATCGCGTGCGGGTCCTGGCCGAGCAGGGTAGCGACAAGCGCTGGTCCGGCCGTGTCGAGAAGCTGCTGGAGCGTGGGGTCGAGGCCTTCCTGGCCACGGTCGAGATCCACGGTCGCAATGCCAGCGTGCATTCCGCTGACCGCCGCTTGGCGCTCTACTGCATGGTCCCGCCGGAACATCTTGGCGGCGCGCGCCACGGCGACTGGGTCATCGCGCGCGTACTCAATTACCCCACTGATGGCGAGATCGGTACCGCCAAGGTGGAGCGTCGGCTCGACCCCGAGCGGCCGGTCACGCTGGCCACCGAGGCGGCCATTGCGCGGTTCGACCTGCCGCAGGCATTTTCCCCCGAAGCCGTGCGCGAGGCCGAAGCCTATGGCGGCAGCATCGATCCGGAAGAGGCCGCCCGGCGCTTCGACCTGCGCACCGTGCCGCTGGTCACCATCGATGGCGAAGATGCCAAGGACTTTGACGACGCCATTTATGCCGAGGCCGTCGAAGGCGGCTTCCGGCTGATCGTCGCCATTGCCGACGTCAGCCACTACGTGCGCGAAGGCACCGCGCTGGATGATGACGCGCGTGAGCGCGGCACTTCGGTGTACTTCCCGCAGCGCGTCGTGCCGATGCTGCCGCCGGCGCTGTCCGACAAGCTCTGCTCGCTACAGCCGCATGTCGATCGCCTGTGCCTCGTGGCCGACATGCAGATCAGCAAGGGTGGCGCGCTCAAGGGCGCGAGCTTCTACCCGGCGGTCATGCGCTCTGCCGCGCGGCTGACCTACAACCTGGCCCATGCGGCGCTGTTCGAGGGGCGCCCGGAAGCACGGCGCAAGATCGGCCCGGTGCTCGAACGCCTGCTGCCCCTGGTGGATGTGTACAACGTCCTGCATGCCGCGCGGGCCAAGCGCGGCGCGCTGGACTTCGACGCGCCCGAGGCGAAGTTCGACATCGACGAGTCCGAGCACATCAAGGGCGTGCTGCTGTACGCGCGCAACGATGCGCACCGCATGATCGAAGAGTGCATGGTGCTGGCCAACGTCGCCGCGGCGCGCGAGCTGGAACTGCACAGCCTGCCTACGCTGTACCGCGTCCATGCCGAGCCCGACGCCCGCAAGCTCGATATCCTGGTCAACACGCTGCGCGCCATGGGCGTGGGCGTGGAGCTGCCCCCGGAGATCACGACGCGCGACCTGCAGAAGATCGCCCCGCGCATCAAGGATCCAGCAGCGCGGCCGTTCATCGAATCGCTGGTCGTGCGCTCGATGATGCAGGCCACCTACCAGCCTGCGAACATCGGCCACTTCGGCCTGGCCCTGAAGCAGTACGCGCACTTCACCTCGCCCATCCGGCGCTATCCGGATCTGGTCGTGCACCGCACGATCAAGGCCCGCCTGTCGCGCGAGGACAAGAGCGGCCGCGCCTACAGCGCCGAAGAGGCGCTGGTTCTGGGCGAACAGCTGACGACGCTGGAAAAACGCGCTGACGAGGCCGATCGCTACGTCGACAACTTCCTCAAGTGCGTCTACCTGCGTGACCGCATCGGGCAGACCTTTGAAGGCCTGATCACGACCGTGGTCGACTTCGGCTGCTTCGTGCAGATCCTCGAGGCGTCCGTGGACGGACTGCTGCACCTGGACAACCTGCGCGACGATGAGTACGTGAAGGACGAGGACGGGCAGGCCTGGGTCGGTCTGCGCAGCAAGCGCCGGTTGCGCCTTGGCACCCACGTGCGCGTCATCGTCACGTCCGTGAATCCGGTTGAAGGCCTAATCGACATTGAACTTGCCATCGAGCCCCCGACACGAAAATGAGTGAACTCCAATACGTCTTTGGCCTGCACGCCGTGCGGGCGCTGCTGACCCGTGATGCTGCGCGTGTGCGCCGCGTGACCCTGCAGCTGCGTCGGGATGATCCGCGCAGCCGCGAGATCGAATCCCTGGCGCAGGCAGCCAATGTGAAGCTTGACCGCGCCGAGGGCGAGCAGCTCAAGCGCCTGGTGGGCGATGTGGTGCATCAGGGCGTGGTCGCCCAGGTGGAGCCGCTGAAGCCCTGGACCGAGGAAGACCTCATCGAGGCCCTCAGGTCGCGCCCAGACCCGCTGGTGCTGGTGCTCGACAGCGTTACCGACCCGCACAATCTGGGCGCCTGTCTGCGCACGGCCGATGCCTGCGGTGCGATTGCCGTTATGGTGCCCCGGGACCGGGCCGCCGGCGTCAATGCCACGGTGCGCAAGGTGGCCGCCGGCGCCGCCGAGACCACCCCGGTGGTCACGGTCACCAACCTGGTGCGCAGCCTCAAGCTGCTGCAGGAGGCGGGTCTGTGGGTGGTGGGGGCGGATGCCGCGGGCGAGAAGCTGGCCTTCGATGCCGACCTGACTGGGCCGCGCGCGCTGGTGCTGGGCGCCGAGGGCGCCGGCCTGCGGGAACTCACCCGCAAAACCTGCGATTACTTGGTGCGCTTGCCCCAACTGGGCAGTGTGGAGAGCCTGAACGTGTCGGTCGCCGCTGGCATGCTGCTCTACGAATCGCTCCGCCAGCGCCTCAAGGGTGCCTGATTCACACGTAAGTTGCGGGAAGTGCAGGGGTTGCGTACACTTCGCGCCCCTTCCCGCCACACCACCTAGCCTTGGGTGGGTGGCTAATATCCGCGAGGAAAATTCATGAGGCATTACGAAGTTGTGGTCCTGGTGCACCCGGACCAGAGCGAGCAGGTTCCTGCCATGCTCGAACGCTACAAGGGCATGATCGCCGCCGGCGGTGGTGCTGTTCACCGTGTCGAAGACTGGGGCCGTCGCCAGCTCGCCTTCCCGATCACCAAGATTCACAAGGCGCACTACGTCCTGTTGAACATCGAGACCGACCAGAAGACCCTGGCCGAGCTCACTGGTGCCTTCCGCTTCAGCGATGCCGTCCTGCGCCACCTGGTGGTCAGCATGGACAAGGCCGTCACCGAGCCGTCTCCGATGGCCCGTGGCGAAGAAGAGGGCGACAGCGAGCGCCGTCGTGACCGCGATTCGCCCCTGGGCGATGATGACGACGCACCGTCGTCGCGCGGCTGATCGGCACTTACCCGGAGTTAATTCATGTCACGTTTCATTCGTCGCAAGAAATTCTGCCGCTTCACCGCCGACAAGGTCGAGTCGATCGACTACAAGGACCTCGGCACGTTGAAGGGCTACATCTCGGAGACCGGCAAGATCGTCCCGAGTCGCATCACCGGCACGAAGAGCTTCTACCAGCGTCAGTTGGCGGTGGCCATCAAGCGCGCGCGTTTCCTCGCGCTGCTGCCGTACACCGATCAGCATTGAGGTCTTAGTCCATGAACGTCATTCTTCTGGAAAAGGTCGCGAACCTGGGTAACCTGGGTGACCGCGTCGACGTGCGTTCGGGCTATGCCCGCAACTTCCTGCTGCCCAAGGGCAAGGCGACCCTCGCCACGGCCGCCAACGTGGCCCGTTTCGAGAGCCGCCGTGCGGACCTCGAAAAGGCTGCCAACGACCAGTTGGCCGCTGCCCAGGCCCGCGCTGCCAAGTTCGAGGGCTTCAAGCTCACGATCACGGTGAAGGCCGGCAACGAAGGCAAGCTGTTCGGTTCGATCGGCACCAGCGACATCGCCGATGCCGCCAGCGCCGCCGGCCAGCCGCTCGAGCGCAGCGAAGTGCGCATGCCGAACGGTCCGCTGCGCAGCACCGGCGAGCATGTGGTTTCGGTGCACCTGCACTCCGACATCAACGTCGAGCTGCCGGTCAACATCGTCGCCGAAGAACAGGGCTGACGGCACCCGCCGCCATTCCCCGGGGTAAGGAGCGTCACCTATGGCCGGTCCACAAAGACTGAGCCTAAGTGCGTCCGACAGCGCCGAGTCGCTGCGCACCCCACCGCACTCGATTGAAGCGGAGCAGGCCGTACTCGGCGGTCTGCTCCTGGATACCAACGCCTGGGACCAGGTCGGAGACAGCGTCTCCGCCGATGATTTCTATCGTCCCGACCATCGCCTGATCTTTGACGCCATCTGCTCGCTTGCGGGCGAGTCCAAGCCCTGCGATGTCGTGACGGTGTCCGAATACCTTGAGCGTCGAGCCCGGCTCGACGACGCCGGCGGCCTTGCCTACCTGGGCACGCTGGCCCGCGACACCCCCACTGCAGCCAACGTTCGCGCCTATGCGCAAATCGTCAAAGAGCGTGCGTTGCTGCGCGGCCTGATCAGTGCGGGCACGTCCATTGTGTCCTCGGTCTTCAATGACGAAGGGCTGACCGCCCGCGAACTGGTCAATCTGGCCGAGCAGAAGGTCTTCGAGATCGCGGAGCGCGGCTCGCGTCGCACCGACGGTGCGCAGCCCGTACGGGCAATGCTGCCTGCGCTGATCGACAAGATCGACGAGTGGCAGAGCAACCCCGATGCACTACGGGGCCTGGCCACGGGCTTCGAGGCTTTCGATCGCCTGACCGGCGGCCTGCGCGGTGGCGACCTGCTGATCGTTGCCGGCCGGCCGTCGATGGGCAAGACCACGCTCGCCATCAACATGGCCGAGAACGTGGCAGTCGACCCCAAGACGCGCGGTTCGGTGTTGATCTTCAGCATGGAAATGCCCTCCGAGCAGTTGATGACCCGCATGCTCTCGTCCATCGGTGGAGTGCCGTTGCACCACATCCGCAGTGGTCGCATCAGTGACGAAGAGTGGATGCGCGTCACCAGCGCCACCAGTCAGCTCACCGATTCGCGCATTTTCATCGACGAGACGCCGGGGCTGTCTCCCAGGGACCTGCGCGCCCGGGCGCGCCGCGTGAAGCGCGAGCACGGTCTGGACATGGTCGTCGTCGATTACCTGCAGCTGATGCAGGTGCAGGGCTCC
>CANGFJ010000005.1 GCA_947453065.1 Pseudomonadota bacterium
ACAAGAGTCAGATCGAGAATACGCAGTCGGCGATGGTGATCGAGAAGCTCGTCAACAAGCTCTTTGCCGCCTTTGCGGGCAAGAGTGGCGGCAGCGCCAAAGAGGAGAGCCACAAGCCATGATCCGTCCCCGCTTTCAGTTGCCTGTCCTCGCGCTTGCCGCGCTGTGCGCCGGCCTTCTGTTGTCTCTGCCAGGCCGTGCGGCATTGGGTGCCCCGGGCGCGCTGGTCGATACCAGCGGTCCTGCGCAGCTGATCAAGACCGCCTCCGATGTCATGCTCAAGGACATCGACGCCAACCGGTCCCGCTATCGCCAGGACAAGGCCCAGCTGTACAAACTGGTGGATGACGTCCTGCTGCCGAATTTTGACGTCGACTTTGCTGCGCAGCAGGTGCTGGGCAAGCACTGGCGCAACGCCGATGAACAGCAAAGGGCGCGGTTCATCAAAGCCTTCTATCGCTCGCTGCTGCAGACCTATGGCGATGCCATGGTGGATTTCACCGGCGATCGCATTCGCTTTCTGCCTTTTCAGGGCGACCCGGCTGCGGCGCGTGCCACCGTACGTACCGAGATCCGGCGCGACGGCGGCAGCATCGTCAAGGTCAACTACAGCCTGCGCAAGACCGAGGCAGGCTGGAAAGCCTGGGACGTGGTCATCGAAGGCATCAGCTACGTGAAGAGCTTCCAGGAAGACTTCGGGCCCGAAGTGGAGCAGAAGGGGCTGGATTCCCTGATTCAGCGGCTGGAGTCTTCGGGGTCTGCCGTGAAACCTGTCAAGCGCAGCTGAACATGGCAAAGCCCTCTCAGGCCGAACTGGTGAGCATCGCCGACGGGGGGTTCATCCTCCGGGGTTCGCTGACCTTTGACACCGTGCCAGTGCTCTGGCGGGACTCCGCACGGCTTCTGGCAGGCGGGAAGCACGGCGGGGCGACGGTCAACCTGGCGGGGGTTGCGCGGGCTGACAGTGCTGGCTTGGCGCTGCTGGTGGCCTGGCAGGCCCAGGCCGCGGTGGCGGGCCAGCGGCTCGCTTACGAGGCGATCCCGGAGCGATTGCTGGCGATTGCCCGCATCAGCGAAGTGGACGGCCTGCTGTCGCAGGCCTGAGCCGATTCAGGGTTCCGATCTCGAATCGGCGCCGACAGGGTCGTATTCCTGCAGCGGATCTTCCGGCGGGTTGCCGTCATACACCTGGAATTCGCGGCGCTGCAGGTAGGCGTTGCGGACGAACGAATACGGATCGAAATATCGATTCAGTGCCGCGTCGGCCTCCAGCAGCGAGGCGCGCTTGCTTACCAGACCCGCGCCCGTAAGGCCCCAGGAAAGGCTCTGGCTGCTGAAATAGGTCTTCGGCTCGGTGTAGTGGTCTCCCACCTTGCCCACGGCGTCCCGGACCGACGAGGGACCCAGCAGCGGCAACATGAGATAGGGGCCCGAGGGCACGCCCCAAAAACCCAGTGTCTGGCCGAAATCCTCGTCATGGGCATCCAGCCCCAGCTTGGAGGCCGGGTCAAACAGTCCCCCGATACCCAGCGTCGTGTTGACCACGAGTCGGGCCGTGTCATGGGCAAGCTGGCCTGGTTTGGCCTGCAGGAGGTCGTTCACCACGACGGTGGGATAGTTCAGGTTCGCCAGGAAGTTGGCCACTCCAGAGCGCACCGGCTGGGGCGTTACCTTCGTATAAGCGACGGCGACGGGGCGCGCGACGGCGCGATCCAGATTCTGGTTCAGACGGAAGACCGAGCGGTTAAAACGCTCGAAACGATCCCTCGGGTCCCGCTCGCCGGGAGCCAGCGTCGCGCAGCCGCCAAGCAGCAGGAGCGCACAGAGCGGCAGTAACGTGAAAAACCTGTAATCCATGCGCGTCTATACAACATCCAAACTGGAGTTATCAGTGTAGCAAACCCGCTGGTTGTTGGTGGGGCGCAACGATTGCCCCCAGGGCCTAACGGCTGCTACCACCCTGTGCGCGTTGTTGACGCTGCTCGCGCAGGAAGCCGCGGATCTCGTCGCGCCGCGCGAGGAAGCGCTTGCGCTGCACATCCGTCAGGCGCGGTTCTGTCAGCGCGAGGTCCAACTGCTGCGTGCCCAGCATGAGGTTGCCGCTCGCGATGTGGTACTCGGCCATGTAGTAGTACGCATCGCCGGTGTCGCCGGCCGAACTGGCGGCCAGGGCCGTCAGGCGGATCTGGTCTGGCGTTGGCGTGGTGTTGTTGAACAGGTCCAGCAGCAGCTGGTGGGCCTGTGCCGGTCGCTCGGCTTTCATCAGGGTTTCGGCATAGCGCACCGTCAGGGGCACGTTGCGCGGATACAGCGCTATCGCGCGGGCGAAGGTCGCCAGGGCCTTGTCCTGTTGCCCGGCCAGTTGCTGTGCCTGGCCCAGCGCGCTGTGCAGGAGGGTCACGCCAGGGTTTGCTTCGACCAGTGGCTCCAGCGCCTGCACCGCGGCGGCCGCGTCGTCAGCCTTGATGGACGCCAGGGCTGCGCCGTAGCGCACAGCGAGGGTATCCACGCCGTTGGCCTTCAAGCGCGCGTAATACGGGCGGAGGTCGGTCTCCGGTTCCGCCGACAAGACACGCAGGCGCTCACGGATCAGGGTGTAGCTGGGCGGGTCCTGGCGGCTGGGCCGATGGGGCAGTTGCGAGGCCCTGGCGCGGGCCTCGGCAATGCGCAGGGTCGTGACAGGGTGGCTCTTGAGCATGTCGGGGATGGTGTACAGCTGCACGCCCTCGACCCGTCCCATCGCAGAGAAAAAGCTGGCCATGCCATTCGGGTCGAAGTTCGCGTCTGCGAGGAAATTGATGCCGACGCGGTCGGCTTCGCTCTCTTCCATGCGCGTGAAATTGATCTGTTGCTGCATGGCCGTGCCCTGCGCTACGGCGATCAGGCCGGCGGCAGCATCACCCCCGCCCGCCACGCCGATCAGGATGGCGCCCAGCATGGCAGCCATGGTCGAGAGGCTCTGGCGGCTCTGTGCCTGCACGGCCCGCGCGATATGTCGCTGCACGACGTGTCCGATCTCATGCGCCAGCACGCCCGCGAGTTCTGATTCGCTGCTGGTGAGCAGGACGAGGCCGATATTCGTGCCGATGTATCCACCGGGCACGGCGAAGGCGTTGACGCCCAGGTCGCGAACGACGAAGAAGGTGAATTTCTGGGTGCCGTCCTGGGCTTCGCTACCAATGCGGCCGCCCAGATCCTGGAGATACTCTGTGGCTTCCGGGTCCTCGAGCACCTGATTCTCATCCCGCAGGTTGCTCAGGATCATGCGGCCAATCTGGTATTCGTCAGCGCGGCTGATGATCGCGTTGGCACCGCTGCCCATGTCCGGCAGGTTGCTATAGGCCGAGGATGACGAGGCGCTTGTGGCCGGACTGGGCGTGGACTGTGGCAGGGCTTGTCCCAGTGCCAGAGAACCCAGAGCGAATGTTGCGACCGCGAGGCCCGTGGTCAGGAAGAGCGGCTTGTAGCCGGTAATGCGTCGGTTCATTGCCTTGTTCAGACCGTGGTGCGGGGCAAGGGTTCGATGCCAGTCACAGGATTTCCGATGCACGGTCCGCCAGGCGGGAGCGTTCGCCGCGCAACAGCGTGATATGGCCCGAATGCGCCCAGCCGCGGAACCGGTTCACCAGGTAAGTGAGGCCAGAGGTGGTTTCCGTGAGGTAGGGCGTGTCGATCTGGGCGATGTTGCCCAGGCAGACCAGTTTTGTGCCCGGGCCGGCGCGCGTCACCAGGGCCTTCATCTGCTTGGGCGTGAGGTTCTGGGCCTCGTCGATCAGCACGTAGCGGTTGACGAAGGTGCGCCCGCGCATGAAGTTGAGCGAGCGGATCTTGATGCGGCTGCGCAGCAGGTCGCTGGTGACGGTGCGACCCCAGTTGCCGCCTTCAGCGCCCTGCGTGAGCACCTCGAGGTTGTCCATCAGGGCACCCATCCAGGGCTCCATCTTTTCTTCTTCGGTGCCTGGCAGGAAGCCGATGTCCTCGCCCAGCGGGATCGTCACGCGCGTCATGATGATTTCGCTGAACTGCTTGGTCTCCAGTGTTTGCTGCAGGCCGGCGGCCAAAGCCAGTAGCGTTTTGCCAGTGCCGGCGGGGCCAAGGATCGTCACCAGGTCGATGTCCGGATCCAGCAGCAGGTTCAAGGCGAAGTTCTGCTCGCGATTTCGGGCCGTGATGCCCCAGACCCCGTGGCGTTCGGTGCGGTAATCGCGCACCACTTCCAGGCGCGCAGTCTGCCCATCGGTGTCCCGGACAATGGCTTCCAGCCCGTGGGGCGTCTCGTCATGCACGAAATGGTTGCGCTGCCAGCTGCCGACCAGCGGACCGCTCAGCTCGTAACAGGTGCGACCGGCTTCCTTCCAGGCCCGCAGGTCCTTGCCGTGCGTTTCCCAGAAATCCGCAGGCACGACGTGCCGACCTGCGTCCAGCAGGTCCACATCCTCGATGGTCCGGTCGCTGTAATAGTCTTCGGCGTGTACGCCGATGATCGCGGCCTTCACGCGCAGGTTGATGTCCTTGGACACCAGCGTGACGCGCGCGTCAGGGAGTTCGGCTTGCAGCGCCAGCGTCTGCGCCAGGATCGAGTTGTCCGGCTCGTGGCCGGGCAGGCCCTCTGGCAGACGGCTGCTGTGCGTGCGGGTCTGGAAGAACAGCCTGCCGGAGACCGCCTCCGGCCCGGTGCCCAGCAGCGCGGACTGGATCTGGATGCCCCGGTCGATGTCGGCTTTGGTGGCCCCGCGCGTGAGTTCGTCGAGGAAGCGGGAGACCTGGCGCACGTTGCGGGCCGGCTCTGAGAGGCCCTTCTTGTGGTGGTCGAGTTCTTCGAGCACCACCATGGGCAGGTAGATGTCGTGTTCCTCGAAGCGGAAGATCGCCGCCGGATCGTGCATCAGCACGTTGGTGTCGAGGACGTAGACCCGCCGGATGTCAGCCAAGCGATCGTGCTGCTTCAAGGACTTCTTCTGCATGGCCCGCCACCTTGACCTTGCGCCATTCACGGCGCAGTGCGCCCTGTGCATCGATGAGGAAGGTGCTGCGTTCGACGCCCATCACCTTCTTGCCATAGAGGTTCTTTTCGCGGATGACGTCGAAGAGGCGGCAGGCCTTCTCTTCGGCATCGCTCAGCAGGTGGAACGGCAGCTCCAGTCGTGTGCGGAATTTTTCATGCGAGGCCAGGCTGTCGCGGGAGATGCCCAGTACCTGCACGCCGGCGCGGCGAAACTGCGCATGCAGGTCGCGAAAGGCTTCGCTTTCCGTGGTGCAGCCCGGGGTCGCGTCCTTGGGATAAAAATAAAGCACCAGCGCCTCGCCCCGGGCATCGTCCAGGTGAAAGTCGGTGCCGGCGGTCGAGGGCAGCGAGAACGCGGGGACGGGAGCATCGACGGCGAGCGTTGGCATGGCGGGAGCCTTCAGTTCTTGACGGGTTCGAGGATCGCGTCGAGGTTCAGAGAATCGCAGTAGTCCATGAAGTCCTCGCGCAGCTGCGAAATATGGATGCGGTTCGGCACGTTGATCATCATCTGGACGGAGAACATGGCGGCGCCGGTCTGCGCGGCGGTGTAGCTGCGCGTGGCCACTTCGCCCACGTCGATGGTCCGGCTGGCAAAGAAACCGGCCAGCCCGCTGATGATGCCCGGCTGGTCAACGCACACCACGTCGATGGAGTAGGGGATGTGGTCCTCGCGCCGGGCCTTGCCGTCGGTGCGGCGCACATGCACGACCAGTCCGGCAGTCTCGCCCAGGCGGGCCAGTTCGGTCTCCAGCTTGGCCAGGGCATGCCAGTTGCCCCCGATCAGCATCTGCAGGCCGAATTCGCTACCCAACGCGAGCATGCGGCTCTCGCTGATGCTGCCCCCGCAGTCGGTGACGGTACGGGTGAATTCGTGGACCAGGCCGATGCGGTCACTGCCAATGGCGGAAACAGCCAGAAATTGCTTCATGCGGACCAAACTGAAAATGGTTGACCCAGTCTACCGGCGCTTGCCTCGGATATCACGCGGCCCTTAACATGCCGCGCCATTTGCCCAGCCTTTCCAACCTCGAGGTTTTTGCATGAGTTCCGCCGGATTTTCGGGCACCCACGTGGCGATCGTCACTCCGATGCGTCCCGGCGGGGAGATCGACTGGCAGGCTTGGTCCGTTCTGGTGGATTTCCACCTGCAGAACGGCACCGACGGCCTGGTTGTGGGGGGCACCACGGGAGAGTCCCCAACCCTGACCGACGCCGAGCTCCGGGAGCTTGTGCAGCGGGCGCAGCAGCAGGCGGCCGGTCGCCTGAAGATCGTGGCAGGAGCTGGAACCAACAGCACGGCGGCCACCGTCGCCAAGGTGCGCGAATTCTCGGCGCTGGGCGTTGATGGCGTGCTGCTGGTCACCCCGGCTTACAACCGCCCGACCCAGGAAGGGTTGTTCCTGCATTACGAGGCCGCCGCCGCTGCCAGCACCGTGCCGGTGATCCTCTACAACGTGCCGGGCCGCACTGCGGTAGACCTGTTGCCCGAGACTGTGGCCCGCCTGGCCGTGCTGCCCCGCATCGTGGCCATTAAGGAGGCCGTGGCCTCCATGGATCGCATAAGGCAGCTACGCGCCCTGTGTCCGGACACGTTCCAGATCCTGTCCGGCGACGACGCTACCGTGCGTGAGGCGATGTCGCAGGGTGCCTGCGGCGTGATTTCGGTGACCGGCAACGTGGCGCCGGCCCTGATGAGCGCCATGATCAGCGCGGCGGGCCGTGGCGATCTGGAAACCGCCGCGCGGCTGGATGCGAAGCTGGCGGCACTGCACGACAAGTTGTTTGTCGAGGCAAACCCGATCCCCGTCAAATGGGCCCTGGCCCGCATGGGCCTGATTGATGACGCGCTGAGGCTGCCGCTCACCGTGCTCTCGGCGCGTTATCATGGCGAGGTCGCGGCTGCGCTGCGGCAGGCCGACATCACACTGGCCACGGCGGCCTGAGAAAGCGAACCATGCGACTGCACCTGACGGTTGACCCTGCCCCGATGTTCCAGGGTGCTCCTGCACGCTGGGCCGGCTTTGCCCTGGCAGCGCTGGCGGTGCTGGCCCTGCCGGGTTGCAAGCGCCTGGCCAAGAACGATTGCAACAAGCCGCAGGGCTACGAGCAGTCGCAGAGCGTGGCGCCGCTGCGTACGCCAGTGGGGCTCGATGCGCTCAACACCCGCGCAGCCCTCAAGATTCCCGATCTGCGTGAGCCGGAGGCGCCGCCCCGCAAGCTGACGGACGCGTGCCTGGATGCGCCGCCGAAATATTCCAACGCGACGTTGCTGCCGCCCCCGAGGGACAAGAAGGCCGAGAAGGCCAAGAAGAAGCTGGAAAAGGCCAAGAAGGGCGAGGCAGTCGTGCCGCCTGTCGCCAATCCCGGCACGTAATGATTTTTTGAATGCACGGGATGGTTAGCAGAGGGTTCGCCTCTGCTACAATTCCGGGGCTGAGTTGGTTTGAGTGTTGGAGAGGTGGCCGAGTGGTCGAAGGCGCTGGACTGGAATTCCAGTTATGCCCGCAAGGGTATACGTGGGTTCGAATCCCACCCTCTCCGCCAAAGTTCTGTGGTGGTCCGCGTCGGTTCCTTCGCGACGGCCAGCCGTGAATCCCGCCAGGCCCGGAAGGGAGCAACGGTAACGGCAATGCCGTGCGCCGAAGATCGGCTGGCGCGGACCGCCTCCACTGGCTACCTGCCACGGCGACCCCATAGCCCATGACCTACACCGCTCTGGCCCGCAAGTGGCGCCCCAAATCCTTCGCTGAAATGTCGGGCCAGGAGCATGTGCTCAAGGCCCTGGGCAACGCGCTGGACTCCGGTCGCGTTCACCATGCCTTCCTGTTTACTGGCACCCGCGGCGTGGGCAAGACCACCGTCGCGCGCATCTTTGCCAAGTGCCTCAATTGCGAGCAGGGCGTCACGGCCCAGCCCTGCGGGGAATGCGCCAGTTGTCGGGAGATCGATACCGGCCGGTTCCTGGACCTCATCGAGGTGGACGCTGCATCGCGCACCAAGGTCGATGACACGCGCGAACTGCTGGAAAACGTGCAGTACGCGCCCACGCGTGGCCGCTACAAGGTCTACCTGATCGACGAAGTGCACATGCTCTCCACGCACTCGTTCAATGCCTTGCTCAAGACGCTGGAAGAGCCCCCGCCGCACGTCAAGTTCCTGCTGGCGACCACTGATCCACAGAAGCTGCCAGTGACTGTGCTGTCGCGCTGCCTGCAGTTCAACCTCAAGCGCCTGACCACCGGGCTGATCACGGCCCGTCTGGCGCACATTCTGGAGGCCGAAGGTATCGATTCGGAGGCAGGCGCCCTGCGCCTGCTGGCCACGGCGGCCGATGGCAGCCTGCGCGATGCGCTTTCCTTGCTCGACCAGTTGCTGGCCTATGGCAATGGCCATGCGCGTGAGGAAGAGGCCGTGGCCATGCTGGGCACCGTCAACCGCGCGCATGTGGTGGAGATTGCCGAACTGCTGGCCGCGCAGGACGCGGCCGGGCTGGTGCGCCACGCCCAGCAGCTGGAGCAATGGGCGCCTGATTACGCGCAACTCCTGGATGAACTCAACAGTCTGATGGCACGAGTCGCCGTGCTGCAGGTCGTACCTGACGCAGCAGCCGACGAGGACGGTTACGCCCCCGAGCTGCTGGATCGCCTCAAAGGTCAGATGGCTGCCGAGGACCTGCAGCTCTACTACCAGATCGGCTTGCTGGGCCGCCGGGACCTGCATCTGGTGTCCGACCCCCGGGTGGGTTTCGTCATGACCTTGATTCGGATGCTGGCCTTCCGTCCACAGGGGCTGGGTCATGGCCCGGCACCCACTGCGATGGCGGCACCCGCGTCGCAGGCCGGATCTGCTGCCCCGACGCCGCGCGCGTCCGCGCCGCCGCAGGCGAACCCTGCAGCCGTCGCAGCAGCGTTGCCCGCCGCGGTGCCAGCGGCGTCGCTGGCCACGTTGACGCCCGAGAACTGGGGGTCACTGGCGCAGCGTCTGGAACTCTCGGGTCTGGCGCGCCAGTTGGCCTCCAATTGCGCCTATACCGGGCGGCAGGACGCTTTGCTGCGCTTTGCGCTGGATCCGCGCCATCAGGCCATCCGGTCAAAATCCCAGGAAGACAAGCTCGCGCAGGCCCTGTCGCGCTATTTCGGCGAGACAGTGCGCATCGAGATCGAGGTCTCCACGCCGCCGGCAGATACGCCTGCTGTGGCCCAGGCCCGCCGGGCCGATGAGCAGTTGGGCGCGGCCCGTGCCGGGTTGGATCGGGATCCTACGGTGCTGGCGCTGAAGGAGCGCTTTGGCGCGACCTTGCATCCGGAGTCCGTGCGGGTGACGGGCCCCGGTGCCGACGAGGGCTGATGAAGCACTCTCCTGCATTGGCCCGCCTCATCGACGCCCTGCATGCGTTGCCCGGTGTGGGCCCCAAGACGGCCCAGCGCATGGCGTTCAGGCTCCTGCAGGAAGGACGGGAGGGGGCACGGGAGCTGTCGAATGCGCTGACCACGGCATTGGGCGCTGTGGGCCGCTGCCGCCGTTGTCGCATGCTCACGGAAGGCGAGCTGTGCCTGATTTGCCTGGCGCCACAGCGGGACGACGGGCTGCTCTGCGTGGTCGAATCGCCCGCTGATGTCGTGGCGGTGGAAACCTCGGCCAGCTTCCGCGGGCGCTATTTCGTGCTGATGGGGCACCTGTCCCCCCTGGACGGCATAGGCCCCGAGCAACTGGGTCTGGTGGATCTGGAGCGGCTGCTCGATGCCGGCACTGTCCGCGAGCTCATCCTCGCCACCAATCCCACCGTAGAGGGGGAGGCCACGGCGCATTGTCTGTCGGGCCTGGCCCAGAAGCGCGGCATTCGCGCCACGCGGATCGCCCACGGCGTGCCCATGGGGGGCGAGCTGGAATATGTCGATGGCGGCACGCTCGCGCATGCCTTCCAGGGGCGCCAGACCGTCAGTTAGCGCTTGCCCCGTGCCCCGGGGGCGCGCTCGTCCCGCAGCTGTTCAAACAGGCGCCGCAGCCGGCGATAGCTCTCGTAGCGACGGGGGGCAATGACGCCTGCTTCGGCGGCTGCGCGTACCGTGCACTGCGGTTCATTCAGGTGGCGGCAGTCTGCGAACCGACAGCCGCCGGCGTGCTGCTGCACCTCGTAGTAGCCCAGGCTGGCTGGCTCCAGCTGGTCTATCGAAGGCGCGTAGTCGCGTACACCCGGCGAATCGATGATGCGGCCGCCGCCGATGCAGTCGTACTGGCGTGATGCCGTGGTGGTATGGCGGCCTTCCTCCTCGCGCATCAGTTCGCCCGTCGCGGCCTCCTCGCCGTCGATGGCCAGGCGACGGATGAGCGAGGACTTGCCAACGCCCGACTGGCCGACCAGCACACTGGTATGGCCCGCCAGCGCGGTGGCCAGGGCCGGCAGTCCGGTGCCTTCCCTGGCCGAAACCCGGTGAACGCCATAGCCGAGTTGGGCCAGTTCGCGCAGGCCGGCCTCGTCGTCATCGGTAAGTGGCAGGTCGGCCTTGTTCACGATGATCAGCGCGCTCAGGGTGGCCGAGGCGGCCGCGCTGAGGTAGCGGTCGACCATGAAGAGGTCGGGGCGGGGCATGCCGGCAATGACGACCGCTGCCAGCGTCAGGTTCGCCACGATGGGTTCGCTGACCCCGCGCGCGTTGCTGCGCAGGAGCACGGTGCGCCGGGGCAGCACTTCCATGGCATGCACTTCGCCGCGCGCGTCGCGCTCGCAGCGGACCCGGTCGCCGCAGACGATGTTGAGGTTGCGGCCAAAGGGCCGTGCGCGCAGCAGGTTGCCCGCCGCATCACGCGCCAATAGGTGGCGGCCATAGGCGGAGATGACATCCGCGTCGAAGCGTTCAGGCGTGTTCATGTGCGCTGCTAGAATGCCATAGGAACTGAGGTGTACTGCATGTTGAACCGCGATAACCTGATCTGGATCGACCTCGAGATGACCGGCCTGAGTCCGGACACGGACGTCATCATCGAGATCGCCACGGTCGTGACGAGCCCGCAGCTGGAAGTCCTGGCCGAGGGGCCGGTGCTCGCGATCCATCAGGATGAGCTGACCCTGGCGGGCATGGATGAGTGGAACACGCGCCAGCACGGCGGCTCAGGGCTGACTGCCCGCGTTCGCGAGAGCCGCGTCGATCACGCTGCTGCCGAAGCGCGCACCCTCGAGTTCCTGTCGGCCTGGGTGCCCGCAGGCGCCTCGCCAATCTGCGGTAACAGCATCTGCCAGGATCGCCGTTTCCTGGCGCGACACATGCCCTTGCTGGAGCGGTATTTCCACTACCGCAACCTGGATGTCAGTACGCTGAAGGAACTGGCCAGGCGCTGGGCACCGCAGGTAGCCAGTCAGTTCAGCAAGGATTCCGCCCACCTTGCGCTCGCTGATATCCACGATTCGATCCGCGAACTGCGCTTCTACCGTGAGCACCTGTTAGGCCCAGCCTGTGCGCCACCGGGCTAAAACGGTAGCGCCCGGACTGCGTGCTATATTTTTACAATGATGCAGACCGAAGCCCTGTTACCTGTTTCCTGGCGCGCCAGACCGCGCAGTTTCGTGGCCTTGATGTCGCTCTACGAGAGCAACTACATCCGCCTGCAGGCGCTCTGCGGTGATCCGGTGCAGTTGGCCGGGGAGCGCTGGTCCCGCGTGGCAGACGACTGCGATCTGCAGCTGCTGGTGGCCGAGCAGACTCCGTATACCACCGCCTTTAGCCTGACCTACCTGCTGCCGGGAACCGACGCCGCATCCTTGGAGCGGTTCCCTGATGTCCGTGTTCGCATCTATTCCGACGCCTGCCTTGCCGAGGCCCAGCAATGGGCACTGAGGCCCGGACATCCGGCGCTGACGGCCTTGCGGCGGCATGCGGAGCGTGAACTGGATCAGCGTTGGGCGCTGAATATGATGCTAAATAAGTGGTTGGAATACTGCCTGGAACGCGGCCACCGCTTTTATTGATGCCTACCTTTCCCATCCTGCACCGATGGTGGTCGATCGTGCGTGCGGCACGCATCCCGTCGTGGGCGAGTGTGCAGGCGCGGGGCGCCGAGTGGGTGCGCCAGCTGGGCTACCTTCGAGTGGTGTCGGTTGCGCCGCAGCGACTGGAAATAGACGGTCGTGTGCTGCACCTGTTTCGCAACCGGGCAGAACTGAAAAAGGCCTATGGCGACGTACAGGCTGAAATCCATCAGCTCAAGGACCGCATCAAGCAGCAGGAGGGCGCCACCGCGCGTGTGCAGGCGACGCTGGAGGCGCTGGAGTTGCGCCTTGCCTCGCCAGTCAGTGGCCAGCAGGCCCTGATCTTCTACCAGCTACGGGATTTATGGAAAACCGGTGGGCAGCTCGTCAGCGCGATGATCGCAGAGCAGATCGTCCAGCATGAGGAGCGAGAGCGGCGGCAGTTGCTGTCAGAGTTTAATCACCAGCAGTACGAACGCCGCCAGGAGATGGAGCGCACCCTCAACCGGGCGCAGTTGGCGGCCAGTGACGCGCGGAGCCGGGTCGCCGATGTTCGCAGGGCCTGGGACCGGGCCAACCGCTGGTGGCATTATTTTAAGCGCCGTGAGCTGGACCGCCGTCTGGAAGTCCTGACGATCGATGCGAACACAGCCAGCACAGCGCTGACCGCGGCGCGTAGTGCCTACGAGGCGGTGCTGAACCTGCCAGTGCCGCCGTTCCCGGGCCTGTCGGTGGAGGCTCGTCGGGCGATCAATCTGGCTGCCGTGGCGTATGGCGAGATCATTGCCCAACCCTTGCTCCGCACTGCGTTGCTGCAATTGTGCGGCGAAGCCTCCCGACGGCGCGAGCCTGTCGATGAGTATGGCGACGCTGCGGCGTGTCAGGCGCTGGTGGCGCAGATTGCCAGGGCCAAGCTTGCGCTGGCCGCCCGTAGCAGTGACAGCACGGAAGTGCAGCAGTTGACGCAACAGTTGGGCGAGCGAGCCCGTTACCGCGTGGCGGCCGATGTCCTCCCAACGGAAGATTCGATTTGCGAGGCCCAGCAGGTCCTGCGGGAGGACTGCTGGGGCCTGCGGCGCCTGTTACTGCGCTGAACGCACCGGGCGGGCCGGCGCGTCTTTGGCGACCACCGTGGCTGCGGCCGCTGGTGAACCAGACAGGATGATGTCCGCCATGATCTGCGACGCCTGATCCAGCACGATGTCTGGCCCTTTCTCGGGCTTGGCCGGGGCTTCATCCGATTCAGTATCGTCCAGAGCCTTCAGGGCTGGCTTGCCCAGCGCCACGCGCCGCTGGTTTTCGCGCGCCAGCCGTTCGCCGTCCATGCGGGTGCGCTCGGCGCGCCGCTCGGCCAGATTCAGGGACAGGCTCTTCTGCTTGCGCAGCCCATCCAGGGCGGCGATGTCGGCAACCAACCACTTGAAGTCGGCGTCCTTCTGGTTGCGCTGCCCCTCGTCCTGGGTGAGTGCATTCACCGTAGGCAAGGTGGTCGGCTGCCGAACGGCCTGGAATGGCACGCCGGCGATCCGGTCCCAGGGCAGGGCGGCTTCCAACGCGCTCTCACCCACGTCGTCGAGGCTGATGGCCGACGGCAGCGCAATGTCTGGTTCTACGCCCCGGTGCTGGGTGCTTTCACCCGTGACGCGATAGAACTTGCCGATGGTGACAGTCAGCTGGCCGTCGACCGGGCGCTGTGACCAGCGATCCAGGGGCACCAGGTTCTGCACCGTGCCTTTGCCGAAGGTGCGCTGACCCACGATGTAGCCACGGTGGTAGTCCTGGATGGCGCCGGCGAAGATCTCGGACGCGGAGGCACTGAAACGGTCTACGAGGACGATCAGGGGGCCATCGTAGGAAGTCCCCGAGGTGGGGTCGTCCAGGACTTCAATGCGGCCCGTGGTGTCCTTGAGCTGCACGACGGGTCCCTTGTCGATGAACAGGCCGGTCAGCGCTGTTGCTTCGGGCAGGTAGCCGCCGCCATCGCCACGCAGGTCCAGCACCAGGCCATCGATGCCGCCTTCTTTCGCGAGTTCGTCGAGCAAACGCTTGGTGTCACGCGTCGTGCTGCGGAAGTCCTTGTCGCCCTGGCTCTGGGCCTGGATGTCCTGGTAGAAGCCTGGCACGCTGACCACGCCGATCTTCAACTGGCGGGTGCCACGCTGGACGATGCGCCGCTCTTTCTTGGCCGCCTGGTTTTCCAGGGTGACCTTGCCGCGCGTGAAATCGATGATCTTTTCCGGCGACCCGGGTGCTGCGCCAGCCGGCAGGACCTGCAGCCGGACCAGCGTGCCGTTCTTGCCGCGGATCAGCTGGACGACATCGTCGAGCCGCCACCCGATGACTTCCTGCAGCGGGCCATCCTTCCCTTGGCCGATGGCGATGATGCGATCGTTGATGTTGAGCGTACCGGCTGCAGCGGCTGGGCCGCCCGGGATCAGGTTGGTGATGCTGACGTAGTCGTCGGTGCTCTGGAGCGAGGCGCCGATGCCGTCGTAGCTCAGGCTCATCTGGATGCGGTATTCCTCGGAATTGCGCGCGCCGAAATAGCTGGAGTGCGGGTCGAAGGTGCGCGCGTAGGCATTCATCAGGTTCTCGAACACGTCTTCGGGCGTGACCTGGTCAACGCGCTTGAGTACACGCTCGTAGCGCTTCTGCAGTACCTCGGCAGCCGCCTTCCAGTCTTTGCCGGTGAGCAACAAGGAAAGGCCGTCGCTCTTGACGCGCTTGCGCCAGAGATCATCCAGTTCAGCGGCGCTGGCCGGCCACGCGCCCTTGCTGCGGTCGAACTCGAAGCGCTCGCTGGTGGTCCAGTCCGGCTCGGTCTGCAGCAGGCCCAGGGCATAGCGGATGCGCTCGCGGTTGCGCTGCTGGAAGCGCGCGAAAATCAGGAACGCGGGTTCGACTTCACCGGTGTGGATCATGTCGTCGAAGCGCAGGCGGTAGGCCGAGAGTTCGGCGATGTCGGCGGCGGTGAAATAACTGCGCTGACCGTCCAGTGAATCGAGGAAACGGTCGAAGACCTGCTCGGACATGCGGTCGTCGATGGTGGCGCGGCGGTAGTGCGCCTCTTCCAGAATGGCTCCGATGCGCCGCGCGACCAGTCTCTGCCGTTCCAGCGGCGCAATGGCGCCCGGCGGCAGGAGGCTGGTGGCGGCGGGGGCCCCGGAGGAGCCGCTGCCCGCGATCACCAGCAGGGCGAGCGAGGCGATGGCAAACCAGCTCAGAGGCTTACGGTAACTGTGCATAGAGGTCGGATCCGCCCGGATAAGGGTATTGCGCTAGAGTGTGGCCCGGGCGCGACCGCCCGTCGATCTGTGCAGGCTAGAACGCGCTGGGCGCGGCAGCAAGTGCGGAATCGTTACCTTGCCATCCAGAGGGGATTCGCCATTGCGACCGCTAGCCGTACTGCTTGGAATTTGCATGGGATCGGCCGTTTCCCTGGTCGCCGGCCTTTCGCTGACGGTGGCCGTTTTCCTGCTCTTGCCGGAGTATCACGAGCGACTGGACGGGGAACAAACGCCACTGCTGGTGGGCCTGGGGTGGTCGGTGGCCCTGGCTCTGGCTGCCGTTGCCGGTTTCCTCGGCGAAATCCGCCAGACGCCATGGCGGCGACCGGCGCAGCTGGTGTTGCTGGTCGTCCTGACCGGCATGAGCTGGTATTTCTGGCCGCGAGCCTGAGGCCCGCGGGACCGTTTAGAGCTTGAGCAACCCGCGGAGCAGTCGCAGGGCAACGTAGATGAGGTAAGGGCCTGCGCAGGCCAGCCAGTAGCCCACCTGGCCCTGGCCCAGGGCCGCCAGGTAATCCAGCCACAGCGCTACCGGGCCGCCGGTCTGCCCCGTCAGGGGATCGCGGATGTATTCGCCCAGCACCACGTGACCGCCGACCCAGATCACCAGGGGCAGGATGACCAGCCCGAACACGGCCGCCAGCGCCAGCGTGCTGAGTTCATGGCCGAAGCCGGTCTGTTTGCGGTAGCGGCGCCAAGCCCGCGAGATGAAGTTGCTCACGGTGGGCATAATACCGGGACCATGGAAAAAATCAGAACCGCTGTCATCGGCGTCGGCTACCTCGGCCGGTTCCACGCCCAGAAGTACGCGACGCTGCCTGGCAGCCTGCTGGTCGGGGTCTCCGACACACAGGAGAGGTCCCGGGACGCCGTCGCCGCCGAACTGGGCGTGACCGCCTACGCCGACTATCGCGACCTGCTGGGCCAGGTCGATGCCGTCAGTGTCGTCACCCACACGCCCTCGCATTACGAGATCGCCGCGGAGTTTCTGCGCCACGGCGTGCACGTGCTGGTTGAGAAGCCGATGACCGAGACGCTGGAACAGGCGCAGGCACTGATCGATCTGGCCGCGGCACACAAGAAAGTGCTGCAGGTCGGTCATCTGGAACGCTTCAACGCAGCCATCCTGGCGGCCGAGCCTTACCTGCGTGCGCCGCGGTTCCTCGAATGCCAGCGACTGGCGCCGTTCAAAGAGCGTGGTACGGACGTCAACGTCGTGCTCGACCTGATGATCCACGACATCGACATTGTGCAGAGCATCGTGAAGTCACCCATCGTGTCGATCGATGCGATTGGCACGCCGGTCTTTTCTGACCAGGTGGACATTGCCAACGCCCGCATCCGCTTTGCCAATGGCTGCGTGGCCAACACGACGGCCAGCCGCGTCAGCCTGAAGACCGAGCGCAAGCTGCGCATCTTCCAGGACGACGCCTACCTGTCGATGGACCTGCAGCAGAAGATCCTGACGGTCATCCGCAAGCAGCTACCCGGTGCGCCGCCGTCGCCGCTGCCGGTGACGATCGAGGAGCAGAACCTGGAGCAGGGCGATGCACTGAAGGCGGAGATCGAGTCGTTCCTGGGCTGCGTGCGCACCGGGTCGGCACCGGTTGTCAGCGGCGAGGATGGCCTGCGTGCCCTGGAAACCGCACTGCGCATTACCGCGCAGGTGCTGGCCGGGGCACGGGTGGCCTCGTGACTGCCGCGCCCCTGCATCTGACCCGCGGCCAACGGCCGGTCACCGTCGCGGTCACCCAGTTCGCCTGCAGTTGGGACCTGGCCGCGAACCTGGCGCAGGCCGAGGCGCTGGTGCGCGAGGCCGCGCGCCGCGGAGCGCAGGTCATCCTGTTGCAGGAGTTGTTTGAGACGCCGTATTTCTGCATTGAGCAGGACTCGCGTCACCTTCGTCTGGCTACGACGCTGCAGGACAATCCTGCCGTCAGGCACTTCACTCGCATCGCCCGCGAGCTGGGGGTGGTGCTGCCGGTGAGTTTCTTCGAGTGTGCAGGGCGCAGCTATTTCAATTCCGTCGCGATCATCGATGCGGACGGGGAAGTGCTGGGCCTGTATCGCAAGTCCCACATCCCCAACGGCCCGGGTTACCAGGAAAAGAACTACTTCAGCCCAGGCGACACCGGCTTCCGGGTCTGGGATACGCGCTACGGGCGGATCGGCGTCGGCATCTGCTGGGACCAGTGGTTTCCCGAGTGCGCACGCGTGATGGCCTTACAGGGCGCAGAGCTGCTGCTTTATCCGACCGCCATCGGGACCGAGCCGCCGCCGGCCTTGCCGGTGCTGTCTCGTGACCACTGGCAGCGGACGCAGCAGGGCCACGCGGCGGCCAATCTGGTGCCACTGCTGGCAGCCAACCGCTACGGCGTCGAGCGTTCGCTACAGGACCCGGATGGGCTGCACATCCGCTTCTATGGCTCCTCGTTCATCACCGACGCGCTGGGCGCCAAAGTGGCGGAAGCCGGCGAAAGCAGTGACGCGGTGTTGCTGGCCAGTTTCGACCTGGCCGAAGTGGCGGAACTGCGGGACAACTGGTTCGTGTTCCGCGACAGGCGGCCCGAGTTATACGGGCCGCTGTTGACGCTGGACGGCCGCCCTTAGCAGGCGACCAGCACGTCCGGATCGCCGCCCTCGGCGTAGAGGCGCTCTACGAGGGCGGCGCGTCGCTCCAGCACCGCCGCGCAGTTCAGCGAGCCTTTGTCGGTTGCCTCGCACGTATCGACGGTCGGTACTTCAACCATGAGCATCGCCCTCGCGATGCGCGTTGCGCCGCCGGTGGCCGTCCTGGCCATCTCGTCGAGCCACTGCTGGAAGCGATCGCGTAGCGCAGGCTGCGACAGCAAGGTGGCGATAGGTGCGTCCGCGGCCAGGTCCGGGCAGAGCGCGCGGCAGGCGGGCAGGTCCGGAAAGATCAGCGCGCCCAGTTCGTTCCGGTTGATGCCAGCCAGCACCACGTCGCGTACCAACGGCGCGCAGTGAAGGATCGTGCGGGTGCGCAGGGGACCGACGCTGACCCAGGTGCCGCTGGAGAGCTTGAAGTCCTCGGTGATACGGCCGTCGAACAGCAGCCCTTGCGAGATGTCCTCGGGGTCCAGGAATTTCACCGCGTCGCCGGTCCGGAAGTAGCCCTCCTCATCGAAGGCCTTGGCGGTGAGTTCCGGATTGCGCCAGTAGCCCGGCGTGACGCTGGGGCCACGCACGCGCGCTTCGAGCTTGTGTCCGGCAGGCACGAGCTTGTACTCAATGCCGGCGACCGGAACGCCGATCGCCCCGGCACGCCCGTTGGTGAAGGTTGCGAAGGTCTGTGACGGAGAGGTTTCGGTGCACCCCAGGCCCGTGATCATCACGATGCGTTCGCCAACGGCCTGGGTCGCCAGTTCATCCAGGCTGTCCCACACATGCTGCGACAGGCCGGCGCCGGCATAGAACATGAACTGCAGACGGCTGAAGAAGTGCTTCGCGAATTCCGGATCGGTGTGCATGTAGTGAACGAGGCACTCGAAACCCTTTGGCACGCTCATGTAGGTCGTGGGCGCAACGTCGCGCAGGTTACGGATCGTGCGCTCGAAGTGGCCGGGCACCGGCTTGCCGTCATCAATGTAGAAGCTGCCGCCGTTGTAGAGCGCCAGGCCGAAATTGGAGTTACCACCAAAGGTGTGGTTCCACGGCAGCCAGTCCACGATGACCGGTGGCGTGTCCTGCAGCGAAGGCAGTGCCTGCACGTTCATCTGCAGGTTCGAACAGAGCATGCGTTGCGTGTTGATCACGCCCTTTGGCAGTC
Organism: Pseudomonadota bacterium; assembly: GCA_947453065.1. Classification (GTDB taxonomy): domain Bacteria; phylum Pseudomonadota; class Gammaproteobacteria; order Steroidobacterales; family Steroidobacteraceae; genus ZC4RG30. The sequence continues at coordinate 19,050 of CANGFJ010000005.1, forward strand.
CTGTGGAGCCCGAAGAAAACAGGATCTTGGCCACGGTGTCAGGGCCTACCTGTGACGCCGCTTCGGCAACCTGTGCCGAGACCGGCGTGGCGAGCAGGTCGGCAAAGGTGGTGCTCGAGCGGTTGGCCGGTGGGTTCTGCGTGACCAGCAACTGCGCATCAGCGGGTACGACCTGTTCGATTGCACGGCTAAAGCGCGTGCCGTCCGCGGCAAACACGAGGCCGGGCGTCAGGACACCCAGCACATGCCGCAGCTTTGAGAAGTCGCCGGACACCAGCGAGTACGCTGCCGAAATCGGAGCGTAAGGGATGCCCACGTGCATCGCTGCCAGTGCCAGCACCGCATGTTGAAGGTCATTATCGGAGAGGATGGCGATCGGGCGATCGGCATCAAGGCCTCGCGCCAGTAGCGCAGAGGCGACGTGCAGCACCTGGTCCATGGCCTGCGCGTAGCTGAGCCTCTGCCACTCGCCGTCAGGGCCGCGGATCGCCAGGAAGGTCTGGTCGGGCGTCGTGACGGCCCAGTGCTGCAGCCTGTCGGTGAGTTTGGCGGGGTAGGGGCCCAGCTCGTGGGCAGAACGGAGGATAGAGCGGCCTTCCGCCTGGATCTCCAGTGTGACCTCGGTAGGACCGAGTGGAAGTGGCCGGGTCTGCGCTTTACCCATCGATCAGGACCTCACTCAGCGGACTCTGTGACATCAGGCAGTACCGGGTGGTCCGACTGCGGGTGGGCAGTGGAACCGCTCGTCCGCGCGAGGTCAAGCGTTTCGAAACGCAGGGCAAAGTGAGGGGCAGGCGAATGGCAGGTTGCCACCGCGTAAACCAGATTCGGGAGGGTTGCCGGATCGGGCACTGCGAGGTACCCGATCCGGACTTCAGCGACTCCGCCGGGCGCGAGCGAGTGCTCGGCCGGGCGGAGTGCGCATCGCAGGGACTACTCTTTCAGGTCGGGTCCGCGCATCACCGGGGCCGACGGTGCCGGAGCCGATGACCAGATCGGAGCCGGATCGGCCGCAGCCGGGGCGTCGCTGGTCACGGCGGGTTCCGCAGCCTGGGCAGGCTCCGCCTGAACAGGTGCCGCCACCTGTACTGGCTCTGCAGCTGCCACAGGGGCAACTGGCGCGACCGGGGCCACTGACGCCGGGACAGCCTGTATGGGCTCCACGGCCACAACCTGCTCGATCACGGCCGTTACTGGCTCGGCAACGGGCGCTGGCACAGGTTCCGGTGCTACGACGACAGGGGGCGCCTCGCTGGCGACCTCTGCCACGATCGCGGCAACAACCGGGGCCACCACCGCAGCCGCCACCGGCGCCGGTGAGGACCACGACACAATTGGCTGCTGCGGATCGCGCAACGGCGGTGGGCTCACATCGCCACTGGCCGAATGCTGCAGCTCGAAGTGCGGCGTGTCCTGCGACGCGCTGCCTTCTTCACCGGTGACGCCGGTCTCCGGGCCGCCATCGCGATTCGCACCACCACGACGACGACGACGGCCGCCGCGGCGTGAGCGACGCTCGCCTTCAGCCCGCTCGCGCGGCGGCGACTCGCCAGCCGGTGCGCCGGCGTCGGCGACAGGACCGGCGTTGCTGGCTGCTTCCGTACGAGGCGCACGGGGCTCCCTCGGCTCGCGGGGTTCTCTCGGCTCTCGCGGCTCGCGCTGCTCCTGCGGCGTGCCATCACGACCGCCACGGCCACGACCACGACCACGGCCGCGCTCACCGTCTGCCTGCGGCGCAGGTGCCGCCTGCGGTTCGCTGCGCGGCGCATCCCGGTTGGCATCGCGGCTGCGCTCTGCACCGCGCTCGCCCGTACCTTCGGTTGTTTCGCTGCGAGCGCTGCGCTCGCCGCCACGGCCACGGTCGCCGCCACGGCCACCACGACCACCGCGGCCACCGCGACTCCCACCCTGGCCACCACGATCGTCACGGCGCGGGCCGCGGTCACGTCCGCCGGCAGTGCCGCGGGAGGAAGTCGACTCTGCAACGGCCTCGGTGGCCGGCTTTTCGTCGCCCGTGATCAGGCGCTTCAGGCGCGTCCAGAACGACCCTGCTTCCACCGGCAGCGCCACGGCCGCGGCAACCGGCTTCTCACGCGGCGGCGGGGCGGCAGGCGCCGTCGTCGTCGGCATGATCGGCGCCACGACGGCGGCCGGCGGTGCAGGCTTTTTGGCCTGCAGGGCGAAGTCCGGGGTTTCCGGGGTCGTCGGCATGCGATAGCTGGCCTGGCTGTTCTCGGCCAGGCCGGACTCGTCTTCCCGCACGCGACGGATGGAATATTCCGGCGTCTCGATATCCGGATTCGGCACGATGAAGACTTCGATGCCGCTCTTTTCCTCGACGCTGCGCAGGGCGACCCGCTTCTCGTTGATGAGGTAGGTGGCCACCGATACCGGTACCTGCACGATCAGGCGCGAGGTGCGGTCCTTGCGGGCGTCCTCGCTCAGCAGGCGCAGGATGGACAGGGCCATCGACTCGACACTGCGGATGCTGCCAATGCCGTTGCAGCGCGGGCAGCTCAGGTGGCTGGATTCGCCCAGCGACGGGCGCAGTCGCTGACGCGACATCTCGAGCAGGCCGAAGCGCGACAGGCGTCCAATCTGGATGCGCGCGCGGTCCATCTTCATGGCGTCGCGCAGGCGGTCTTCGACTTCGCGCTGGTTCTTCGTCGACTCCATGTCGATGAAGTCGATGACAATCAGGCCACCGATGTCACGCAGGCGCAGCTGGCGGGCAATCTCGTCGGCGGCCTCCAGGTTCGTGTTGCAGGCGGTGGTCTCGATGTCCGAGCCACGCGTGCTGCGTGCCGAGTTGATGTCGATCGACACCAGCGCTTCGGTGTAATCGATGACCAGGCTGCCGCCCGACGGCAGCTGCACCTTGTGGGCGTAGGCCGACTCGATCTGGTTCTCGATCTGGAAGCGCGTGAACAGCGGCACGTCTTCGCTATACAGCTTCAGCTGGCGCAGGGCTTCGGCAGGCATGAAGCGCTGCATGTATTCCTGGGCCTTCTGGAAGGCGCCGGCATCGTCGACCAGGATCTCGCCGATGTCATCGGTGAGGTAGTCGCGCATCGAGCGGGTGACCGCATCGCTCTCCTGGTACAGCAGGAACGGCGCTGGGCGCGAGTCGACGGCAGCGGCAATGGCATCCCACTGCGTGCGCAGGTTGTCCAGGTCCCACTGCAGCTCTTCGGCCGAGCGACCAACGCCTGCGGTGCGGATGATCGCACCCATGCCGTCGGGGATCTGCAGCTGCGCCATGGTCTCGCGCATCTGGTCGCGGTCCTCGCCCTCGATGCGGCGTGACACGCCGCCGGCGCGCGGATTGTTGGGCATCAGCACCAGGAAGCGCCCGGCGAGGCTGATGAAGGTGGTGAGCGCGGCACCCTTGTTGCCACGCTCTTCCTTCTCGACCTGCACGACGATTTCCTGGCCTTCGGAGATCAGGTCGCGAATGGCGCGGCCCTGGCCCGCGCCGGCTTTGAAGAACTCCTTGGAGATCTCCTTTAGCGGCAGGAAGCCGTGGCGCGAAGAGCCGTAGTCCACGAACGCGGCTTCGAGCGAGGGCTCGATGCGCGCGATGCGTGCTTTATAGACGTTGGCTTTTTTCTGTTCCCGTGAAGGAATTTCGATACTGAGATCGTAGAGTTTCTGGCCATCGACCAGAGCGACGCGCAGTTCTTCCTGCTGGGTCGCGTTGACGAGCATTCTTTTCATGAGTCCCACTCAAATTGAGCTGAGGGGCCGACGAGGGGAGGGCGCACGCGTGAGCGTACGCAGCAATGAGCCGTGGCGGGCAGCAGAGCGCCGTGAAATAGGCGAGTAAACTGGTTACGAGCGCGTAGGGGGATGCAAGCACTGCGTGTGGTGGAGTGATCGCGCCGCGTATGAGGCGGAACGCCAGCAACCTTTTAGTTATCTGCTGACCGACGGGCGCGCTCTCTTCAGCAGCCCGGCGTGCGGGCGTGTATCGTTGAGCGTTGCGACCTGATCGGCCGTACGATGGCCCCGTTACCAGGGCCAACTAACATGCGGCTTGTGCCGCGGTGTTTTGTGCTGCTTGATGCGCGCCCCTCTCAAGGGAGGATTCATTGCGCCGTCTGCAGCACGCCTTGATTATAACCGCACTTTCTTCAAAAACAAGACGTTACACCATAAATGAGCGAACTTCCGCCAAGCCCGCCTGCGAGCCCGACCGCGCGCACTGCCGTCCGCAATCTGGTCATGGGTGCCGAGGACGCGGGTCAGCGCGTCGATAAGGTGCTCGCCCGGGTGCTGGCCAATGTGCCGCGCAGCCATGTTTTCCGCCTGTTACGCAAGGGCGAAGTGCGTCTTAACGGCAAGCGCGTCGGGGGCGAGGCCCGGGTCGCGGAGGGCGATACCCTGCGCGTGCCCCCGTTCCGCGAAGTGGTTGTCGATGCTGAGCTCCCGAAGCCGGTTCCCCAGAAGCTCATGGACCAGCTGGAGGCATCGATCATCCACGAGGATGAGCGCCTGCTGGTGCTGGACAAGCCCTCGGGTATCGCGGTGCATGGTGGCAGCGGCATCACCTTCGGGGTCATCGAGACCCTTCGCGCTTCCCGCCCGGACGAAACCCTGGAGCTGGTGCACCGCCTCGATCGCGATACCAGTGGCTGCCTGCTGGTCGCCCGCAAGCGCTCCACGCTGCGGACGCTGCACGCGCTGCTGCGCGAGGATGGCTTCGATAAGCGCTATCTGGCCCTGCTGCGGGGAAAGTGGGAGTTCGGCCAGAAAGTCATCGATGCGCCGCTGCGCACCGACCTGCGGGTCGGCGGCGAGCGCACGGTCAAAGTGGACCCGCATGGCAAGGCTGCCGGCAGCGAATTCCGCGTCGTGCAGTTCTACGGCAAGTTGGCCACGCTGGTGGAGGTGAAGCTGCTGACTGGGCGCACCCACCAGATCCGCGTGCATGCCGAGCATGCCGGGCACTGCGTCGCGGGTGACCCGAAGTACGGGGATGAGGCCTTCAACGAGCAGATGGCCGAGTTGGGGCTGCGCCGCCTGTTCCTGCACGCCCACAGCATCAGCTACGACGACCCGGATCGCCATGTCGAGGTGAGCGTGAGTGCGCCGTTGCCCGATGACCTCAAAACCTTTCTGGATCGTCTCGCGACCGTCGCCGAGTCGCGCAAGGTGAAGCTCAGGGGATCGTCAGGCCCGCGCGCCGCAGCGCCTCGCAGAGCCAGATAAGCGGCAGTCCGACCAGCGCGGTCGGGTCCTGGGACGTCAGGCGCTCCATCAGACTGACGCCCAGGCCCTCGCATTTAAAGCCGCCTGCGCAGTCAAACGAGGGTTCCCGCGCGATGTAGCGGGCGATATCGACCGCTGAGAGTGTGCGGAAGTGCACCTGCGTCAGGTCGGTGTGGCTGGCCGATCCGCCTGGCCAGATCACGCTGACTGCGGTGTGGAAGCAGGCGCTCTGGCCACTGAGTTGGGCCAGTTGCTGGTGGCAGCGTTCTGCGGTGCCCGGTTTGCGCAGAATCTGGGCCGCCGCGCCGCTGCCCAGGCTGGCGACCTGGTCGCTGCCGATGATGATGGCATCCGGGAGTTCGCTTGCGACGGCGCGCGCCTTGGCCTCGGCCAGCCGCAGGGCTCGCGCGGCAGGGGGTTCGCCGACCAGAGGTGTTTCATCGACGCCCGGGGAGCGGCTCTGGAAGGGCACGCCGAGGCGCTGCAGCAGTTCCCGGCGATAGGGGGAGGTCGAGGCAAGGACGAGCAGGGGGGCTGGGATCATGGTTTTGCAGCAAGCTCCACGCCAAACAAGCACTTGGAGTTGAAGCGGGGCTCCGAACTGTTTTGACTTGGGTGACTCTGGTACCTATGATACGCGCGCCATGATTGACGACGGATCGAAACTCAGAGATGTATCGATCCTAGCCGACGAAGGGGTCGAGCTGTCTTTCCGGATACCGGTTTTGCGGATGACGCGCCTCGTGCAGGAGCTCTCCGCTGATTCAGGTGTCGCCCAGGGCACGGTGCAGTTTGCACGCGAACGCGGTTTTGCCGTGGCGCAGTTGCAGGTCGCTGCAGATGTAACGTTGGTTTGCCAGCGCTGCATGAAGCCGATGGTGGTGACGATCGAGAGTGATTCGCGGGTGTTTCTGCCGCATTCGGAGGCTGCTGCCGAGCACGTGCCACCGGAAGTAGAGACCATGATCGCGCCGGAAGGCCGGCTGCGGATGAGCGAGTTGGTGGAAGAAGATTTGCTGCTGGCATTGCCCCTTGCGCCGCTGCACGCGGATGGCGAGTACTGTGCGGTGCGAGCCGAAGAGCCGGAGCCCGAAGAGGCGCCGGTTGAAGTGCAGAGACCTTTTGCGGCGCTGGGTGACCTGATGGGCCGGGCGACGATCGATGAACCGAAGCGGCAGGATTAACGCCGCGGACGAGGAGATTGAAGAATGGCTGTTCAGAAGAGTCGCAAGACTCCCTCAAAGCGGGGCATGCACCGCTCACACGACGGGCTTACCCGTCCCGCCCTGTCGATCGACCCGCAGTCGGGTGAAACCCACCTGCGTCATCGCATCACGCCGGACGGTTTCTACCGTGGCAAGCGTGTGATCGCGAAGGCTGTCGAGACGGAAGACCAGGACTAAGACCTGTCTGGGTGCCACGTCGCGTGGCACCCTACGACAACGTCGATCCGGTTGAATACAGCGCCCATTGCAGCTAATGCAATGGGCGTTTTCCTTCGTGCCTGCGTGGTTGTTGCCGGGTGAGTCATGGTAAACATGTCTCGGCCTGGTCGATCCGCATCACAAGCGAGAAGAACAACCTGATGTACTCCAGAATCACCGGCACTGGCTCCTACCTGCCCGAACGGGTCGTCCACAACACCGACCTCGAGAAGGTGATGGAGACCTCGGACACCTGGATCCGTGAACGCACCGGCATCGAGCGCCGCCACTACGCTGCCGAGGGTCAAACCACGGTGGACATGGCCGAGCACGCCGCGCGGAACGCGATCGAGGCGGCTGGCCTTACGCCTGCCGACATCGACCTCATCGTGTTTGGCACCACGACGCCCGACCTGGTCTTCCCGAATGCCGGTGCCATGCTCCAGGCGCGACTGGGGTGCCGGGGTGGTGCGGCGTTCAGTGTCGAGGCGGCCTGCAGCAGTTTCATCTATGCGCTGTCGGTGGCCGACAAGTTCGTGCGCGCGGGTGAGGCCAAACGCGCCTTGGTCGTGGGTGCCGAAACGCTCTCACGCATCACCGATTTCACTGACCGCACGACGGCCATCCTGTTTGCCGATGGTGCTGGTGCTGTGGTGCTGGAGGCTTCAGCCGAGGCAGGCGTCATTTCCACGCACCTGCATGCGGATGGGTCCTACCAGGACCTGCTGTACTGCACGGGTGGCATTTCCAAAGGCTGGGAGCCGGGAACCGGGAACCGTGCGGTAATCCGCATGGCGGGCCGCGAGGTGTTCAAGGTGGCGGTAACCATGCTGGGTGGCGTGGTCGACGAGGTGCTGGCCGCCAACAAGCTGCAGAAGTCTGACATCAAGTGGTTGGTGCCCCACCAGGCCAACATCCGCATTATCCAGGCCGTGGCGCGCAAGCTCGACATGTCGATGGACAACGTGATCGTCACGGTCCAGGACCATGGCAATACGTCTGCGGCATCCGTGCCGCTCGCGCTGGATACCGGCGTGCGCGACGGACGCATCAAGAAGGGCGACCTGGTGCTGCTCGAAGCGTTCGGTGGTGGCTTTACGTGGGGAGCCGCGTTAGTCCGCATGTAGCGGTCACGTGTGTACTGAGGGCGTTACTCCGCATGTAGCACCGGAGCTTTTCTTCCAGGAAAAAAAAACGCCGCGCAATGCGCGGCGTTTTTCGTTGGACCGAAGTAAGTGTCTTACTTCGAGACCGAGCGCTTGAACATGCGGTCGATCTTCTCGTTGGTCGCATCGACGCCCGTCTGGGCAGCCTTGGCAGCGGCCAGCGCCTGGTTGGCAGTGTTCTGCGCGGCAGCAGCAGCCTGCGAAGCAGCAGCGGCCTGAGCCGAGGCAGCAGCAGCGGCCTTCGAGGCCGAATCGTCGCCGGCCTTGTTGGCGGCCAGATCCGAAGACAACTTGCCAACCTGAGACTTCAGGTCATCGACCTGGGCCTGCAGCGGCTTGAGGTCCGTGCAACCGGCGAGGGCGGCGACAGCGGCGAGGGCGGCGATTTTGATTGCGAGCTTCATGAGTATCCCCTTTGGGTCTTGAACAGATTCGAATAGGCGGAAAGCAAATCCTACCGTGCCACGCGTACTGCGGGCGGGTCACCATTGCGGTGGCGCAACTTGAACATAACAGACGGTTCCCGCGCAATAGCCAATGGTGTTTTCCGCTGAATTCTGCGGAGATTCATCTTGTATTCAGGTTCATCGACGCACGTTGTCTGTCGTTGTTGCGCGACAGTCTGGCCGGTTTCACAGTGCTTTTCCGCGCAGCATTGCGCGCGCGCAGTTGTGTCCCGGCACTCCGCTGACACCCCCGCCGGGATGTGCGCCGGATCCGCACAGGTAGAGACCGGGGATGCCGCTACGGTAATCCGCCTGCCCGAGCAGGGGCCGCGCTGCCCACAACTGGTCCAGTCCCAGGGCCCCGTGGAAGATGTCGCCTGAAGGCAGGCCGAACTTCTCCTCCAGATCCAGTGGCGAGAGTGCTGAGTGACCGAGCAGGCTGGCGCGGAAATTCGGGGCGTGGCGATTGACGGTGTCCAGGATCAGGGCAGTGGCTTCATCGCGCGCTTCATGCCAGGAGCGGCCATCGGGCAGCGTCGGGGCAAAGTGCTGGCAGAAGAGGCTTGCCACATGCGCACCGGGGGGTGCCAGCGTGTCATCGACGGTGCTGGGGATGAGCATTTCGACGACCGGTGAGCGTGACATGCCGCTCAACCTTGCATCGGCGTGGGCGCGATCCATATAGGCCAGCGACGGGGCGAACAGGATGCCGGAACGGTGCAGGTCGCTGCCGGCTGCGCCGCTGTCGTCCAGCCTGGGCAGTTCCGACAGGGCCACGTTCATGCGGAAGCTGGCCGAGCCGCAGCGGTAACGCTGCATCCGCTCGCGGATCTCTGTGGGTACGTCGCCCGATGACAGCAGATCCAGATACAGGAAACGCGGGTTCACGTTCGCGGCAATGCGCCGGGCCCGCACGATGCGACCGTCGGCCAGTTCAATGCCCTGCGCGCGCCCGGACTCCACGATGATGTGCCGGACCGGCGCTTCGAGCTCGATGCGCGCGCCATGCGCCTGTGCTTCGCGGGCGAGGGCCTGCGTGATGGCCCCCATGCCGCCGATCGCGTGGCCCCAGAGGCCAGGTTTGCCATTCACCTCGCCGAAGGCATGGTGCAGCAGGACGTAGGCGCTGCCTGGGGTATAGGGGCTGGCGTAGTTGCCGACGATGGAGTCAAAGCCATAGGCGGCCTTGATGCCGTCGCTCTCGAACCAGCCGTCGAGGTAATCGCCCGCGCTGCGCGTGAATACCTCATGCACGGTGCGTTGCGCCTCCAGCGACAAGGCGCGGAATCGCCGGCCCGTCGACAGCAGTGACCACAGATCGCCGTAGCGCCGCAGGTCGGTGGGTGGCGTACGCAGCAGCAGGTCCTTGAGCAGCGAGACGGCGGCCTCCAGTTGCTGGTGGAAGGCCTCAAGCCGGTCTGCATCGCGGGGTGATTCGGCCGCCACGTTGCGGCGCGTGGCGGCCAGCGTCGGCCCCATGCGCAGCCCTGGTCCGGAGTCGCGTGCCAGATAATTCTGCAGGGGCCGTTCGACCACGCGCAGCCCGTGCTCGGCCAGGTGCAGTTCGCGGATGATCTTCGGGTGCAGCAGGCTGACTGTGTAGCTGGCCGTGGAGTTGCGGAAGCCGGGGACGAATTCCTCGGTGACGGCGGCCCCTCCAGCGATGCCACGACGCTCGAAAAGCGCCACCTTGAGCCCTGCCCGCGCGAGGTAGGCGGCACAGGTCAGGCCATTGTGGCCGGCACCGATGATCGCGACGTCCAGGTCCCCGACGTCCTTGTCTGCTGCTTGCATCTGGATATAACCCCAGTTACTGTGTTTATAGACAGTCAACCCACGGAGTACGGCATGTCCGAGTCCGACCTTACCCCACGCCAGATGCAGATCCTGCGCCTGATCCAGAACGCGATCCTGGACACCGGCATGCCCCCCACGCGCAAGGAGATCGCACAGGAGCTGGGCTTTAAATCGCCCAACGCTGCTGAGGACCACCTGCGTGCCCTGGCGCGCAAGGGTGTCATTTCGCTGGTGCCGGGGGCGTCCCGCGGCATCCAGCTCAAGGAGGCGCTGCGCGAGCCGCTGGGCCTGCCCCTGATCGGGCGTGTCGCCGCAGGGCGGCCGATCATGTCAGAAGAGAACGTCGAGGAGCGGCTGCAGATCGATCCCAGTGTTTTCCAGGTGCGCCCGCATTACCTGCTCAAGGTGGTCGGCATGAGCATGAAGGACATCGGCATCCTCGATGGCGACCTGGTGGCCGTGCATCGCACACCCGAGGTGCGCAACCGCCAGATCATCGTGGCGCGCCTTGAGAACGAAGTGACGGTGAAGCGTTACCGCCAGGAAGGCTCGGTGGCCTGGCTGCTGCCGGAAAACGAAGACTTCGAACCCATCAAGGTCGACCTCAAGGAGCAGTCACTGCTCATCGAGGGCGTCGTGGTCGGTGTGGTACGGCGCGGCAAGGGCATAGGTCTGTAAGAGCGTGTGTGACGTCGATGCCCGATGCAGACCCCACTCCACCGCTGCAGCAGTTGCTGCAGCATCCCGCGCTATGGCGCGGCCGCAGCGTTGCGCCCGTGGCAACCTTCGCGACGGGGTTTGCCGCGCTCGATCAGGCCTTGCCCGGTGGGGGCTGGCCGCGCACCGGACTCATTGAGGTCCTGACCGCGCAGCAGGGGGTGGGTGAGCTGCGCCTGTGGTTGCCTGCCCTGGCGCTGCTCAGTCGCGCCGCCGAGGCGCGTTGGTGCGCGCTGATCGGGCCGCCCTTCGAACCGTTTGCCCCCGCGTTTGCCGCGGCGGGTGTGCAAATCGACAAGCTGCTGGTCGTGCGTCCGCCGCAGCCGCTCTGGGCCACCGAGCAGGCGCTGCGTTCCGCAGCCTGCGACATCGTGTTTGCCTGGGTGGCGCAGGCCGCCTCGCGCGACCTGCGCCGGTTGGCGCTGGCCACCGAGCAAGGGCGTGCGCCGGGCGTGATTTTCCGTCCGGCCAGTGCAGAGCGTGAATCCTCGCCGGCTGCCTTGCGCCTGGCGGTGCAGGCCGTGCCGCAGGGCTTGCGCGTGCGCTTCATCAAGAGCCGCAGTGTCACGCGCGAGGTCATCGAGCTGGCGTTCGGCCCATGAAGCACACACCCCGTACGGCCTCTCTCTTCCCCGAACCGCTGACCGATGTGGCCAGGCGTTCGGCGTCCCGGGCGCCGCCCGCAACGCCGGTGCCACGGGCCATGGCGCGGGAGCTCTGGGCCGCAGTGCAGTGGTCGCAGCCAACGCCCGGAGAGGCTGCCATCGAGGCGCAGGACTTCACGCCGCGCGTCAGCCTCGAGCCACCCGATGCGCTGCTGCTGGAATTGCGGGGCAGCCTGGGCTTGTTCGGCGGGCTGCAGCCGCTGTTTGCGCAGTTGCAGTCGCGGTTTCCCGAGGCGGCAGCCATTGCCCTGGCGCCCACGCCACTGGCCGCGCTGGTTCTGGCGCGTGCCGGCAAATCCTGCTGCCTGGTCGACGCAACGCGATTGGTGAGCCGCTTGTCGCCGTTGCCCTTGCGCTGCCTGCGCTGGCCGGAGCAGGCCATCACGCGGCTGTCCTCGATGGGCGTCCACACGATCGGCGAGGCGCTGCGTCTGCCGCGCGGGGGGTTCGCGCAGCGTTTCGGCACGGTGCTGCTCGAGTCGCTGGACCGGCTGGTGGGTCGGCGTGCCGATCCGCGCAAGGCCTTCCGGCCCGAGGAGCGCTTTCAGCTGCGCTGCGAGCCGTCCTTCGAGCTGGCCGACAAGGCCTTCGTGTTGCACACCATCACGCCAGCGCTGCAGTCGCTGGAAGCTTTCCTGCAGGAACGGCAGCGGGGCATCACGGCCTTGCTGCTTCGACTGGAGCATCGGGGGCGGCCTGCGAGCCGCTGTGTGCTGCGCCTGGCGGCGCCGGAGCACAGGGCGAGCCAGTTCGCCTACCTGCTCGAGTCGCGGCTGCAGAGCCTTGTGCTGCCGGCTGCGGTGCGCTGCTGCGAACTGCGCTCCGGCGGGTTGCTCGAGTACGCCGCGGCCAGCGATGCCCTGTGGCAGCCGGGGGAGCAGGGCGGGGGTGCCGGGGCCCGTATGCCGGCGTTCCTGGAACGCTTGCGCGCGCGGCTGGGTCCGGACTCCGTGCATGGCCTGTGCGTGTTGGCCGATCACCGGCCCGAGCGCCTCTCGCGCGAGTCCGAACCCGCGTTGAAGGCTGCGCCGGCCAGTCCGGTGATGCCCTGGGCCTCCGGGCGCCGGCCTTTGTGGCTGCTGCGCGAACCCAGTCCGCTGGCCGCCACGCAGGATGGCAGTGGCTACCCCGGGCACCGGGGCAGCCGGCTGGCACTGCTGGCGGGGCCGGAGCGACTGGAGACGGGCTGGTGGGATGGCAGTGATATCGAGCGCGACTATTACGTCGCGGCCGATGGCGAGGGGGCGCGTCTGTGGATCTTCCGCGAACGCAGCGGCGCACGGGGCTGGTTCCTGCATGGCCACTTCGGCTGACGCGGCGGGCGGCTACGCGGAGCTGCACTGCCTGAGCAATTTCAGTTTCCTGCGCGGTGCCTCGCATCCGCGGGAACTGGTGCAGCAGGCGCAGGCACTGGGCTATGCGGCCCTGGCGCTCACGGACGAGTGCTCGGTCTCCGGGGTGGTGCGCGCGCATGCCGCCGCGAAGGCGGCGGGGCTGGCCTTTATCGTGGGCGCCGAATTCACGCTCGCCTGTGGGCTCAAGCTGGTGGTGCTGGCTGCCACACGGCAGGGGTATGCGCGCCTCTGCCGGCTGATCACACGGGGTCGACGTGCTGCCCCGAAAGGGCAGTACACGCTCACGCGTGATGACGTGGCCGAGTGCCTGCGGGGTGAATCGGGCCTGCCGTCGCAGGACTGCCTGCTGCTCTGGCTGCCGGGCGAGGTGCCCGAGCCTGCGCAGGGGGCGTGGCTGGCGGCGTGCTTCCCGGAAGCGCTGTGGCTGGGCGTCGAACTCCTCTGTGATGGGGCGGATCGTCGTCGCCTGGACACGCTGTTGGCGCTGGGTGCTGATCTGGGGCTGCCCTGCGTCGCCTGTGGCGACGTGCACATGCACCAGCGCGAGCGTCGTCGCTTGCAGGATGCGCTGACTGCCATCCGGCACGGTGTGCCGCTGGCCGAGGCGGGTTGGCGGCTGCACCCCAACGGCGAGCGGCACCTGCGCGAACGCTCGCGTTTGCAGCGGCTGTATCCGCCGGCACTGCTGGCCGAGAGTGCACGGATCGCGGCACGGTGCGGCTTCTCGCTCGATGAGCTGCGCTATGAGTATCCGCGCGAGATCGTGCCGCCGGGCCACACGGCCACCAGCTGGCTGCGTCACCTGACGGAAGAGGGCGCGCGTGCGCGCTGGCCTTCTGGCATGAGCGCTGAAGCCGCGGCGCAGATCGAGCACGAGCTGCGGCTGATCGGCGAGCTGCGCTATGAGCCCTTCTTCCTGACTGTGCATGACATTGTGCGGTTTGCGCGCAGCCAGGGAATCCTCTGCCAGGGCCGCGGCTCCTCCGCCAACTCGGTGGTCTGCTACTGCCTCGGCGTGACGGCCATCGACCCGGTCAACATGAAGATGCTGTTCGAGCGCTTCATTTCACGCGAGCGTGACGAACCGCCGGACATTGATGTGGACTTCGAACACGAGCGGCGCGAGGAGGTCATCCAGTACATCTACAGCAAGTACGGACGCAGCCGTGCCGCGCTGGCCGCCACGATCATCAGCTACCGGCCGCGCAGCGCACTGCGTGACCTGGCCGTGGCGCTGGGCTTTGATGCCGTTGATGCCGCGTTGCTGGCCAAGTCGATGGGGTGGTGGGACGGGGGGCAGATCGATCCGCAGCGGGTGCGGGAGGCGGGGTTCGATCCGGCAGCGCCCCGCATCGTGCAGCTGCTGCAGCTGGCGCAGGAACTCATCGGCTTTCCGCGGCACCTGTCGCAGCATGTGGGTGGCTTTGTCATCGCCCAGGGCCTGCTCGAGGAGCTGGTGCCGATCGAGAACGCCGCCATGCCTGAACGCACGGTGATCCAGTGGGACAAGGACGACCTGGAGGACCTGCACCTCATCAAGGTCGATGTGCTGGCCCTGGGCATGCTCACGGCGATCCGTCGTTGCCTGAACATGGCGGCTGCCTACCAGGGCACGGTCCCCTTGACGCTGGCCTCCGTACCGCAGGCCGATCCGCAGGTCTACGACATGATCTGCCGCGGCGATACGGTCGGTGTCTTCCAGATCGAGTCGCGTGCGCAGATGTCCATGCTGCCGCGCCTGAAGCCGCGCACCTACTACGACCTGGTGATCGAGGTGGCCATCGTGCGGCCGGGGCCGATACAGGGTGGCATGGTGCATCCCTACCTGCGCCGGCGCACCGGCATCGAGCCGGTGAGCTACCCCAGCCCGGCGGTGGAGAGCGTGCTGGCCCGTACGCTGGGCGTGCCGATTTTCCAGGAGCAGGTGATGCAATTGTCGATCGTCGCGGCGGGCTTCACGCCGGGCGAGTCCGACCAGTTGCGTCGTGCGATGGGTGCCTGGAAACGTCGTGGTGGGCTGGAGGTCTTCGAAACGAGGCTGCTGGAAGGCATGCGGCAGCGGCACTATGACGAGGGGTTCGCGCGGCAGATCGTGGCCCAGATCCGCGGCTTCGGGGAGTACGGCTTCCCCGAGTCCCATGCTGCCAGCTTCGCACTGCTGGTCTATGTGTCGGCCTGGCTCAAATGCCATTACCCGGCGGCGTTCACGGCGGCGCTGCTCAACAGCCTGCCAATGGGGTTCTATGCGCCGGCACAGTTGGTGCGCGATGCGCGCACGCACGGCGTCACCGTGCGCGGCGTCGACATCGCCTGCAGCGGACCCGAGTGCAGCCTCGAACCCGATGACGCGGGTGTTGCGACCTTGCGCCTGGGCTTCAACCTGGTGAAGTCGCTGCCCGCTGCGGCGATCGCGCGCATCGTCGTGGCACGCCGCCACGCGCCTTTTGTCAGTGTGCAGGACCTGGGTGAGCGCGCGCAGCTTGATCGCGGCGCACTGGAAGCGCTTGCCGCTGCCGGGGCCCTGGCATCGCTGGGTGGGCATCGGCACCGTGCCTACTGGGGCGTGGCGGGGTTTACCCCCTCGCTGCCCACGGCGCCCGGTGAGTTGAATGAAGTCGCCGTGCCCTTGCTGCGTGCGCCCAGCGAAGGGCAGGACATCGTCGCGGACTACCACTCACTCGGACTCACCCTGGGGCGGCATCCGCTGGCCTTGCTGCGGGCGCGCTTTGCCACCGCAGGCATCCGTACAACGGCCGACCTGGCGCAGCTGGCACAGGGGTCGCAGGTGCGGGTGGTGGGTCTGGTGATCAGTCGCCAGCGGCCGCAGACGGCCAGTGGCGTGACCTTCCTGACGCTCGAAGATGAGTCGGGCAGCGTGAACGTGATCGTGTGGCGCGAACTCGGACGCCAGCAACGGCGCGAACTGGTGGGCGCGCAGTTGCTGGAAGTGCGCGGTGAGTTACAGCACCAGGCCGGCGTGACCCACGTGATCGCCGCCCGGCTGACGGACCGCTCGCGCCTGCTCGGTGCCCTGGTGCCACAGTCGCGGGACTTCCACTGACGTGCGCGCCTGAAAATGCGCCAGTGCCGCCAGGGCGCTGACCACGCCGTCCTCGTGGAAGCCGTAGCGCCAGTACGCGCCACAGAAGTACGTGCGGTTTACTCCGTTCACATCGAAATGCCGGGTCTGGGCTTCCAGCCCGGCCGGTGTGTAGACCGGGTGGTGGTACGTCAGCCGCTTGAGTACCAGCGCCGGGTCGATGTCGTTGGGCCTGTTCAGCGTGACGCAGAAGGTGTGCGGCGCCTGGATGCGCTGCAGGATGTTCATGTTGTAGGTCACGGTGGCGGCATTGGTGGTGCCGTCCAGGGTCTGCTGGCAAGGCAGCGCATCCGGCAGCAGGTGGTAGTTCCACGCTGCCCAGGCACGCTGGCGGCGCGGCAGCAGACTGGCGTCTGTGTGCAGGACCATCTCGCTGGCCTGATAGGGAATGGCGCCGAGCGTGGCGGCTTCCAGTCCCGATGCCTCGTCCAGAAGGGCCAGGGCCTGGTCGCTGTGGCAGGCCAGGAACACCTGGTCGAAACGCTCAGCGCCGCCTTCGGCCGTGATGACCTCGACATGCGTCGCAAAGCGGCGGATCTGCTGCACCGGCGTGCGCAGTCGAATGCGGTCGAGAAAGCCTGCCGTGAGATGGCGCACATACTCGCGTGAGCCGCCACTGATGGTGCGCCACTGCGGCCGGTCATTGACCGACAACATCCCGTGGTTCTGGAAGAAACGCACGAAACAGCGGGCCGGGAAATCCAGCATGCGCACCGGGTCCGTGGACCAGATGGCTGCTCCCATGGGGACGATGTACCAATCGATGAACTCGCGCGAGTAGCGGCCCTTGTCCAGGTACTGGCCCAGGGCGATGTCGGGTTCTGCCGCTGCGCTCTCTTGTAGCAGCGCCGGTGCTTCGCGGTTGAAGCGCAGAATCTCGCGGATCATCCGCCAGAATCCAGGCCTGAACAGGTTGCGTCGCTGCGCAAACAGGCTGTTGAGCGTCGTGCCGTTGTATTCCAGCCCACTGCGTTCGCAGCGCACGGAAAAGCTCATCGAGCTCTCCTGCGAGGCCACCCCAAGCTGGGTCAGCATGGCGGAGAAGTTGGGGTAGGTCTGATCGTTGTAGACGATGAAGCCTGTATCGACCGTATAGGGCTTGCCGGCCACTTCCACGTCATGGGTGTGCGCATGGCCGCCCACATGGCTGGCCGCTTCGAACAGGTGCACCTCGTGCTGCCTGTGCAGGTGATGGGCCACGATGTTGCCTGCGATGCCCGAGCCGACGATTGCTATCTTCACGTGGCCTTGTCTTTCAATGGAAGCGGCAGCAGGCCGGTGCGCGACAGGAGGCGCTTGCGTTGAGTTCCATCTGCCGTCCAGTACGCACGAGGCGCCAGCCGTGGCGCCTCTCTGAGGAATGTCAGTGATTCAATATTGGCAGAACGAGGGGGGTGTAGCCACCTCGGGTTCGGCGTTGCAGCAACGCTCAAGTCCGTCGAATGCGTAGGCCCTTGTCCGGCAGGCCGATGTCGTAGTCCTCGAAGTCCGAGGTGAGCTCTGCCACGCGTTTCTGCTCGCGGAGCAGCTCCAGGCGGCGCCACGCCGGGTCGCCACTCTTCTGGCCACGCTTTTTGGCCTGCTCCAGGTCCTTGTTGACCCGGTCCAGATCCAGATCTTCGGTATCGCCGGCGAGTTCGTCGGCGTCCGGATCGTCAAAATCTTCAGATTCCTGCTTCTCGCTCATGACCCCGTGCTCATGGGAAAAATGGCCCGCGCCCCTGTATACCTCAAGAAATCAACGAATTCATCTCGAAGATCGGCAGCAGCATGGCGAACACGATGCCCATGACGATCAGGCCCATGCCGACGATCATCAGCGGGCCCAGCAGGCCCACCATGGCGGCCAACAGCCCGTCCAGTTCCCGCTCCTGGCTCTGCGATGCGCGCTCAAGCATGGCTTCCAGCTCACCACTGGACTCGCCACTGGAGATCAGGTGGATGGTCATGGGCGGGAACAGGCGGCTCTTGGCCAGGGACTTGCCGATGGGCGCCCCTTCCCGCACCCGGTCGGAGGCTTCGGCCACGGCATCGCGCATGGGCAGGTTGGTGACCACTTCGCCGGCAATGCGCAGGGCATCCAGCACCGGGACCGCGCTGCCGGTCAGGATGCTCAGCGTGCGGGTGAAACGCGCCGTGTTGAAGCCCCGGACCAACCGCCCCGCGATGGGCAGCTTCAGCTGCAGCAACTGGAAGCGCCGCAGCGCCTTGGGGTTCTTCAGCCAGCGCCAGAACAGCACGCCGCCGATCAC
>CANGFJ010000006.1 GCA_947453065.1 Pseudomonadota bacterium
GGCGAGTACATCGAGGGGCGCGTACTCGTCAGCTATCAGCTACGGGAGGGTCTCATCGCCCACATCGGCGTGCGGCGTGGTGGCGACATGGTCAAGCATCCGCGGCCCTGATCCGTTGCGCAGGGCCAGCAGGCCGCGCCCGATGCGATAGGCCGCCCACAGCCCCGTGGCCACATAGGCCATGAGCAGCAGCGGAATGCCCACGCCCAGCAGCACCAACGGGCCGAACAGCAGGGTGCTGGCCAGCAGCCAGGCTGCTGCGAACCAGAAGCTGCGGATCTGCCAGGTGAAGTGGGCGGCCAGCCAGGTGCCCCGCGCCTCGCTGCGTCGCGCGTAGTTCATCGCCACGGCGATGAGCGAGGGCAGGCCAAAGACGAAGGCGGTGACGAGGAACGTCGAGCTGAGCAGCCCGATGAGCAGCGACAGCGCGTGCAGCAGGTAGATGGCCAGCGTGTAGGTGCGCAGGCCATTGAGGTGTGCTGTGGGTTCAGCCCTTGAGCTTGGCGCCGACACGTCGATACGCCTCGCGGAAGGGAATGCCTTCGCTGACGACGAGCGCATTGGCCTCTTCGGCGGCATGGATCGCCGGATCGATGTGGATGCCTTCGGTCTTGAACGACACGGCGCGCATCGCGGTGGCCATGATGTCCATCGTCTGCTGGCACAGGTCGATGCCGCGGAACAGCGGGAACTTCAGCAGCTGCAGGTCGCGCTGGTAGCCGGACGGCAGCTTGGCGAAGATCGCCAGGGCTTCGACCAGGCAGCCGTGCGCCGAGGCCGTGCGGCCGCGCACCAGCTCGAAGACATCGGGGTTGCGCTTCTGCGGCATGATCGACGAGCCGGTGGTGAACTCGCCCGGCAGCGTCACGAAGGCAAATTCCTGCGTGTAGAACAGCAGCAGGTCGCTGGCCAGCCGGCCCAGGTCCTGCATCGCCAGCGTGATCTCGAACAGCAGCTGCGACTCGGCCTTGCCGCGCGAGATCTGCACGGCCGTCACCGGCTCCTGCACCTCGGCAAATTCCAGCTTGGCGCGGGTGAGCTCGCGGTCGAGCCCCAGGCCCGGTGAGCCATAGCCGGCAGCCGAACCCAGCGGGCTGCGATCAATGCGGCGCAGCACGCTGCGCAGGCCCTGCGCGTCGTCGCGCAGTTCACTGGCAAAGCCGCCCGACCACAGCGCCACCGAGCTGGGCATGGCCTGCTGCATATGGGTGTAGCCCGGCAGCACGATCCCGCCCTGCCGCGCCGCCAGTGCATCCAGCTCTGTCGCGACACGCTCGGCCCCCTCGGCCAATGCGCCGGCGGCATCGCGCAGGTACAGCCGCACCGCGGTCAGCACCTGGTCGTTGCGCGAACGGCCCAGGTGCACGCGGCCCCCGGCCGGCCCGATCAGCGCGGTGAGGCGCTTTTCGAGCGCGGTCTGGCCGTCTTCATCGTGGAGTTCGATGTGCCACAGGCCGGCGTCATGCTCGAGGCCAATCTTCGTCAGGCCCTCGCGGATCTGCTCGAGGTCATCGCCTTCGAGCAGGCCGCGCGAATGCAGCATCTCGGCATGCGCGATCGACGCCCGCACGTCATAGCGGACCAGCCGCTCGTCGAGGCCATAGTCCTCGCCGGCGGTGAACTGCAGCACGCGCTCGTCGAGCGGCGCACCCTTGTCCCAGAGACGTGTCATGGCGCCGCGCCTACTCCTGGCCGATCTGCTGTTCGGCCTGCGTCAGCGCGTTGATGTCGCTGACGATGAGCGTGCCCGTGCCTTCGTTGGTGAAGACCTCGGCCAGGATGCTGTCCGGCGTGTCATACGAGATGACGTGCACGCGACGCACGCCGCCGCGGATCGCCGACTCGATGGCCTTGGCCTTGGGCAGCATGCCGTCCTTGATGGCGCCGCTCTCGCGCAGGCGGTCGAGGCCCTTGAGGTCGGTGTACGAGATGACCGAGCGCGGGTCGTTCACGTCCTCGAGGATGCCCGGCGCGCCGGTGCACAGCACCAGCTTCTCGGCACCCAGCGTGGCACCGATGGCCGCGGCCACTGTGTCGGCGTTGATGTTCAGCAGCTGGCCATGCTCGTCGGCCGACAGCGGGCTGACAACAGGCATCAGGCCGCTGTCCAGCAGCTTGCGCAGCACCGAGCCATCGACCAGGTCGATGTCGCCCACGAACCCATAGTCGACCATCTTCGAGTCCACTTCGACCGGCGGGCGCTTGTGCGCCTTGATCAGGCCGGCATCGACGCCCGAGACGCCCACGGCCTCGATGTCCAGCTCGCGGCACATGGCCAGCAGGCGCGTGTTGATCAGGCCGTTGAGCACCATCGAGGTGGCATCAATGGACTTCTCGTCGGTGACGCGGCGCCCCTGCACCATGCGCGTCGGCACGCCCATGGCCTCGGTGACCTGGGTCAGCTGCGGGCCACCGCCATGCACCATCACCACGCGAATGCCGAGGTAATGGAGGATCGCGATCTGCTCGATCAGCGCGCGCGTCGCGGCCTGGTCGCCGAACACGGCACCGCCGGCTTTGATCACGAAGATCTTGCCCTTGTAGAGGCGGATGTAGGGCGACGCGCTG
This sequence comes from Pseudomonadota bacterium, assembly GCA_947453065.1. Taxonomy (GTDB): domain Bacteria; phylum Pseudomonadota; class Gammaproteobacteria; order Steroidobacterales; family Steroidobacteraceae; genus ZC4RG30. Next base: position 2,569 of record CANGFJ010000006.1, read on the forward strand.
CGAAGCGCGCGGATGGCTGCGGTCTTGTCGGATCTGTGCACGATCATGGGGACGCTCTGTTTACCTCGAGGTGGCGAGCAAGCGATGCAGGACGGCCATCTGGGCCGGCATGCGGTTATGGGCCTCGCGCAGCACGACGCTGCGCGGACCATCGAGAACGTGGTCGGCAATGGCGACGTTACGCCGGACCGGCAGGCAGTGCATGACTTTGCAGTCTGCAGCCGCACCACCAAACCAGCTCTCCTCGACCATCCAGTCACCCAGGCCCTGGCGCAGCTGCGCATCGGCAGCCGCATCACCGTAGTGGCGCGTGGAGCCCCACTCCTTGGCGTAGACGACCTGCGCGCCCTGCAGGGCTTCGGCACGGTTGTCGGTCTCGCGCACCGAGCCGCCGGAGGCGGCCGCAGCGCGACGGGCTTTGTCCATGATGGCATCGGGCAGTGCAAAGCCGTCGGGCCGCAGCACCACGACTTCCATGCCGCGCTGGGCCGCCATGTGCAGCGTCGCGGCAGGCACGGCCAGCGGCAGCGCACGCGGGTGCTTGACCCAGGACAGCACGAACTTGCCGCTGGTGGGCACGGCCAGGTCGTTCATCGTTTTCCAGTCGGCCAGCGCCTGGCAGGGATGGTTGATGGCCGATTCCAGATTGATGAACGGCTTGTCGACGAGCGATGCCATCGCGTTGAACTGCGTCTCGGCCAAGTCTGCGGCCAGGTCCTTGCCGTCGGCGAAAGCACGGATGCCCAGGGCGTCACAGTACGAGGCCAGCACCGGGATGCCCTCGCGCACGTGCTCGGCGCGGTCGCCGTCCATCACGGCGCCCAAGCGGTGCTCCAGCTGCCAGGTGCCCTGTCCCGGTGTCACCACAAAGGAGTTGCCGCCCAGGCGCGCCATGCCGGCCTGCATCGAGGACAGCGTGCGCAGCGAGGGGTTGAAGAACACCATGCCCAGGATCTTGCCGGCGAGGGCGTGTGGCTCGGGGTGCGTTTCCAGCCGCGCGGCCAGCGCAAGCAGGTCGAGCACGGCATCGCGCTCCATATCGGCCAGGTCTACGAATCGTTTCAAGATGCTGTCCTTCAGAACGAGAGGGCGGCCAGCGCCCGCGACAGGACGTCCACGTCGGACTCCTTCAGCACAAAAGGCGGCAGCAGGCGCAGCACATTCGGGTCGCCGCTGGTGCCCGTGAGGATGTCGTGTTCGAGCAGGGCCTTCTGCACCAGCTTGGCCGGTACGTTGGTCTTCAGGCCCGTGAGGAAGCCCGCGCCCTGGTGACCGACCACCGGGCCCACGATGCAGGTCTGGCGGATGTAGTCGCCGACGCGGCGGACGTTCTCCAGCAGCTGCTCGTTTTCGATCGCATCGATGACGGCCTCGATCACGGCGCAGGCCATGGGGCCCGCGCCAAACGTCGTGCCCAGCGCATCGAGCTTGACGGCCTTGGCGACCTTGGCCGACATCAGCAGCGCCGAGCAGGGGAAGCCGTTGCCCAGCGCCTTGGCGGTGGTGATCATGTCGGGCATCACGCCGTAGAGGTTGGCGCCAAACGGGTAGCCGGTGCGGCCCATGCCACACTGCACCTCGTCGAAGATCAGCACGGTGCCGGTCTCGTCGCAGCGCTTGCGCAGCGCCTGCAGGAATTGCGCGCCCACGTCGTAGGCGCCGCCCACGCCCTGCACGGGCTCGGCAATGACCGCCGCCGTCTTCTCGGTAATGCCAGCCAGCCCGGCGAGCTGGTCACGCGGGATGAACTTCACGTCGAAGGGCGTGCGCGGGAAGCCATACCACTTGCCCGCTGCACCCCAGCTCAGCGCGGCAGCGCCGGCCGTGCGGCCATGCCAGCCTTGCTCCAGCGCAATGACTTCTTCGCGGCCCGTCATCGTGAAGGCCATCTTCAGCGCGTTCTCGTTGGCCTCGGCGCCGCTGTTGACGAAGAACACGCTCTCGAACGGCAGCTGCGAGAACTTCACCAGTCGCGCGGCGGCGCGCAGGCGCACGTCCATCGGCACGGCGTTGCTCTGGAAGCTCACGGTTTGCGCCTGGTGGGTCAGGGCCTGGATCCAGCCCTTGTGCCCATAGCCCAGTGCGGCCACCGCATGGCCGCCGTACAGGTCGAGGACGCGGCGGCCTTCCGGCGTGATCAGCCAGACCCCTTCGGCCCGCGCGACATTCAGCGGGTACTGCGCAAAGACAGGAGCGAGATAATCATGCATGACGCGTAGGTCCTTCAGGTCCAGCCAGCGGCCGGTGCGGTGAGGCCCGAGGTTTCGGGCAGGTCCAGCAGCCGGTTCATCCACTGCAGGGCGCCGCCGGCGGCGCCCTTGTTCAGGTTGTCGATCACGCTCATCACCGCGACGCTGCGGCCATTGCTGGCCACCGACAGGCGCGCATAAGCGCTGCCCGCCACGTCCTTGATGCGCGGCGCTTGCGCGCCCACATGAACGAACGGCGAATGCGCATAGAACTGCTGGAACGCCGCCACGAGATCAGCGGCCGCCTGCGGCGTGTGGAGCTGCGCCTGCACCGTGACATGAATGCCCCGTGCAAACGGACCGGAGTGCGGCACGAAGTGGAAGTCTGCGGCGACGCCGCTGGCGGCCAGCGCACAGGCGGTGACTTCCGGCGTGTGCCGGTGCGCCAGCGCGTTGTAGGCGTACAGGTCGCTGTGGCGCTGCGGGTGGTGCGTGCCGTCGGTGGGCTTGCGGCCCGAGCCCGTGCTGCCGGTGATGCCGGTGACGAACAGCTGCGGCGACACCAAGCCGAGCTTCAGCAGCGGCACCGACGCCAGCAGGATCGCCGTGGCAAAGCAGCCCGGGTGGGCGATGTGCGGCGTCGTGGCCTGGGCCAGGTGCTCGGGCACGGCGCAGCTGAACTGCGGCAGGCGGGCCGGCGCGCCATGCGCGTGCTTGTAGACGGCGGCATACGCAGCGTCGGTCGAATAGCGGAAGTCCGCCGAAATATCGACCACGCGCGGCGTTGTGCCGGCGGCCTCGGCCACCGTCAGCAGCCGGTCGATCAGCGCAGCCGATGCCCCGTGCGGGGCAGCCGAAAAGATCGCGCTCTGCGGGTGCAGGGCCACCAGCTGCTCGATTTCTGCCTGCGACGAGAACTTCGTCTGCGGATACACCGGGGCCAGGTGCGCAAAGGCCTTGGCCACCGGCTCACCCGGCTGGCTGTCCGACAGGATGCCGGCCAGTTCCAGCTGCGGGTGCCCGGCGATCAGGCGCAGCAGCTCGCCGGCCACATACCCGGTGCCGCCGAGCACGATCGTCGGAATGCGGGCGAGGGCGGCGCTCATCAGGCCGACTCAGCTGCTGGCTTGGCCGGCAGCTTCAGGCCGTCGATGATCAGGTCGCCCAGCTTGGCGCCATCGGTGATGGCGTTGCAGGCGCGCACGTTCATCTGCTCTTCGATGATCTGCACGCCGACCGCGTTGTCGGTCGCAGGTCCCGTGACCACTGAAGGCTCGATGCCGAAGCGCTCGCGCAGCAGCTTCACGCCGCCCCAGGCCGCCACCGGATCGTTGGCCGACAGCACGACGCTGGTCAGCGCATCGCGGATGTCTTCGCAGAACAGGATCGAGTCGACGCCATAGGTGCCGATGAGGCCATCGCCCAACTCGAACACGATGACGTCGGGCTTCTTGGCCGCCAGCTCCGTGAGCATCGAGCGCGTCAGCGCAGGGCCCGTCTTGGCGGTGGTGGTGACCACGCCCAGGTCGGTAAAGATCAGGCCGTTGCGCGCGCCGGAATCTTCCATGGCCAGGATGTCACGCCGCAGCGAGACGCCCGTGGCCTTGAACACGTCGACGACCAGGCCGCGATGGCGCATGCGCGAGACGATGGCGCAGGCGGCCGCGGTCTTGCCGGCTTCCATGCAGGTGCCGGCCAGCGCAACGACCGGCACGCCCTGCGTGTCGAGCGTGGCGTTGTAGTCCAGCTGCTTCTTGCCCACGCGCGCCGGCACGCCGATGCGCTCGCCGAGGAAGGGGAACTGCAGCACGACGCCCAGCACGCGGACATCAAAGGGCTTGCCCTTGTCCGGGTTGGCCGAGTCGCACAGGCCCAGCACGCCGCCGATGTTGAGCATCTGGATGATGTCGCCGGCCTTCACCGACTCGGGCACGCGGCCCGAATAGCCGAACAGCGCGCGGCGCGTGCCCAGGGCACCCACCACGATGTCGCCGCGCACGACCTTGGCCATGCGACCGCTGGTCAGCTCCAGCGTGTTGTAGGTGGACTTGTTGGTCAGCACCTCGACCACCAGCACCACGCCTTCTTCGGCGGGGATGTTGTCCTCGGCCACGCGCAGGTCATGTTTGAGACCCAGGGCCTGGGTAACGGAGGCGATCTTGTCGACGACGACGCTCTTCATGTCCTTAACCCTTTGCCTTGTCGGCCTGTTCACCCGCACGACGATGGAACACGCCCGTGAGGGCGACGATCTTCGAGAAACCCAGTGCATCGGTCGGGCTCCATTCGCCCACCGCCTCGCCATAGACGCCCTTGGAGGCCGCCATCATCGAATAGACCGACTCGACGCCTTCGACGAAGCACTGGCCCGGACGCAGCAGCACGTGCACGTCACCGGTGACGCGCTCCTGCGAGCTCAGCAGCAGCGCTTCGATGTCGCGGCAGACCGGATCCAGCAGCTGGCCTTCGTGCACGAGATCGCCATACGGACCTGCCACGCTCTCTTTGATGCGCTGCTGGCGCGGCGTCATCACGAGCTTTTCCAGCTCGCGGTGCGCGTTCAGCAGGATCTCGGCAGCCGGCGCCTCGAAGGCCACGCGGCCCTTGGTGCCGATGATGGTGTCGCCCAGGTGGATGCCGCGGCCGATGCCGAAGGCGGCACCGATCGTCTCGAGGCGCTCAATGACTTCGACCGGCGACATCGCCTTGCCGTCGAGGCCGACCGGGCGACCCTGCTCGAAGCGGATCGTGTGGTGGGCCGGACGGGCCGGGTTGGTGAAGGCGTCCTTCGACAGCACCCAGGCCTCGTCAGGGATGCTGCCCTTGGACGTCAGCGTTTCCTGGCCACCAATCGTCACGCCCCACAGGCCGCGGTTGATCGAGTACGAGGCGCCGTGCGGCGGAATCGGCAGTTTGCGCGTCTGCAGGTATTCCAGCTCTTCGTGGCGCTTGAAGGCCTTGTCGCGCACCGGCGCGAAGACTTCGAGGTCCGGCGCGAGCGTGCGCAGCGCGACTTCAAAGCGCACCTGGTCGTTGCCCGCGGCCGTGCAGCCGTGGGCGATCATGTTCGTGCCCAGCTCACGCGCCACGCGCGCGATCGTCTGCGCCTGCATCACGCGCTCGGCGCCCACGCACAGCGGGTACATCTGGCCGCGGCGCACGTTGCCCATGATCAGGAAGCGCAGCACCTGTTCGAAATAGTCGGCGCGCGCGTCGATCTGGTGGTGGGCGATGGCGCCCAGCGCGATGGCGCGCTCTTCCAGCGTCTTGGCCGCGGCGGCATCGATGCCACCCGTGTCGACGGTGACGGTGATGACCGGGCGACCGGTATTTTCCGCGACCCAGGGCACCAGGAAGGAGGTGTCCAGGCCGCCGGAATACGCGAGAACGATGGGCTTGGCGCCCGCAGCTGCAGTGTTCGACATGGTGTTAGATCCGGAACAGGGAATGGAGGCGCTCGATCAGCCGCTGCTGGGCAGCGGCGTCTTGCGTAGCGATAAAAATGGTGTCGTCGCCGGAGATCGTGCCGACGACTTCAGGCCACTCGGCCTTGTCCACCGCGACGGCCACGCTGCCGGCTGCACCGACGCTGGTCTTGATCACGGTGAGCGACGGGCCCGCAGGCTTGATCTCGCGCACGAAGCGCGCGATGGCGCCGAAGTCGCCCTGTGCCCGCGAGACTTCCTCGCCCGGCGGCAGGTAGCGGCCCTGGGCCTTGAGCACGCCCAGCTCGCGCATGTCGCGGCTGACCGAAGACTGCGTGACCTCGAAGCCGTCCTGCTTCAGCAGGTCGACCAGGTCTTCCTGCCGGCGCACGCGACCGCCGCGCAGGATGCGCAGGATGGCGTTGCGGCGGTCGGACTGGTGGCGGTCTGTTTGCATAAGAAGTCGCGCATTCTGCATAAACTTGCAGACAGGGTCAATTGCTTTCTAGGTCATGTTTGATTCTTATTATCAAAATTATCGTAATATTGTAAATCTAGTAATTTTGGCATACATTGAATCTCATGGATCGAATCACCAATCCGTTCTCTCCGGGTGCCGGCACAAGGCCGCCTGAGCTTGCTGGTCGCGACGAGCTGCGCGAGTCGGTGCGCATCACTTTGGAACGGGTGCGTCGAGGGCTGCCTGCCAAGAGCGTACTGCTGGTGGGACTGCGTGGCGTTGGCAAGACCGTCTTGCTGGATCGCATGCGCGATGATGCGGAAGCCACCGGCATCCAGACGATACGCATTGAGGCGCCCGAGTCGCGCTCTTTGCCTGCACTGCTCGCTCCCCAGTTACGCCAGGCCTTGCTACGCCTCTCGCGCAACGACAAGGCCAGAGATCTGGCGCAGCGTGCCTTGCGCGCGCTGGCCGGGTTCGCCAAGGGGCTGAAGGTTAAATTCGGCGATATTGAAGTCGGTCTGGACTACGAGCCTGAGCCGGGTCTTGCTGACAATGGCGATCTTGAGCATGACCTGCAGGCACTGATTGAAACGGTGGGCGCAGCGGCTCAGTCCGCCGGCACAGCCCTTGCGCTGTTCGTGGATGAACTGCAATACGTCGACGAGGAGCAGCTGGCTGCCCTGATCACGGCCTTGCATCGTGCGGCGCAGCGCCAGTTGCCTATCGTACTGGTAGGCGCTGGCTTGCCGCAGTTGCGTGGGCGCATGGGTCGGGCCAAATCCTATGCGGAGCGTTTGTTCGACTTTCCGGAGATTGGCCCCTTGGATTCCGCAGATGCGCGGGACGCGCTGGTCAAACCCGCCAGGGACGAGGGCGTCGAGTTCGAGTCCGTTGCCCTGCAGGACATCCTCGAGAAAACCCAGGGCTATCCGTATTTTCTGCAGGAATGGGGCAAACATGCCTGGGACACAGCGCAAGCCTCACCTATCTCCCGGCAGGATGTGGTGCGCGCCTCTGCGTCAGCGGTGGCAGCACTCGACGAGAGCTTCTTCCGCGTGCGGTTTGATCGGCTGACTCCGCTGGAAAAGCGCTACCTGCGCGCCATGGCCGAACTGGGCCCCGGCCCGCACCGGTCCGGTGACATCGCTGAAACGCTGGGACGCAAGGTGACTGCACTGGGGCCCACCCGCAATAACCTTATCTCCAAGGGCATGATCTGGAGCCCGAATCACGGTGATACGGCGTTTACCGTGCCATTGTTTGATGAGTTCATGCACCGGATCATGTCGGGGAACGACTGGCGAGAATGAGTGGCTAGATCGGCTCGCGTTGCCGTTTCTGGGCACCCGCATTATCCCGCAGTGTCTGGGCCAGGCGCGGCCGGCCGGTGTGCTGGGCGAATTCGGCCAGCGCGAGCGTCTCGGCCGCGGTGGAGGGCGTGAAGCCCGGCATGCGCTGCAGGGCGGCCTCGGCGGCCCGCAGGGCCAGCGTGCCCTGTTTCACGCGCAGGCCGTGGCTGATGACGGCCCGCAGCACCGCACAGGCGGCGCGCTCATCCGGCCAGTGCGCCGCTGGCGTGACGATGGCCTCGACATCGCGCGCCAGGCAGGCCGGGTCCTCGTCAGCCAGCCAGCGCGAGATGACCGCGGCGGCCCGCGGCAGGTCGCGCACCTTGCCGGCGGTATAGGCCTCATCGAGCATGCTTTGCCGCTGCTGCAGGCGGTCCTGTTCGATGCGGTGGGCCTCCCGCTCCGGGCTCTGGTGGGGGTCGAAGCCCAGCGCGTTGCGCCGCTGGTGGAGCGTGCCGCCCACCACCGCGTAGAAACACAGCAGCAGCAGTTCCATCGCCAGGTGTCGCGGCAGGACCCAGCCCTGCACGTTCAGCAGCAGGCTGATCGCCAGCCCGGTGCAGACGGTGGCCAGCACCAGCAGCCCATACCGTCCACCCAGGCCCCGCAGCACCTGCCACAGCACCAGCGGGTTCAGCGTGTCGATCATCCGGGGCGAGATTGCCAGCGCCGCCAGCGACAGCGGCCACAGCAGCGCAGCCACGGCCAAGATCGCCACGCCCTGCGCGGGTGACACCAGCGTGGTCAGCAGCCACACGCCGCCTGCCAGGGCCGGGTGCACCCAGACGCGTGCATCGTTGAAAGGGCCGAGCATCTCGACGGAGGCGACCGGTGCCTGGCTACGGCCGTTGGCCGCCTCATCCAGCAGCGCGAAGGCGTACTTGTTGAGCCACGACAGCAGCAGGTACGTCAGCAGGATCGACGCTGGATCGATTGAGCGGCCCAGGCTGCCGAACATCGCCAGCAGCACGGCGTTGAACGCCACAAACAGCAGGCTGGTGAGCTGGAAGGGCAGGAGCAGGGCGCGCATGCAGGGTCCCTGCTATTTCTGGATCGTGTAGACGAGGTCGGCGCTGCGCGCCTTGCCCGACTCGGTCTTGATCGTCCAGTGGTCGCCGACGGTGTAGCGCAGCTTCACGGTGTTGATCGCCTCGGCCAGACTGATGCCGTAGCTCACATAGAGCCGCGGCGAGAGGTACTTGCCCAGCACCAGCGAGGTGTCGTTGGAGAGGTCCGACTCGATGCCGACATCTTCAATGCCGACGCGGCTGCCCAGTTGCTGCGCCAGCATGGCGCCGCCCTGGGCCAGCAAGTCGTTGCGGGCGCTGCCGGCGCGGCTGTTGTTCTGTACGCTCTCGAGCGAGCCGCCGGCCAGGATCAGCGACACAATCTGCGACTGCGGAATGGCTGGCTCGCTAAAGAAAGTCATGCGCGGCGCGCGCAGGCTGCCGCGGACGTTCACACCCGCGGTGACGTCCGGGTAGACCTTCTGCGCGCGCAGGTCGATGCCCGGGTCCGCGAGTGGGCCGTTGTTGAAGATCAACCGGCCGCGTGAAATATCGAGGTTGCGGGCAAACGCCGCGTACTTGCCTTCGGCCACGTTGAGCTCGCCCGCGCCCCGGCTGACCTGCGTCTCATCGGAATGCACGCGGAGGCTGCCGGTGATGCGGCCCTTCAGGCCGTAGGTGTCGATGCTGACCTTGTCACCGAGTGTCACCTGCACATCGCTGACCACCTGCCAGTGCGACTGGCGTTCCTTCAGGGGCGTGCCGACCAGCACTTCATCGCCAGAGGGCAGCACGGCGTTGGTGATGGTTGCCGGCTCCAGCACGGCCTGCGGCAGTTTCACTTCGCCGGTGACGTCGATGCGGTTGCCCGCCAGCGCGAAGTCGAGCTTGGGCGACGCGTAAAGGCGCGCTTCCGGCACGTTGACCACCTGCAGGTTCTCGCCCTCCAGGTGCAAGCTGCCGAAGGGTTGGCGGTCCCGCCAGGCCAGCTGGCCACTGACCCGCGCACTGCCATCGCCGGCCTTGGTGCTGCCCTGGATCTCCAGGCCCCTGCCGTTGAGCTGCGCATCGAGGCTGATCTCCCGCAGCGCCAGGTTTACCTGGTAGAGGTCCATCTCGCCCTTGCGGACCTGCAGCGCGCCCTGGAACTCCGGTGCCCCGAGCGTGCCGCTGGCGGTGACCTGCGTGGTCAGCCTGCCGGAGGCCCGGTCAATGCCATTCACATAGACATCAAGCAGGCTCAGGCCGTCGGTCTCCAGGGCGAGTTCCCCCTGGATCGGGAACTCCGCCCACTCGCTGCCCGTGCGCCGGCCCGCGAGCGTGCCCTTGATATTGCCGGCGGCGCCCGCGTCCAGGCCGACGCGGACTGTGAAATCGCTGCGCGTGGCGGCCGCTTCGACCAGCCCGGTGCCAAAGGCAAACCGCTCTTCGCGCCCGTTGGAGAGGTGGTGTCGCAGCTGCGCGTCCCGCAGGCTGGCGTGCAGCGTGCCGGTCGTGAGTGCGTCGGGTGTGCCGTTGAAGAGGCCTTCGATGCCGATGGTGCCGTCGTAGTCGATGTCCTGCGTGAGGCCCGCCGTCAGGGTGCGCAGGGGAAGCTTTTCGGCGTTGAAGCTGGCCTGCCAGTGGCCGTCCAGCGACTCGGCGGCCGTGCAGAACCGCTCGCCGTCGCGACCCTTGAGGCACAGCGCGCCGAGCTTCTGCTGCGTGGCAGAGAGATCCAGCGGCACCGGGGCTTCCAGTGCCAGCTTGAGTGCTTCGCTGTCGCCGGCATCGAGTTCGCGCACGACGCCCTTCCAGTGCCCGTCACGGAACGCGCCGCGGGCGCCCATCGTGACCTGCAGTCCGCGGGCATCCATCGACAGGAAGGCCGAGTTGTCGCCGGCCTTGCCATCGACCTCTGCCTCCAGGGTGTTGATCAGTCGCCCCGCAAACCGCAGTTCGCGCAGACGCAGGCGACCGCGCGTGGTGCCGCTGTCGCGCAGGTCCACGTCGATGTCTGCATCAATGCTGCGCAGGGACCGCTTACCCAGCACGAAGTTGGAGCCCTGCGCGCGCAGCCCGAGGACCGGCGCGGCGGCGGTCCCGGTGATCGAGCCGCGCGCGGCAATCCGGCCGCGTGCCTCGGGTGAGAGCAGGCTCAGGTCGTCCGTGTTCAGCCCGAAGTGCAGGTCGCGCTGCGTCCCCAGCGACCCGTCGAGCGTCAGTCGGGCGCGCCCCAGTCGCAGGTCGATGTCGGTGAAGCGCCAGAGGTCGCGGGTGCGCTCGACGCGTCCGTTGCCCTGGGCAGGACTGCCGCGCAGCGTGCCGCCCAGTCGCTCGATGCGCAGGTCCAGGTCGCCATTGGCCGCGAAGCGCCGACCACTGGCCGCGAACCCGAACCCGAGCCGTCCTGGCAGGTCGGCGCGCCACTGCGCAGGGTCGATGCCGGTGGTGGTGCCGGTCAGCGCCCAGGTCTGCTGCGGCCACCACACCACTTCGCCGCGGGCTTCCGTGCGGCCCCCGTAGGTCGCGATGCTTGAGCGGGCAATCGTGACGCGCGTGCTGTCGAGCAGGCCACTCACCGTGCCGCTCATGACCGGCAGTTCGGCGGCGCGGAATTCGCCGTCGGCATCCACCTGATAGGGCTTGTCGCCACGCAGCCTGAAGGTGCCGCGTGCGCTGCGTACGGGCGGGCTGGCCGTGCCCCGCAAGGGCCAGCGGAAGTCCTGCCAGTTGCCAGTCAGGTCCAGCAGCGGCCGACGCCCGGCCACGATGTCGATCGTGCCGCGTGTCGTGGTCCGGGCGCGGGAGGCCCGGTGCACGAAGTTCGATTCGCGGATCGTCAGCCGCCTGGCGCTGTAGAAGCCATCGAAGTCCACGTCGAAGGGGCCCGCATCCAGCCCCGCGGACTCGGCCTGCCCCTTGGCCTGGAAGCCATCGCGGTCCATGGCCAGCGCCAGCTGGCCCTGCATCAGGCCCAGCAATTTGCCACCGCCAAAGGGCACGATGTCGAAGTCCCGCACCGTGGACTGGCCCGCAAACCGCCAGTCGGTGGTCAGGTGGGTGAAGTGTCCGGTCACGCTGGCATGGAAGGGCGCGGTGAGCGCGGCCTTCAAGGGCAGGTCAGCCAGGTTGCCGTCGAAGCTGGCGGTGGCCGCCCATTGCGGCTGGCCTGGCAGCTGCCAGGTCACGCTGGACTGGGCCGAGAAGGCAATGGGATCGCGGGCGTACAGCCTGCCATCGGTGCTCAGGTGCAACGTTGGCAGGTCCAGCTCACTGCGATAGATGCGAACCTGCTTTGGCAGCACCGCGCCGGCAGAGTCGACGTTCGTCACGTCAAAGCGCATGCCGTTGGGTACGACCAGCGTGCCCCGGGCCACGCGCACGCTGTCGGCATGGATGCGCATCAGCGGCGGCAGGAAGTGCGGTTTCCACGGGATGTTATTGACGGGCCTGCGCACTTCGACCAGCGCCGTCTCCAGGCGCAGCGCCGGCACGTCGATCGTCTGCCATAGCAGCGGCGCCAGTTGCAGCCGCCCCTCAATGCCCGTGAAACGCAGGTGAACGCGGGGGTGCTCGATGTCGAGCAGTTCAATTCTTGCACCACCCGCCAGCGTGCCGCTGACGCCCTCGATGTGCAGCGTCACCGGGCCGATCGTGCCAAGCCGCGTGGCCACCGCTTGCAGGCCCCACGCGGTGCTGGCCAGCAGCAGCACGGCAGCCGACGGCAGCAGCAGCAGCAGGCCAGCGAACAACAGGGCAAGGCGACGGCGGCGGCTCATAGCTTGGGGGAGATGTTGAGGTGCAGGCGCGGGCTGCCGGATTCCGACAGCGGCATGGCGATGTCCAGGCCGATGGCCACCACTGGCAGACGGTACCTCACGCCGACGCCCGCGGAATACGCCATGGGATCGCCGAATTTGTTGAAGGCATTGCCAATGTCAAAGAACGTGGCCATCGCAAAGTTGCGTGGCAGGTCACGCACGATTTCGACGCTGCCCGCCAGCAAGTGCCGCCCGCCCACGTTCTGCGTCTTGGGATTGCCGCTGGCCAGCAGCACCGGGTCGTGTCTGACCGGGTCGAGCACGATTTCCTTGGGCGAGAGGTCGTTGTAGGCAAAGCCGCGGACGCTGCGGTCACCACCGGCAAAGAAACGATAGATGCCGGGCAGGTCGTTGAAGTCCCGCACCAGGCTTGCGCCCACTTCGCCCCGCAGCAGCAGGTGCCAGCGCGGCCGCAGGTCATACACACGTTCGGTCTGCACATGCAGGCGCAGGAAGTCCGAGTCCGAGCCCAGGGTGTGCGAGGAGCCGATCAGGTCCGCATAGAAACCGCGGCTGAACAGCACTTCGCCCAGGTAGCCCTCGGGCACCGACGCATAGCTGATGCCCGGTACCAGCAGGTTGCTGGACTGGCGGGTGTTGGCGCTCAGGGTCTGGGTGTGCGTGGCCGCCAAGGACAGCACCCGTTGCCAGTGGCCCAGCACCTGCGTGACCGACGGCGTCAGCGAGAGTTCGGTGGTGTTGAGGTCGCCGATCTGTTCGGTGCGGTTGGTGAGCTGCAGCGACATCTTCTCGAGGGCAGGATCGCCGAAGGGAATGTCATAGCGGGAATCGATGCGCCGCGTAAGGGTCGAGGCTTTCACCTCGACGCGGAAGCGATGTCCCCGGTCGTTGAGGCGCGAGTCCGACCAGCCGAAAGTGCCGCGCACCCCGGTATCGGTGCCGTAACCGGTACCGATCGAGAACTGGCGCCGGCTCTGCTGCGCGCTGATTTTCACCGGCACGCTGAGTGTCTGCGGATCACGCTCTTCGGGCTGCACCTCGACTGTCGAGAAATACAGGCTGTCGTCGAGCGCGAACTGCGTGCGCAACAGCTGTGCCGTGCTGTACGGGTCGCCCTCGCTGAAACGCATGAAGCGGCGCATGAGCGCGGGCCGGATCACCGACTGCTCGATGCGGATCTGGCCAAAGTGGTAACGCTGGCCGGTAGTCAGCTTCAGCTTGATGTCGGCCCGCCGCTGCAGCGGATCTACCAGCATCTCGCTCTCCAGCAGTCGCGCGTCCAGGTAGCCGTATGAGGCTGCCGTGCGCTGCAGGTCACCTTTGACCTGTTCGTAACTGCCATGGTTGAGCTGCGCGCCCTTGCGCAGGGCCGGGTGCTCGCGAATGGCCGCAAACACCGGGTCACTGGCGCCAGGCCCCTCGATGCCGATGACGATGGATTCGACCAGGACCGGCTTGCCGGCGTCGATTGAAATGCGGATGCGCCAGTTGCGGTCATCGTGGCTGGACTCGTAGCTGGCCTTGATCTCCGGCGCGTAGTAGCCCAGTGGCTTGAGCGCCGAACGCACTTCATCCTCGACGCGGTTGTAGAGCCGCGCGACGGTGTCCTCTTCGAGTTTGTCGCGGTCCTTGTAGCGTTCAACGCTGAGGAACGCCTCGACGTTGCGCTTGAGGTCGCCCTCGACGCCGTCGATGTCCACGCGGATGGCGGCGGGCGCCGGCAGGGCGCCGAACAGCAGCAGTGCGCCCACCACAGCGCGCAACAGGGGCATGCGCTGCTGGCGCGTCATCCGCTGCCGTCCTGCTGCAGCCAGTGTTCGATCAGGCGCCGCGAGATCGACTCGGCGGGCGGCAGCAGGATCTCGCCGCTGCGCACCTGCTCGCGGGTGAACCACTGCACGTCTTCCAGTTCTTCGTCCTGGGCATGCGGTTGGCCCGCTTCGCCGTCGGCGAGAAAGCCCAGCATCAACGCAGACGGGAAGGGCCAGGGCTGCGAGGAATGGTAGCGGACGGCCCCCACGGTGATGCTCGCCTCTTCGCGAACCTCGCGGCGCACGGCATCTTCAAGGGACTCGCCCGGCTCGACAAAGCCGGCAATCGTGGAATAGCGGCCGGGCGGCCAGCTGGGCTGCCGGCCCAGCAGCGCCCGCTCGCCGTGGCGCACCAGCACGATGATGGCCGGGTCGATGCGCGGGAAGCTCTCGTGGTCACACCGGCTGCAGTGGCGTGCGTGGCCGGCGCGGGTGGAGACCGTGGCCGCGCCGCAGCGACCGCAGAACCGGTGCGTGCTGCGCCAGATGGTCAGCGCCCGCGCATAGGCCAGCAGCCCTGCGTCTTCGGCGGTGAGGGTGCAGGCCAGCGGACGCAGTTCAGCGAACTGCTCGCCCAGGGCGGCCTGGGCATGGTCTGACTCCGGCACGCCGGGCTCCAGTTCCACCAGCACGCAGCGGGCCTGCTGGAACCAGCCCATCAGCACCAGCCGCTCTGGCGGGGCTTCGGCCACGCGCGGATCGGCAGGCTGCAGGAACGCGATGCGGGTGGGTTCGCCCGCTGCGTCGGCCCGCATCAGGGTGGCCGTACCCTGCATGGCCAGGTAGCGGGTGCCGGCGTCGTTCCGCGCTGCTGCGAGCCAGTCGGCGGCAACGCGTTCCTCGGCCCGTCGGTCGAGGTATTCGCCGGAGAAGAAGTTGCCAGGCTGGGTCATGCCCCCATCATACCCACCGCCCCCCGGCGCGCGCCTTCCCGTACTTACTTACCCTGTGCGGTGTCCTCGCAGTTGCTACAGCGCCGGCCCGGCGTGGCATAGCGGTCCACCACGATGAGCCCGCGGCAGGCGCTGCAGAGCGTGGCCGCGATTTCATCGCCGCGCGCCAGGGCGGTAACCAGATAGACCGCGTGCTCGAAGCTGATGCGCGGTGCAGCCACCAGGCGACGATAGGTCTCGAAGGCTTCGCACAGGGCCTCCCCGCGCTGTATGCCGGGTAGGGCACGCTGGGCATCGGCCACCCGGCTCGGCGGCATGACGCCCAGCAGGTAGCAGACGCTGGCCAGTACCGCGGTTTCCTGCCGCATGGCCGGCGTGCGCGTGAAGAACGTGGCCTGCTGGGGCGATTTGCCGCGGTGGCGGGTGACTTCCTCGCCGCCGTCGTCGGCGATGTAGGAGCGGTAGAGCTTGCGGATGCGGTCATCGGTCAGGCCCGTCCACAAACGGATGGTGCTGGTGCGCGCCTCGTGCTGGATGAAGCGCAGGGCAAGGTCGAATCGCAGCCGGTCGCGGCTGTAACGGGCGTCTGAAATCCTCATAAATCCTCCCTGACGTGCTGTGGCTGGAAAATCAAGAATTGCGGATTTGGGAAAAATATCCCAAATTTGCGACTTCGTTCCAAGCGCAATTTCCGTAACTATGTCGTGCGAACAAGGAGGAATGACATGACAGGAAAGGAATCCATGGCTGGCGCGCAGCGCCAGTGGGCAGCAGGCGACTGGTTCTCTGGCGGCGTGCTCGATCCGCTGCTGGAAATCAACGGGCAGTGCATCGACATCCTCTGCGGCATGGCAGGGGCAGAGGTCGCAGCACTGCCGCTGCTGCACGAGCAGCCCCAGCTGTGGCGGGCGTTGTCGATCGAGGGTCGGCGCCAGATGGCCAACAGCCCGTACCTGCTGGTCGATGCGGGTTTCAGCGATGAAGCGCGCTGGCGCAGGCTGCAGCAGAACGGCGTGCAGGATGTGCCACGCGAACTGCGCGCAGACTGCTTCCAGGGTGAGCGGGCAGCGGGCTTCGCACGCCGCGTGCTGGTCTACGGCTGGCACCTGGCCCGCTCGCACCGCTCGGTGGCCCGCATCGCGTTGGGCATGACGCCCGGGTGTATCGCGCGCATTGCGCAGCTGAGCCTGCGCGACATCGACTGGCTCTGCGAGCACCACCCCGGCTGGGTGCGGCCACGCTGGGAATCGCAGCCACTGGTGTGGCGGCAGCTGCTGGCGGCGGCCGTCAACGCCGACAACGCGGCGCTGCAGCAGGCCAGCCTGCGAGGAATCCAGCTGCTGGCCGCCGGCGCCTGGTCATTCTGTGACGCCGGGCGGGGTCCGGCGCGGCGCGATCAGTGAGTATTCCTGCCTGACATCAGGATTCACCTCAAGGATGACCCACATGACACGCACGACGCGCCCCCTTCTGGCTGGTCTGGCTTTGGCTGCCCTCGTGGCGGCCACGCCGGCCCTGGCCGCAGAATCCAGCACCTGGACCGTCGGCGTCTCCGGCGGCACGCTGGGCTTTGGTCCGGAACTGGCCTATCGCTTCGGGCCGCACCTGGGGGTGCGTGCCAATGCCGGGCTGTTTTCCTACGGTACCCACGACACCTACGACAGCATCGCCTACAACGTCGACCTGAAGCTCAATTCCATCGGCGGGTTGCTCGACTGGTATCCGTTCGGGGGCGGCTTTCGCCTCTCGGCCGGTGCCCGGCTGAACAACAACGAGGTCCGGCTGGCCGGCACGCCGGCCACGGCCGTGCAGATCGGTCCGACGACCTATACCCCGGCGCAGGTGGGCACGCTCACCGGCACGATTACCGGCCAGGACCTCGCGCCCACGCTGACGCTGGGCTACGGCGGCCAGCTCGCCAAGGGCTTCACGATGGGTGTCGAGGTGGGTGCGATGCTGCAGGGCTCGCCGAAGCTGCAGAACCTTCAGGCCAGCGGCCTGCTGGCGCAGAACCCGTCCCTGCAGACCGACCTCAAGGCCGAGGCCCTGGCCATCGAGAACGATGCCAGCCAGTTCAAGATCTGGCCGGTCCTCCAGCTGCACGTGCTCTACCGGTTCTGACGGGCTGATCGGTAGACTGGCGGCTTCAATTTCCCGAGGCCGCCATGTCGCTGCAACCCTTCCATCTCGCCATTCCCGTCCACGACCTGGCGTGCGCCCGCGCGTTCTACGGCGCAATGCTGGGCTGCCCGGAAGGCCGCAGTGCCCCGGAGTGGGTCGACTTTGATTTCTTCGGCCACCAGCTGGTCGCCCACCTGGATCCGGCCCGCAACGCCCGCGAACCCGGCCTGTTCAACCCCGTCGATGGCCATGAGGTGCCAGTGCCCCATTTCGGCGTCGTGCTTGAATGGGACCGCTGGCAGCAGCTTGCCGACCGCCTGCAGACCGGGGGCCAGCACTTCGAGCTCGCCCCGGGCATCCGCTTCGCCGGTCAAATCGGTGAACAAGCAACGATGTTCTTTTATGATCCCTCCGGCAACGCGCTGGAGTTCAAGGCCTTCCGGGATCCTTCGCGCCTGTTCGCGAAGTGAATCGCGCGTCCCCTTTACAACGGATAACAACAATGACTGTTGACCAGACTGTGTTCCAGGACCTCGTTGCGCTGCTCGGTGCCGACATCGTGCAGGCCATCGACGCCAGCAACATCGACCGCCTCACGCAGGATTACTGCGTGATGGGCCGCAAGGATGTGGGCATCCTGGCGCTGGTCCTGCCGCGCACGGTCGAGCACGTGTCCCAGGCCCTCAAGTACTGCAACGACCGCAGCATCGCCGTGGTGCCGCAGGGCGGCATGACCGGCCTGGCCGGTGGCGCGGTGCCGATCGGGCCCAGCGTCTGCCTCTCGATGGAGCGCTTCCGCCAGATCCTCGAGGTGGACGTCGCGGCCGCCACGATCACGGTTGAGGCCGGCGTGGCCATGGAAACCATCCAGAAGGCCGCCGATGCCGCGGACCTGTTCTTCCCGCTCGACCTGGGAGGGCGCGGCAGCTGCCAGATCGGCGGCAACCTGTCGACCAACGCCGGTGGCAACCGCGTGCTGCGCTTCGGTATGGCCCGGGACCTGGTGCTGGGCGTCGAGGCGGTGCTGGCCGACGGCACGGTCATCGATTCGCTGCGCAAGGTCATCAAGAACAACACCGGCTACGACCTGCGGCAGCTGTTCATCGGCGCCGAAGGCACGCTGGGCATCATCACCAAGGTGGTGCTCAAGCTCTACCCGAAGGCCAAGAGCGTCTGCACCGGCATCATGGCGGTGGACGACTACCCGGCCGTGCTGGACCTGCTGAAGCGTGCGCGCAGCGGCTTCGGTTCGTCGCTGACGGCCTACGAGGTGATGTGGCCCGACTTCTACCAGCTGGGCACGGTCGCCCTGGGGCGCAAGCCGCCGCTGGACATCGGTGCCGGCGCCTACGTGCTCATCGAGACCATGGGCACGGACCCGGAAACGGACCAGGAGCGCTACGAGTCGGTCATCGGCCAGGCCATGGAAGCCGGCATCGTCAAGGACGCGATCGTCGCGCAGTCGCAGCGCGAGGCTACGGAGCTGTGGGATGTGCGTGACTCCCCGGGCGAGTGGTCCAAGGGCGTGCACTGGCCCCAGCTGGGCTTCGACGTCAGCGTACCGACGGGCGAGGTGGGCCCGCTGGCCGACGAGATCGGCGACATGCTCAAGGCCACCTGGCCGCAGCTGCAGACGGTGTTCTTCGGCCACGTGGCCGACGGCAACCTGCATGTGTCGGTGCGCATGTCGGGCCATGACGTGCCCGAGCTGGACATCGAGCGGGCGGTCTACCAGATCGTCTCGCAGCGTCGCGGTTCGATCTCGGCCGAGCACGGCATTGGTTCGCTCAAGCGCGAGTTCCTGCACTACTCGCGCAGCCCGGCCGAGCTGGCGCTGATGCGCGCCATCAAGCAGGCGATGGATCCGAAGGGCATCATGAATCCCGGCAAGGTCATCTAGGACCTTGCCCGGTCTGGCCGAACTACAGGAAGTTGTTCGGCCAGATCATCGAGCGCCACATGTGGGCGACGGATGAATTGTCGAAGCCGAGGCCTTCCTTCGGCTGCTTGAAATGCCGGCCGATGAGATCAGTGAACTCGTCCGGATCGACGGCCCAGCCATCCTGGAAGCTGTAGATGTCGTAGACCGTGATCAGCCGCGACGTCATGTACCAGCGGTGGTTGCGGGCCTCGTCATGGGCCTTGCACAGGTACTCGGGCGGCTTGTAGTCAGGGCCGAAGAATTTGTCATAGGCGTCCGGGTACTTGAAGCCGACCGACTCGTCGGCGAAGTAGCGCAGCGCCTGGTGGTACTTCACCGCCCAGCTGATTTCCTCACTCACATAGGGCGCGATCATCTGCGCGCCCCAGTAGCCGTGGTCCGCCCGCAGCAGCGCGCCGTTGGCGATGTCGTGCAGCAGGCAGGCGACCACGACCTTCTCGTCCTGGCCGGCCTGCAGGGCGAGCTTGGCACTCTGCAACAGGTGCATGAACGCGATGTCGCAGAAGCGGTAGTGGAAGAAATCCAGCAGCGTGGGCTTTTCCGGCATAACCGGCAGCTTCGGGTTCTGGCCCATCATGAACACGGCCCCGGTCTGGCTCATGCGGGCGAGCAACGCGCGCTCGGTGGCGTCCGGGTCGTTGCCGGCCATGGCGATCGGCGGCGGCAGGATCATGCGTTCATGCCCGGCCTGGGGGCACTCGGCGGCGGTGATGAAGGTGCCGGGCTTGCGCGTCGGGGCGCTGGTGGGGACTTTCATGCTCAAGGCTCCTCGTTGCGGGGTGCGCCGTCCCGGGCCGCATAGCGGCGGGCCAGCCATGCACAGACCATAAGCTGCATCTGGTGGAAAATCATGACGGGTAATACGGCGGCTCCCACCTCGGGACCTGGAAACAATACGCGGGCCATGGGCACGCCGCTGACCAGGCTCTTGAGCGAGCCACAGAAGACGATGGCGACCTCGTCTTCGCGGGAGAAACCCAGCAGGCGCGCGCCGAAGGCGGTCAGCAGCACCGCGACGGTGAACAGCGTGGCGCAGAGCGCCGTCAGCACCAGCAGCGTAGGGACAGGCACGTGTTGCCAGATGCCGGCGATAACGGCAGCCGAAAAGGCGCTGTAGACCGCCAGCACGATGGTGCCGCGGTCGATATACGACAGGATGGCCTTCTGCCGGGCGGCCCAGCTGCCCAGCCACGGCCGCAAGAGATGGCCGATCACGAAGGGGGCCAGCAGCTGCAGGAAAATCTTCCAGACGCCCGAGAACGACACCCCTGCGCCCTGCGCATGGGCCAGCAGCCCGACGATCAGCGGCGTCAGGGCGATACCCAGCAGGTTCGACGCAGCGGCCGAGGCCACCGTCGCCGCCACGTTGCCGCGGGCCATCGACGTGAAGGCAATGGACGACTGCACGGTGGAAGGCAGGGCGCACAGGAACAGCACGCCCACCCACAAGGGCTGGGGCAGCAGCTGTGGGAAGGCCGTGGCCAGGCCGAAGCCCAGCAGCGGGAACATCACGAACGTCATGGCCAGGATCTTCAGGTGCAGGCGCCAGTGCAGCACGGCAGCCAACACGTTGTCGCGCGGCAGGCGCACGCCATGGAGGAAGAACAGGAACATGATGGCGGCCGTGGCGACGTATCCCAGCAGGCCGGCAAGGGCACCGCCTACCGGGAAGACCGTGGCCATGACAATCGTCAGCAGCAGGACCGCGATGAACGGGTCCGGAATCAGTTTTCGCAAGGTAGGGATACCCAGACGGGGAGGCGCGGATCTTCGACCTTGCTGGCTGACGGCGTCAATCCACGCAAATTGCATTAGACTCTGGCTCAAATGCATGCGCTATCAGTCCGGGGTCTGGCCAAGACCTACAAGAACGGTGTCCAGGCCCTGAAAGGGGTCGATCTGGATGTGGAAGAAGGTGACTTCTTCGCCATGCTGGGGCCCAACGGCGCCGGCAAGACCACCCTCATCGGCATCGTCACCTCGCTGGTGACCAAGTCTGCCGGCCAGGTAAAGGTCTTTGGCTACGACATCGACACCGACCTGGAGCGGGCCAAGGCCTGCATCGGCGTCGTGCCGCAGGAAATCAACTTCAACATGTTCGAGTCGCCGGAGACCATCCTGGTCAACCAGGCAGGCTTCTACGGCATCGAACGTGGCCTGGCGCGCGAGCGCGCCGAGAAGTACCTCCGGCAGCTGGACCTGTGGGAGAAGCGCAAGAGCATGGCACGCGCGCTCTCGGGTGGCATGAAGCGCCGCCTGATGATCGCCCGCGCGCTGATGCACGAGCCGAAGCTGCTGATCCTCGACGAGCCCACCGCCGGCGTGGACATCGAGATCCGCCGATCGATGTGGGAATTCCTGCGCGAGATCAACGAGCGCGGCACGACGATCATCCTGACGACGCATTACCTCGAAGAAGCCGAGTCGATGTGCCGCAACATCGTGATCGTCGATGGCGGGCGCATCATCGAGCGCGATCGCATGAGCAACCTGCTGCGCAAGCTGCAGACCGAGAGTTTCATCCTGAGCCTGCGCAACCCGCTGGCCAGCGCGCCGCAGCTCGAGGGCTGCCGCGTCACCCTGGTGGATGACCACACGCTGGATGTGGAAGTGTCCAAGGGCCAGAGCCTCAACGAGATCTTTGCGCGCCTCTCGGCGCAGGGGATCGACGTGCAGAGCATGCGCAACAAGGTCAACCGCCTCGAAGAGATGTTCATGCGGCTGGTGGAGAATCGTCCCGTATGAACACCCAGGCACTGTCTCTGGCCACGATCCGCCGCATTGGCCTGCGCACCATCATCATCCGGGAATACAGCCGCATCGTGCGTATCTGGGCGCAGACGCTGGTGCCCTCGGCGGTCACCGCGACGCTGTACTTCGTCATTTTCGGCAGCCTGATCGGCCGCCGCATCGGCGACATGGGCGGTTATGACTACCGCGCCTACCTTGCGCCGGGCCTGATCATGATGTCGGTCATCACCAACTCCTACGGCAACGTGGTGTCGTCGTTCTTCGGCGCGAAGTTCGGCAAGCACATCGAAGAGCTGCTGGTCTCGCCGCTGCCCAACTGGATCATCGTCACCGGCTATGTCTGCGGCGGTTTGATCCGCGGCATTCTGGTGGGCATGGTGGTGACGGCCGTGGCGCTGTTCTTCACGCATCTGCATGTGCACCACGTGGGCATCATCATCGCAGCAGTGCTGCTGACCTCGGCGGTGTTCTCGCTGTGTGGCTTCATCAACGCCGTGTTCGCCAAGAACTTCGACCAGGTGAACTGGATCCCGGCCTTTGTGCTGACCCCGCTGACCTATTTCGGCGGCGTGTTCTACTCGGTGTCACTGCTGCCGGAGTGGGCGCAGGCGATATCGATGGCCAACCCGATCCTGCACATGGTCAATGCCTTCCGCTATGGCTTCCTGGGCACTTCCGACGTCAACGTGGTCGGTGCGTTCTCGATCATGGCAGTGTGCGTCGTCGGGCTGTTTGGCTGGGCCGTGCTGCTGATGAACCGCGGAACCGGCACCCGTGACTGACGCGCGCTTCATCGCGCGCGTCTATGCGGCGGCCGACCGGCACCAGTCCCTGGTGTGCGTCGGCCTGGACCCGGAGCCGGAGAAATTTCCGGCCAGCCTGCGCAACGCGCCGCGGGCGATCTTCGAGTTCAACCGTCGCATCATCGATGCCACGGCGGACTACGCCTGCTGCTTCAAGCCGCAGTTTGCGCACTATGCCGCGCTGTCTGCCGAAGACCAGCTGCTCGACACCATCCGCTATATCCATGAACAGCACCCGGGCCTGCCGGTGATCCTGGATTCCAAGCGTGGCGACATCGGCAACACCGCCGAGAAGTACGCGCAGGAATCGTTCGTGCGCTATGGGGCCGACGCGGTCACCGTGAACCCCTATATGGGCGGCGACACGGTGACGCCCTACCTCAAGTGGGCAGACCGGGGCGTGGTCATTCTGTGCCGCACGTCCAACCCGGGCGCGCGCGACTTCCAGGACCTGCAGGTCGACGGCAAGCGCCTCTATCGCATCGTCGCCGAGCGGGTCGCGCAGGCCTGGAACGCCGGCGGCAACTGCCTGCTGGTCGTCGGTGCGACCTATCCGCAGGAGCTGGCGGAGATCCGTGCAGTGGTGGGCGACCTGCCGTTCCTGGTGCCGGGCATCGGCGCGCAGGGGGGTGACGTCGAAGCGGCGGTGAAGGCAGGGCGCACGGCCGATGGCCGCGGCCTGCTCATCAATTCGTCGCGCGGCATCCTGTATGCCAGCCAGGGCGAGGACTTCGCCGAGGCAGCCCGCGCTGCGGCGCTGGCCCTGCGCGACCAGATCAACCGCTACCGCTGAGCTTCCGCGGCCAGGCTCAGGGCAGGCGCACCAGGCCCTGCCCCATGCGCACACGCGCCCCGGTGCTGACGCCCTCGCAGGGCGTGCAGCCTGCGGGCAGAAACACGATGATCGTCGAGCCGTGCTCGAACCAGCCCATTTCCTGGCCTTTTTTCTGCGTGACGTCGCAGGGGATAACGTTGGCCCCCCGATACCGAAGGTGCAGCAGCACGTTGAGGAAGTGCAGGCGCAGGCTGGCCACCAGGACGGCGGCAACCGGCACCAGCGTCACGACCGCGCCGCTCGCGGTGAGCGTGGTCTCGATCACCACGCGTTCATTACGGCAATACAGTTGCTCGACGCGTTTCAGTGCGATCGGGTTGACGTTCCAGGTGTCCCCGGACACATAGGTGACTTTGTGCACCTGGCAGTCCTGCGGGGCATGGAAACGGTGGTACATGCCGGCGGTCAGCCGCAGCGTCACGTACTGGCCGCCCTCATGTTGCGCCACCAGTTTCGGGTCCAGTAGCAGGTCCTGCAGGCGATAGGGGAAGCCCTTGGCCTGGTAGAGGGCGCCCTGTTCCACGGTGCCTATCGCGCCCACGATGCCGTCGCAGGGGCTGCACAGCACGCCAGGATCCGTATCAATGGGGCGTGCCCCCTCGCGCAGTTCGCGGGTGAAGGCGTCGTGCAGGCTGCGGAACCGGGTGCGTCCCGCGTCCGCCAGTTCTACGTCGCAGAACAGTCTCCAGATCGCGATCGAAGCCGCACGCACGAGCGGCTGCTCGATCTTGCTGAACCAGCCCATGAACAGGGTGAGCGCGCGTCGCGGGATGCGGTTGGTGACAAGAAAGTTAAGCTCTTCGCGCAGCGTCATGAGGGCGCAATCTCCTTGTCATACGGTGGGGGTGGAGGAACTTCATGAACACTGCTATCCCTTTGAATCTGTGTGCCGCGCTGGTCGCGGTATGGCTGGTCCGGCGCCTGTGGGTGCGCCTGCGGCTCTCGCGTGCCAAACACCCGTCACTGACCGGGCATGCCCGGTGGTCACGGCGCCTGGCCCGCCTGGTGCCGTATTACGCCTATGGTGACGCGGAGATCTTTCGGGCTGATGACGCTCCCGCGGAGGTCGCAGATCGCCGGCGCGCGGGCTTCGGGCGACTGGCGGACTGCTTCGCGCAGCGCTATGCGCGCAGCGTGGCGGCCACGGCCGAGTTGGACCCATCCATTCCGGACCTGCAGTTCACGGCCCGCTACCGCGTGCCGTATCAGTTCCGGGAGCTGGTGCGGACGCAGCTGCGCACCGGCAGCGTGCTCGTGCGTTCGGAAGGCGTGCGCGTCATCGATGCGGACGGCAATGCCGCGTATGACATCAGCGGCTCCTATGGCGTGAACCTGTTTGGCAACGACTTCTACAAACGCTGCATGCAGCGGGGCGCAGAGCAGGTCGCTGGCCTGGGGGCCGTGCTGGGGGCCTACCACCCGGTCATGGCCTACAACCTGCGGCGCCTGCGCGAGATCTCGGGTTTCGAGCAGGCCTCGTTCCACATGTCGGGCACCGAGGCGGTGATGCAGGCCGTTCGCCTGGCGCACTACCACACGGGTCGCTCGAAGCTGGTGCGCTTCTGTGGCGCCTACCATGGCTGGTGGGGTGACGTGCAGCCCGGCATCGGCAACCCGCAGACGGCCCGCGACACGTACACCCTGCGTGACGACGACCCGCGCACCCTGCGTGTGCTGGAGACCCGCAAGGACATTGCCTGCGTGCTGGTGAATCCGCTGCAGGCCCTGCACCCCAATGCCAGCGCGCCGTCCGACTCCTCGCTGCTGGACAGTTCGCGTCGTGCGCACTTCGACCGCGCAGCCTATACGCGCTGGCTGCAGCAGTTGCGCGACGTCTGCACGCGGCGGGGCATTGTGCTGATCTTCGACGAGGTGTTCGTCGGGTTCCGGCTCGCACCGGGCGGTGCGCAGGAATACTTCGGCGTGCGTCCTGACCTGGTGACCTATGGCAAGACGCTGGGCGGCGGCCTGCCGGTGGGCGTGGTCTGCGGTCCGGCGCACCTCATGAAGCGCTACCGCGACGAGCGGCCGGCCGATATCTGCTTCGCGCGCGGCACCTTCAACTCGCACCCCCACGTCATGGGTGCCATGCACGAGTTCCTGCAGTTCCTGGAGACAGATACGGCGCGTGGCCTCTATCTGGGCATGGACGACTTGTGGAACCAGCGGGCCAGCGCACTGAACCAGCGGTTCGAGTCAGCGGGCTTGCCCGTGAAGATCGCCAACATGGGATCGATCTGGACAGTCTTCTACACCCGCCCCTCGCGCTACAACTGGATGCTGCAGTACTACCTGCGTGCAGAGGGCCTGCACCTGGGCTGGATCGGAACCGGTCGCTTCATCTTCAGCCTGGACTACACCGAGGCGGACTTTGCCGCCGTCGCCGATCGGATGGTGGCAGCCGCCACCGCGATGGAGGCCGATGGATGGTGGTGGAGCGACGGGCACCTGACGGACAAGGCCATCAGGCGCCGCGTGCTCCGCGAGATGCGTCAGTCCTGGTGGCGGGCGTGCATCGGGTCGATCAGTTCGCCGCGCAGCAGGTAGAGCGGCGAGCGGTAGTACAGCTTCGCGTCGTGGAAGGGGTCGGTGATGATCTTGCTGGCCCATGCCACGCCGGCCATCACGCCCTGCTGCACGAACAGCTGCGCCGTGCGGAACAACAGGCCGGCCACGCCGACCGTCAGCCAGAGGTAACCGACCTGGTGCGCAAAGGCGTTCAGGCTGTCGGCCGGCGTCAGCAACCCAAATAGCGTCGGGTCGGCCAGTAGCAGCCCGGGCGACAGGGCCCAGACGGCCATCAGCACGATCTTGCGGCGCAGGTTGTACCCGACCTTGATCTCTTCCTTGTGCTCATGCGTGGCCTGGTTTGCGTCGTCGTAGCCTTTAGGCTCGAAGAAAAAGTGACCGGCCTGACGGCTGGTCATCGACAGCAGCCACGCCACGAGACCCGCCATCGCGGGATCCACGAACAGCAGCCCGTAGCTCACGATGAAGCCCAGCGCGCTCACCAGATGCAGCGATTGGTTGATGCGGCTGTGGTGGTAGTAACGGTGATCGTCCCAGCGCTGGACGCGCAGTGTCTCGCGGAAACCCGGCATGACAGAACCTCTACAAGTGACAACGGTGTTGACGTGATATAGCGATAGCGTTGCAGGACGATGACGGTCCTGTTCCGCAGCCAGCAGCGTCACATCCGCGTCATCTGCGCCGGCTAGCCTTCCGACCAGTGAAAATACTCATCGCCACTGATGCCTGGCTGCCGCAGACCAACGGCGTGGTCAATACGCTGCGCCACACCGTCGCCGCACTCGAACGCACCGGGCACACAGTGTCTGTGCTGACGCCCGAACGCTTCCGCACAGTCGCTTGCCCCAGCTACCCGGAAATTCGCCTGTCCCTGTTTCCCGGTCTTGCGGTCCGGCGCCACATCCGTGAGTTCGCACCGGACGCGATCCATATCGCGACCGAAGGGCCGATTGGCCATGCCACACGCCGGCACTGCATCGCGCAGGGGTTGCGGTTCACGACTTCGTATCACACGCAGTTCCCGGAGTACCTGCGCAGTCGTGCGCCCGTGCCGCTGTCGCTGAGCTATGCCGCTATGCGCCGCTTCCATCGCGCCGGCAGCCACTGCATGGTGAGCACGCCCACCATGCAGGCGCGGCTGGAATCACGCGGCTTCGACAATATCGTCCGCTGGCAGCGCGGGGTCGACACGGCGCTGTTCCGGCCGCGGGACAAGGGTTTCTTGCAGTTGCCGCGGCCCATTGCGATCTATGTGGGGCGCGTCTCGGTGGAGAAGAACCTCGATGCCTTCCTGCGCATGGCCTGGCGCGGCACCAAGCTGGTGGTCGGGGATGGTCCTGAGCGCCAGCGCCTGCAGGCCCACAATCCCGATGTCGTATTCAGCGGCTACCGGTATGGCGAGGACCTGGCGGCCCACCTGGCCGCCGCGGACGTCATGGTTTTTCCGAGTCTCACCGACACCTTTGGTCTTGTGAACCTGGAAGCCATGGCCTGTGGAGTGCCAGTCGCTGCGTTCCCGGTAGCGGGGCCTGTGGATGTCATCGATGACGGAGTGACCGGCGCCCTGGAATGGGATCTGGCCACGGCGGCGCGCCGCGCGCTGCGGATGTCGCCGGCCGCCTGCCGGGATCGGGCGTTGCGCGCCGACTGGAATGCCAGCACGCGGGAGTTTGAATCCCACCTGGTGATTTGCCGCGCAACCTGACGTACTGCCTAGGAGAGACCGATGTCACGTCCCGACCGTCCTGATCCGATCAAAGTACGCAGTGTGTTCCTCTCCGACCTGCATCTGGGTACGCGGGAGTGCCGCGCCGACCGCATCCTCGATTTCCTGCACTCGGTCGACATGGAACAGCTCTACCTGGTGGGCGATGTGATCGACCTGTGGAGCCTGAGCAAGGGCATCTACTGGCCGCAGTCACACAGCAACGTCCTGCGCACGATCCTTGGCAAGGCCAAGCAGGGCACACGGGTCATCTATGTGCCGGGAAACCACGACGAGCCGCTGCGTGAGTTCTGCGGCCATTCCTTCGGCAACATTGAGTTTCACCGCGAGTATGTGCACGAGACTGCGCGGGGCATGAAGATGCTTGTGCTGCACGGGGATGAGTTCGATGGTGCCGTGAAAGGCATTCGCTGGATCAGTGCGCTGGGCACGCACCTGTATGACATCAGCCTGCGTGCCGGGTATCGGCTCAATACCGTCCGCAATGCATTGGGCTTTCCGCACTGGTCGCTGGTGACCTGGCTCAAGGGCCGGGTGGGCAATGCCGTGCGCTATGTCGAGCGCTTCGAGCGTGCCGCGGCGCACGCGGCCCGTCGCAGCGGCCTCGATGGCGTGATCTGCGGGCACATCCATCGGCCCGAAGTGGCCACGCTGGAGGGCGTGCTCTATTGCAACGACGGGGACTGGGTCGAGCACTGCACGGCGCTGGTAGAGGACCGCAGCGGTGAGCTGGAGCTGTGGAACTGGGCCCAGCCTGGCCATGCGAGCGAGCACCTGCACGCGAGTCGCGGCCTGCGGGCTGCGGCCTGAGCTGTCATCAAGCCGTCGCATAGCGCGGCGACACTGCACACATGATGAACAGCACAGCAAGGCCCACACGCACCGCAGCGCTGGTCAACCGGCTGGACCAGTCAGAGCTGCGGCTCTGTCGGCAGTTCAACGCGCTGGTCCAGCAGGCTGGTGCCCGGCGCGTTTTCCAGTGGGCCAGTCGCCTGGGTGATGGCGTGGCCTGGTACGTGTTGATTGCGGCACTACCGCTGGTGCATGGTCGCCACGGCGCGCTGGTGGCGTTGCAGATGGCGGTGAGCGGGCTGGCTGGCCTGCTGTTGTACCGCTATCTCAAGCGCACCTTCGTGCGCGAGCGCCCGTTCATTACCCATGACACGATCACCCGTGCCGGCGTGCCGCTGGATCGATTCAGTTTTCCGTCCGGCCACACGCTGCATGCGGTGTGCTTCACCCTGATCGCGGTGTGTGGCTTCCCGTACCTGGCGCCGGTGCTGGTGCCATTCGCGCTGCTGGTCGCCTTGTCGCGGGTCGTTCTGGGATTGCATTACCCCTCGGATGTGCTGGTGGGTGCCCTGATCGGCACCGGCATGGCCCTGGGTGTGATGGCGGTCCTGCCGGCCTGAGGGCCGGGTTCCAGAACCGTCGTGTCGCCTGTTGCGGACGGGCTTCCCACGACTCGCCGCTACGCTAGACTGCGGACTCAACCTGTTGCCTGAACGGTGTCTGCATGGCTGCGAAGCGTGCCCTGGTCGTCGATGATTCCAAGTCGGCCCGCGCCTTCCTCTCCCGCTTGCTGGAGAAGCACCACCTCGATGTGGACACGGCCGAATCGGCCGAACAGGCCATTGACTACCTGACCCGCCACCGCCCCGACGTGATCTTCATGGATCACCTCATGCCGGGCATGGACGGCTTCCAGGCCGTTCAGGCCATCAAGAACAACGTGCGTACTGCGACCATTCCCATCCTCATGTACACCTCGCAGGAAGGCGAGCTGTACCTGGGGCAGGCGCGGGCGCTGGGTGCGGTGGGCGTACTGCCCAAGCAGATCCGTCCCGCCGATGTCTTCAAGGTGCTGCAGCAGCTGAAGCTGGCCGGTGACGCCCTGGACAGCGACCAGCCGCCAGCCGTGACCTCGGCCGTCGAGATCCTGCCGCATGAGGCGGCGGGCGACGACATGGGCGACATCACGGCGGAGCTGGCAGAGCTGGTCGTGCAGCCGGCCAAGGACGTCTATCGCGGCCACGAGGATACGCGGGCCCTGCACGAGGAAGTGGTCGGCCTGCGCCGGCTGGTGCTGACCAGCCTGGAGAACCAGTCCGATCACATCCTGGAAGAAGTGCGCGGCATCGTCCGCGACGCGCAGGCCCTGCAGGCCGACTCCGGCGGCAGTGCCCGCGACTGGCGTGGCACGATCTATGGTGTGGCGGCGACCGTGGTGGCCGTGGTGCTTGCGGCCCTCTGGCTGCGCGGCGAAGTCGAGCGGCGGGCCTTGCAGATGCAGGTCGCGCAGCTGTCGGCCACGCCTGCGTCGCAGGGCGTCGAGCCGGCTGTCGCCGCGCCGGCTGAGCTGGCGCCATCCGCCACCCTCGCAGAGGGCGGCGCGTCCCGCTCGTCCGTCGTGGTCCCCGCTGGGCCTGCGGTCTTCGCCGTGCCCTACGGCGAGCTCGCGCTGGCCGGGGCGCGTGTGGATCGCATCCGGTCGGTGCTCGGCCTGCTGGTGCAGAGTGGCTTCCATGGCGTCGTGGACGTGCAGGCCATTCCTGGGCGCTTCTGCCTTGCGGGGAACCCGTCTGATGGCTATTCGCTGGCTGCCGAGGCGGCTGCGCTGGGCGCCTGCGAACTCATCGGCAACCCGGCCGAAGAAAGCCTTGGCGCCACCCAGCGCGAGTCGCTGCCGTTCGCCAATATGGTGGCCGAGTTCCGCAAGGTGCATGCCGACGCCATCGACCTGCGCCTGATGACCGGCAGCGCCGACCAGGTGGCCCGGCCGTATCCGGATGCGGGCAACAGTGGTCGCGTGGTCACGGCCGGAGAGTGGAATGCCGCTGCCGCTGCCAACAACCGCGTCGAAGTGCGTTGGCACGCGCCCAATTGAGGGATTTCGCGCCCGCGCGGTGGCTGCGCAATCGTCATTTCCAGTCCATCTACCCCAGCCTGCCGCTGCAAAGCCTGTTTGTCCGCCGCCGCGCTGCGCGTCTGCGTGCTGCCAGCACGGAGCAGCTGCTCGACTGCGGCGACGGGGTCAGGCTGCAGGCCTTTTACGCCGCGCCGACCCAGCCTGATGGCCGGCTGGTGGTGCTGCTGCATGGCTGGGAAGGCAGTGCCGATGCGCACTACATGCTGTCGCTCGGGCAGGACCTCTTCGATGCCGGCGCCGAGGTCGTGCGCCTGAACCTGCGCGACCATGGCGACACGCACCACCTGAACAGCGGCCTCTTCCATTCCTGCCTGCTGCCCGAGGTGTCGGGCGCGGTGCACGCGATCGCCCGGCAGTATCCGGGCCGCCAGCTGTGGCTGGTTGGCTTCTCCCTCGGGGGCAATTTCATGCTGCGCGTGGCCTCGCTGCCGGAGGCCGCGGCACTGGGGCTGGCGGGCGTCGTCGCGGTGTCACCGGTGCTCGACCCCGACAGGACCTTGCTGGCGCTGGAGCGCGGCTTGCCCCTTTACCGGCGCTATTTCGTGTGGAAGTGGTCGCGCTCGCTGTTGCGCAAGCAGGCGCTGTGGCCCCGGCACTATGACTTCGGCGCCTTGCTGCGGCTGGCAGACCTGCGGCGCATGACCGACGAACTGATCGTGCGGTACACGGAGTTCAAACACCTGGACACCTACCTGGCCGGCTACACGATCACCGGCCAGCGCCTGGCGACTCTGGCCGCCCCCGCTGTGATCCTGACCGCCACAGATGACCCGATCATCCCGGTGGAAGACCTGCGGCAGCTGGCGCAGGGGCCCAGGTTGAGCGTCCACGTCACCGCACACGGCGGCCATACGGGCTTTCTGGAGCGGCTGGGCCAGGCGTCCTGGGCCAACGCGTTTGTGCTGGCCACGCTTGCCCGGAACGGGTCGGTCCCGTTGTTAGAATGAATGTTGCGCAGGCACGGGCCTGCCGTTGTCCCTGAGGAAGTTCCGATGACCCATCGTTCCCGTTTGCCGCTGGTTCCCCGTCTGTGTGTGGGGCTCGTGCTCTCATCCCTGGTGCTGGTGGGTTGCAGTCGCGAAGGCACGGACTGGCGGGCCACGCAGGCCGCCGACACGGTGGCCGCCTATGAGCAGTTCCTCAAGCAGTACCCGGGCAGCACCCATGCCACGGATGCAACGACGCGTGTCGCGCAGCTGGCCGAGGACGAAGCCTGGCAGCAAGCAACGGGGCAGGACAGTCTGCAGGCCTACCAGCAGTTCGTGGGTCGCTATCCGGAAGGCAAGTGGGCCCAGGAAGCACGCGTGCGCATCGAGAATTTTGCGTTGGTGACTCCGGCGGCCGATACGCCGGCCACGGTGATGGCCACGATGTCTGGCTCGCCGGCCTCTGCCCCGGTGCCCCAGGCAGCGCCGGTCGAGAAGCCTGCTGCTGTCGCCAAGCCGGAGCCTGCCGCCAAGCCTGAGCCTGCCGCCAAGGCTGCACCGGAGGCGAAGGCTCCGCCTGCGGTGGCCGCGGCGCCGGCCAAGAGTCCCGCCGGCTTTGGCGCGCAGCTGGGCGCCTGTTCGACCCAGGCCAAGGCCGAGGCACAGTGGCAGATCGTGCAGGCGCATAACGCCCTGCAGCTGGGCGCGGCGAAA
>CANGFJ010000007.1 GCA_947453065.1 Pseudomonadota bacterium
CACTACCAGGAAACACCGGGCGACATCTGGGACTACGACTCGGTCGCCGACATGATCCTGGCCGACCTCACGCTCAACGGGCAGGCGCGCAAAGTGCTCATGCACACGCCCAAGAACGGCTTCTTCTACAACCTCGACCGCAAGACCGGTGAACTGTTGTCGGCAGAGCCTTACGTGACAGGGATCAATTGGGCCCGTGGCATCGACAAGAAGACAGGCCGCCCGATCATGAACCCGGCGGCCTGGTACGACTCGCTCAAACAGCCCTACACCGTGAGTCCCGGAACACCCGGCGGCCATGCCTGGCAGCCCACGGCCTACAGCCCGAAAACCGGCCTGGTCTACCTGCAGGCCACAGACAATTCGAGCACGCGCCTGATTCCGCGGCCCCGCTACGAGTATGTAAAGGGCCTCGACAACATCGGCATCTATCACTTCGCTGACCATGCGCCGGGTCAGGCTGCACCGACTCCGGATCCCAAAGCGCCGAAGCCCGCCCACCACCTGTTGGCCTGGGACCCGGTTGCACAGAAGGCCGTGTGGAAGACCCCCGGCATGGGCGGCGCGGTGCTGGCCACCGCCAGTGGCTTGGTGTTCCAGGGCCACTCGCGCAATGTCGTCATGGGCGAACTGTCTGCCTATCGCGCCGACACCGGCGAGAAGATCTGGACGCATGAGACGCCCAATGCCATTGCAGGCGGCGTCATCAGCTATGCCATCGACGGCGAGCAGTACATCCTCGCGACGACCGGCCAGGGCGGTAGCGGAATCATGGCCAGCACGCCGGATGTGCGTGCGCGGCAGGTCGGTCGCCTGGTGGCCTTCAAACTCGGCGGTACCGCCACGCTGCCGGCCGATCCGCCACAGGCCGGTGCGCCGGTCATCGTGGCAGAAGCCTTCACGGCAGCCTCCGTCGAGCAGGGTAAGAACCTGTACCTCCTGCGCTGTGGCCGCTGCCATGGCCTCAACACGATGTCGGCCAACATCCTGCCCGACCTGCGCCGCTCGCCGACCCTGGCCAGCAAGGACACGTGGAGCGCCATCGTCGAAGACGGCGTGTTGCAGGGGAACGGCATGATTGCCTGGAAGCAGTACCTGCCTGCCGGCGGCGCAGAGTCGATCCGCGGCTACGTGGCAGGCCAGGCAAAGGTCGAAGCCGCGGCACTGGCTGCGCGCGTACCCCAGACAACTCCCGCCGTCGCACCGGCGCAGGCAAGCCGTTAACCCGGACACAGCCAGAACACACAGAACGGCAACAGCGCGCGCAGACTGCCTGAAAAACCGTCCCCCTGTTCACTCAGCCCCATAACGCAGCGTCAGCCTGGAAGTCATACACTACCCCGATGCTGCCCACCCCTCCTGATACAGAATCCCTGCTGACTGAAGCCGACATTGCCACCTGCATCCGCATATTGAAGTGCATTGAGGCCGATCGTGGACTGCTCACTCAACTGACCCAGTTGCAACGACGCGACCTGCTCACCGCCGCCGGGCTGGTCGCCAAGCCAGAAAAGCAGGACAGGGTGAAAATGGCCAAGGCCTTTCGCCGTGCAGAACGGGAGACCGAGAAAGCGCAGGACCGGCAGGTGATCGAGCAAACGGCGCTGCGCCGCCAGCGTCAAGCGCCGGTGTATGCACCCTTGTGGATTGCGCCCACGGAAGCCGACGTAGCCGCCGAACGACCAACGCTGAACCAGGAGCTTTCCTGCTACGTCTGCAAGCAGCCCTTTGTGAAACTGCACCGCTACTATGACTCGCTGTGCGAATCTTGCGGTGACTTCAACTATGCCAAGCGCACACAAACCGCAGACCTTAGCGGCCACTACGCGCTGGTCACCGGCGCGCGGGTCAAGATCGGCTTCAATGCCTCGCTGAAGCTTCTGCGGGCTGGCGCACACGTCATTGTCACGACGCGCTTCCCGGTCGATGCCGCAGACCGCTATGCGCAGGAGCCTGACTTCCCGGCGTTTGCCGACCGACTTCAGATCCATGGACTGGACCTGCGCCACACACCCAGCGTAGAGATCTTCTCCCGCTTCCTGCTGGAGCGACTGCCGCGACTGGACTACATCCTGAACAACGCCTGCCAGACCGTGCGGCGCCCCCCGGGATTCTTCCAGCATCTCATCAGCCGGGAAGAGCAGGCCTTCGGCGGGCTGTCCGAACCACTGCGCCATGTGCTGGCCCACCACCATGAATTGGTTCAGGCCGTCGAGGGACCCGCGGGTCACCGCGCGCAGCACCTGGTGACCGCGGCCCACCCCACGCCCGGCGATGGCCTCGTGCACAGCGCGGCGCTGTCACAGCGGCAGTATCTGGATGAGGATTTTCAGGAGAGTGCTGGCCTGTTCCCCAGCGGCCACTACGACGAAGACCGGCAGCAGGTGGACCTGCGCCAGACCAACAGCTGGCGACTACGCATGCACGAGGTGGCCACCGCGGAATTGCTGGAAGTTCAGCTCATCAACGCGATCGCCCCCTACATCCTCAATGCGCGCCTGAAGCCGCTGATGCTCCGCACGCCAGGGCAGCACAAACACATCGTCAACGTCAGCGCCATGGAAGGCCAGTTCTACCGCGCCACCAAGACCGACAAACATCCGCACACCAACATGGCCAAAGCCGCCTTGAACATGATGACGCGAACCAGCGCCGTGGATTTCGTGAAGGATGGCATCCACATGAACGCCGTGGACACCGGCTGGGTCACCGACGAGGATCCGGCCGTTCATGCTGCGCGCAAGGCCGAACAGGGTTTCGCGCCACCGCTGGATATCATCGACGGCGCCGCGCGCATTGTGGATCCCATTTTCGAGGGACAGCGCACGGGAACGCAGGTCTGGGGACAGTTCCTCAAGGATTACAAACCCGCACCGTGGTAGCCAGAGCAAGTCTCACAGGCCACACGGCCACCGTCCAGCCAGGCCAGGCCACGCTGCCTGCCTACGCTGGCAGCATCTTGGGCGATGGCGGCTACTGCAAGCATCAATCCGAAGTGCGGGGCCTCATGACACTCCTGATGGAGCCAGTGACTTGCGCTCGCCGGTCCTGATCGCCATCAGCGATGCCACCGCCAGCAGCGCAGGAAGGGCGAACAGCGACAAGATCGTCGCCCCTCGCATACCAGCGCCCAGCGCAAGGCCGATCAGCACTGGCGCGACGAGCGTGCCGACGCGGCCGATGCTTTTCGCCCACCCGATACCCGTCGCACGCAACGATGCGGGGTAATACGTCGCCAGCACGACATTGACGCCCCCATAGGCACCCAGCACGAAGAAGCCGCAGGCGGCCAGCAGCAGCATCAGGACCGATTCCGAAGCCGTTGCCATCACCTGTCCGATGGCATAGAGCAGGACCGCGGACATCGCCATGAAACCGAGCAGCGTCGGTCGGGTCCCGAAACGGTCGATGAGCAGGCCCACGCCGAGCGCAGCGATGATCCCGCCGAAGGAAAATATCGTCACCGACAGCGAGGCGAACTGCTTGTCGCGCCCCACTTCCAACAGCAACGTGGGGAGCCACGAATTCAGGCAATAGCTGATCGTGAGCAGCGAGATGAACAGCAGCCACAGCAGGAGCGTGCCGATCGCGTAGCGGCGGGAGAGGATGTCCAGGGTGCGCAATCTGGGCCCTGCGGCCGATGGCGATTCGTCGTTGCCTGCAGGGGAAGGCGCCTCGCGCAGTCCGGCCCACGCGAACACCAGGGTGACCAGGCAGGCCCCGCCCACTGCGACCATGGCCGCTCGCCAGCCACCATGGGCGGCAAACCCGGTGGCGACCAGTCCGGCAAGGGCGGCACCCAGGCCATAGCCTGTGAACAGCACCATGATCGCCAGTCCGCGGCGCGCCACCGGCGCAGCCGCAGTCACCATCGCCAGGCAGCTGGGCAGACAGCCCCCGAGGAAGAAGCCGGTAACGAGGCGCCAGGCGATCAGGCTGGCCGGTCCGTCGGCCAGTGCCGTGGCGGCCTGCGCGAGACCGAAACCCGCCAGCGACAGCAGCACAATGCGACGCTGACTGAGGCGATCCGCGAGCAAGGGCAGCAGCACCAGCCCCAGGCACTGGCCGGCGAGATTGGCGGAGAAGATCGGTCCCAGCTGTGCGTTGCCCAGGTGCAGCGAAGCGGCCATGTCCGGGGCGAGCGGCCCGAGCAGCGAGTGGATCAGGCCGTCGAGCAGGTAGATCAGCGCGCAGAGGCCGGTAAGCAGGACAGCGGGTGCCGGCATGATGCGTTCAGATCCGGAACCGCTCGCGAGCCTCGTCAACCGTCGCCGGCGTGAGGCCATAGAGCGCAGCGATCTGCGCGGCGGCGCGCACCATGTCGCTGTTGTCGCGCGCAACGCTGCCATCCGGCAGGTGCACGCCATCCTCGAACCCGACCCGCACCAGATCGGCGCCGAGCGAAAGACCCAGTGTCACGATGGGCCACATATTGCGGCCCGTGGCGGTCACGCCCCAGATGGCCCGCGGGAACATTCGCAGGCCTTCGTCGATATTGAACAACACGTTGCGTGCAAAAGGCGGGGTCGCGCCAAAGCCACCCCCGTGCAGCAGCCAGACATTGTCGCGAGCCGCTTCGAAAAGGCCCTCGCTGGCATAGCGGGCCAGTCGATGCAGCGAACTGGCTTCGACAATTTCGTATTCCAGCGCGGACCCTTTTGCATACACGGCCTGGATGGTCTGCCGCAACAGCGCTGGTGAATTAACGTAAGGCACTTCTTCCGGATAACCCCCCTCGGGGTTGTAGAAGTCGGCAGAGCCGCCTGCGATGCCGAACAGATCCTGCGGCGGATCCAACTCCAGCAAGCCCAGGCGCTCGGCGTCCGTCGGCCAGATGAACTGACCCGTAGCCGGATCGCGACGTACGCCGATGCCGTTGGTGGTCTGGATCAGGATGGGCGAGCGTGAACGGATCTGCCGGATGATTTCGCCGTAGACCTGACGCTCACCGGTGTTGCGGCCATCCGGACCCCGTGCATGCACATGCACCATGGCCGCGCCCGCCGCATAACAACGGGCGGCCGCCTCGCCGATCTCCTCGGGCTGCTTGGGAATGACTGCGCCGTCGCGGTCCATCTGCATGCCGCCGTTGAGCGCGACAGTGATGATGACCTTGTTGCCAGGGAGCATGGGTGGCCTGCCGAGTAAAGGGGTCGGGGCCTCAATGTATCGCATCGTCGGGTGTGCTGACACGATGCGGGTCTGGTGCCCCGGGCAGGAGTTGAACCTGCGACCCCTCGCTTAGGAGGCGAGTGCTCTATCCACTGAGCTACCGGGGCAACGACCGAGGCGCAATGATACCCTCAACCGCCATGAGTATGACCGCCCTGATCAGTGTGTTTGTGGGTGCAGGCCTGGGTGCCTGCCTGCGTTATGGGCTCAGCCTGGCGCTCAATCCGCTCTTCCCGGCGGTGCCGATGGGCACGTTAAGCGCCAACCTCTTGGGTGCCTATCTAGCGGGTGCCGCGGCCACCTTTTTCGTGCTGCGCGCCGGCCTGCCGCCGGAATACAAGCTGCTGGTGATTACCGGCTTTCTGGGCGGTCTCACGACCTTCTCGACGTTCTCGCTGGAAATCATGAGCCTGCTGGAATCGGGTCGCGGCGCCCTGGCCCTGGGCACGGCGAGCGCCCATGTGCTGGGCTCGCTCACCCTCGCCTTCCTGGGCGCCTGGTCCGTGCGCAGTCTGCTGCACTGATCCGGCGCCCACAGGCTCACTGCCTCAGCGCAGTGGCCAGCGTCCAACCACGGCGCCCCACGGCGCCTCGCCCACGGCGATCTTCGTCTCGACTTTCAGCGTCGCCGCGTCGACCACGGTGACGTCGTTGGACGACCCGTTGGCGGTGTAAAGCGTGCGGCCATCCGGACTCATGGTCAGACCCCAGGGCCGCGGGCCCACGGCCACCTGGCCCAGCGACTTGCCCGTGACAGCATCGAGCGCGACCAGCATCGTGCCGCGACCGGTGGCCACGTACAGCCGGCTGCCATCGGGCGAGACGAGCAGACCCACGGGGCGGATGAGCGGCCCACCTTCCAGCTTGAAGGTGCCCGTGACGACATGCGCCACGGCGTCGATGACGCGGATGCTGCCGTCGTTCTCGCAGCTGACATAGGCATGCTTGCTGTCGGGAGAAAACGCGGTGAAGCGCGGACGCTCGCCGACTTCCAGTTGTTTGATGACGGCGTTGCTGGCCACATCGATGACCGACACGCGATGCTCGGCCTCAGAGGTTACGTAGACCACCTTGCCGTCGGGACTGGTGGTGACGCCTTCGGGCTCGCCGCCCACGCGCAATGCCGCCAGCTGTTTGCCCTCTTTGACATCGAGGACGATGGCCGAGCCGGTGTCTTCGCTGGCCACGAACAGGCGCTTGCCGTCATGGCTGACCGCCAGTTGCTCCGGGTCGGACACGCCGCGGATCTTGCGCACCAGCGTCAGGGTCTTCAGGTCGAGCACGCCGATGCCATCGGCGGCCTTGTCGGCAGCGGGCAACGTGCTTTCATCGACGCCGGGGCCGGCCACGGGCGAACCGCTCAGCGCCACATAGAGCTGCTTGCCGTCGGGTGAGAACTTGAGCCCGCGCGGCCGCTTACCCAGCGCCACCGTGGCCACCACTTTGCGGGTTTCGCCATCGATGACGCTCAGCGTGCCGCCGCGCTCATTGGTCACATAGACGCGATAGCCCGCACGCGCTGCGGCCAGCAACGGCACCGCGGGTAGCAGGGCCACCACAGCCGCCAGGCAGACCTGCACGACAAGTCGGCGCGAACTAGACACTCGATGCATCAGACAGACTCCTGAACACTCAGATTAATGACCTGGCCCAGACGTGGGACCTCTGCGGCCCAGCCCAGTTCCGATTCGATGCGCTGACGCAGCAGATCCGCAGGCGCAGGCTCACCGTGGGTCAAAAAGACCCGCTTCGGCGCACGGGGTGCGGTACGCAGCCAGTCCACCAACTGCCCGGCATCGGCATGGGCCGACATGCCCTGCAGCGACACCACTTCGGCGTTGACGGCCACGTCCTGACCGAAAATACGGATCGTGCGTTCACCGGCCACCAGTCGCGCGCCGCGCGTGCCGCCGGCCTGATAGCCCGCAAACACAATGCTGTTGCGCGGATCCGGCGCCAGTGCTTTCAGGTGATGGAGCACGCGCCCACCCGTGGCCATGCCACTGGCCGACACAATGACGGCCGGCTCGCGCAACGCGCTCAGCACGCGCGACTCGTCGGTCGTGCGCACCATCCGGGCCATGCGGCACATCGCAGCACACTCATCGGGCGTCAGCCGGTGCTGCGCGCGATGCCGCAGGTAGATGTCCGTCATGTCGATGGCCATCGGACTGTTGAGGTACACCGGCACATCGGCCATGGCACCGCGCGCCTTGAGCCGCGACAGCAGGTACAGCAGCGTCTGCGCCCGACCCACGGCAAAGGCCGGGATCACCACGATGCCACCGCGCGCCACCGTGCGCGCGATCACCTCGGCCAGCTGCACCTCCGCCGCGTCGGTGGGGTGCTGGCGGTCACCATAGGTGGACTCCAGCACGATGTAATCGACCTCCGGCAGGCTCACCGGCGGGAACATGATGGCGTCATCCGGGCGACCTACATCACCGGAAAACAGCACGCGCACGCCACCACAGCGCAGCTCCACGGAACTGGCGCCCAGG
Source organism: Pseudomonadota bacterium (assembly GCA_947453065.1). GTDB lineage: Bacteria > Pseudomonadota > Gammaproteobacteria > Steroidobacterales > Steroidobacteraceae > ZC4RG30. Next base: position 7,674 of record CANGFJ010000007.1, read on the forward strand.
ATGTGCCCGGCAGGCCGCAGCTGCACTTCGATGCCGGGCGCCACCCGATGCGTCACCCCGAAGTCCAGCGGTTCCAGCTGGTCCAGCGCGTTGCGGGCATCGTCCTCGGTGTAGAGCGGCAAGGCGGGCTTGTGGCGCGAACTGCCATGCCGGTTCGCGTACTCCGCATCCTCTTCCTGCAGGCGCGCGCTGTCTGGCAACAACAAGCCACACAACTCGATGCTGGCCGGTGTGGCGTGAATGCGCCCGCCATAACCCTGCTGCACCAGCCGCGGCACCGCGCCGGAATGGTCGAGGTGGGCATGGGTGAGCACCACGCCGTCGAGCTTGCGCGGATCAAACGGCAGGGGTTCCCAGTTCAGCAGCCGCAGGTTCTTGTAGCCCTGGAACAGCCCGCAATCGATGAGCACGCGGCGCCCCTCGTGCTCTACCAGGTATTTGGAGCCGGTGACGGTGCCCGCGGCACCCAGGAAGCTGAGTTTCATCGCTGACCGTCCGTGAGTGGTGCGACCGCGGTCTGTACAGCGGAAGGACTGAAGGCACTGGCCTTGAACTCCCCCAACTGCACCCGTGCAACGGGCCCCGGCACGGCAGCGAGCCCCTCCAGCAGGCTGGGGTTCAGCGCGTCCAGTCGCGGACGGATCTGCGTGGCGAGGTCAACCACGGTCTCGAATCGGCCCTGGCCAGCGGCCTGCCACTGTGCAAAGAGCTCGCGCTGTATGACTTTGGAGGCCTCGATCTGTGCTTCGAAAAACGCCGCCGCACGATCCGGCGACAGGCCGCGCGCGGCCGCCAGCCCCCGCACCGACTCGATCAGCGCCCGCTCACGTGGCAGGTCCTCGATGGCGGCCTGCTGGTTCCATTTGTAGCGCGCCACGTCGGGCATGAGCGACAGACGCTCATCCACCAGCAGCGCCAGCTTGCGCGCCGGCCCTTCGGGCCACGGGTAGACCAGCCACTGCTCCAGTGTGGCCGCAGCCTGCCCGCTGGCCAACGAGCGACGCAGCCAGTGGTCCACGTCCCGCTTCAGCGGCGACCCGGGGGCCAGCCAATAGGCTTTTTGCGAGCGCTCAAAAGGCTTGTCCGGATGGATGGCGCACAGTCCTGGCCGCAACTGCTGCTGCAGCCGGGTTTCGATCGCGTCGGTGACCATGACATCGGCGCGGCCGGCCGTGATCTCATCAAAGATGGTGATGTTGTCCGGGTGCATCACCAGCGTGGCGGCCGGCAGCAACGCGCGCACATAGCGCTCGTTCGAGCCACCCGGGTTCACCACCAGCCGCACCTGGGGCCGGTTGAGCTGCTCAACCGTCTGGTACCGATCGACCTCGCCGCAGCGGGCAATCGGCGTCTTGCCGTCCTGCAGGTACGGCAGCGAGAAGGCGCCTTGCGCCTGCCGATCGGCCAGAATCGAGATACCGCCCATCGCGATATCGAAGCGGCCCGCTGCCTGGTCGGCCAGCAGGGACTTCCAGGTGGTCGGCACGAATGCCACGCGCCGACCGAGGGCTGTGGCCAGGCGGCCGGCCTGGTCGATGTCCGAGCCCTGGTACTGCCCGCTGGCCGGGTCGCGGTAGCTGAACGGCGGGTAATCGCCGGTCGTGCCAACCCGCAGAACGCCCACGGCCCAGGCCGGGAGCGTCACCCCCCCTGCAAGCAGGAGGACCAGTGCCAGCCCGGCCAGCCGCCCCACTGCCCGGTCCGGGGCGCCAGTCCCTTGCCTCTTCCTGTTTGTCATCACGTGATCTCGCTGCTGTGCAATGCGCGGTCAGTCACACACTTTCTGTGGCGTACGTCACACGACGCCGTGGGCCAGAGGCCTATAGTTTAAAATAATCAGGACTCCCGGAAGGACCCGCGAGCTTCCGGTTCGGCCACACCACAGGCGGTTCGCTCGATGCACCAGACTACCCATCACCAGACCCATCAGGGCGGTTTCTCGCTCATCGAGCTGTTGGTCACCATCGGGATCATCGGCCTGCTGGCTGCTATTGCCATCCCCAGCTACCGGGAACACGTGCGCCGCGGCTACGTCGAGGAGGCCACCGGCGTCCTCGGCAGCGGCCGCGTGGCCGTCGAACAGTATTTCCTCGACAACCGCACCTACGTCAACGTGCCCTGCCCGGCCAGCACCTCGCGCTTCGCAATCACCTGCGCCGCCACAGCCACCACCTACACGATCACTGCCACCGGCTCCGGCGGCGCCGCGGGTTTCGTCTATACCGTCAACCAGGCCGACCTGCGCACCACGGCCGGCCCCTGGGGCGCGGCCAACTGCTGGCTCGTGCAAAAGGGGGGCAGTTGCTGATGCAGCGCGCCCGCGGATTCACCCTGGTCGAACTGCTGATCGCGGTTGGCATCGTGGCGCTCCTGTCTGCGCTGGCGGCGCCCGCGCTGCGCGGCGTCATCGAAAATGCCCGCATCCGCGCGGTCAGCGAGTCGTGGCAGAACGGCATGGCCCTGGCGCGCACCGCGTCCGTTCGCCTCAATACCAACGTGGAGTTCACCGTGATCTCGGGCGGCTGGCAGGTCAACCGCCTCGACACAGGCGAAACCCTGCACCGTGGGGCCGGCAAAGAAGGCACCAGCGGCCTCAGCCTCACCTACACCCCGACCGGCGCCGACTCGGTCACCTTCGACTCCTTTGGGCGCGCGCTGCCTGCCAACCCGGACGGCACCGCCACCCTGACTCGCATCGACCTGCGCTCTGCCGTGGCGCCCAACTCAGCCACCTACAAGCCCCTGGCGATCCAGATCCAGGCCTCGGGCATGTCGCGCGTCTGCGACCCGGCCGAGACCAGCACTACGGCGCGAGGTTGCCTGTGACCCCCCTGCCCCAACCTTTCCGCCGTCGCCGCGCCCTGCAGGGCGGCTCCACCCTGATCGAAGTGCTGGTGTCGGTCGTGCTGTTTTCCGTGGCCATCATTGGCCTGCTGCGCGTGCTGGGCACCTCGGTACGCAATTCCGGCGAGATCGAATACCGCTCGGTGGCCTCCACGCTCGCCGATGCCCGCATCGGCCAGATGTGGGTCGACCGGAGCAACCTGGCCAACTACGTCGAGAACAACACCGCGCTGACGGAACTGCCCAATGGCCTGCGCACCGTCACGGTTGTGGGCAATGTCGTCACCGTGCAGATCAGCTGGCAGGCGCCAGGCGCCGATCGCGCCGGTACGCACCGCATCTCTGCCACGCTGGCGGGTAACTGAACCATGCGCCACCGTCATACCGGCTTTTCGCTCATCGAACTCATGGTCGCCGTCACGCTGGCCATGATCACCGGCCTGGTCGTGCTGCAGGTGCTGGCCAACTTCCAGACCCGCAAGCTCACCACTGCCGGGCGCAACGATGCCCAGGTCAACGCCGCCCTGGGCATGTACACCATCGAGCGCGAGGTACGCATGGCCGGCGCCGGGCTCACGGCCCCCAGCGGCATGCTGTGCGAAGTCGGCATCAACATGGCCTACAACAGTGTGGTCAAGATGAACGGCGCGACCGTGCTGCCGCTGCGCATCGTGGACGGCGGCGCGCTGCCGGACAAACTGGAAATCCTGCGCAGCAACTCCAACTTTGGCGCAGCACCGACGACCCTCTTGCAGGCGATGATCAGCACCACCTCGACGCTGACAGTCGATGGTTCGGCGGGCTTTTCCCGCGGCGACATCATGTTGCTCGGGTCAGCCGATGGCACCAAGGTCTGCACGATCATGCAGCTGTCGGCCGACCCGGTGGCCAATGGCTCCGGCTGGGATCTGGCCCATGCCTCCGGCGCCTATCCCTACAACCCGGTCGACCCCTCGGCCGTGTTCACGACGCCCATCAAGTACGACGTCCGCGACCTTGTCGTGAACCTCGGCACACAGGGCGTACGCAGCTTCGCCGTGGTCTGCAGTGACGGCGCGGCGCCCAGCACCACCAACCGCTGCGACCTGGGCTGGTACGACCGCTATGCGACCGTGACCACCCCGACGCTGGCCCAGATCGAATCCATCGTGCCGCAGGTCATCGAGATGCAGGCCCAATATGGCGTCGCCCCCGTCGGCACCCAGACGGTCGACACCTGGGTCGATGCCACCGGCAGCACCTGGAGCGCCCCATCCTTCAGCAACGCACTGCGCATCAAGGCCGTCCGCATTGCCCTGATCACGCGAGGCAGCCGCGAAGCCACCCAGGTCAGCCCTGCCACGCTCACCCTGTGGCCTGGCACGACCCGCGCACTCACTTCCGCCGAGCGTTATTACCGCTACCAGGTCCTCAGTGCCGTGATTCCCCTCATCAACGTCATCTGGGCCGGCGTATGACTCCCCTGACGCGCCGTGACGAAGCCGGCATCTCGCTGATCGTGGTGCTGATCGCGCTGGTCATCATCAGCTTCGCGGCGCTGTCGCTGCTGCGCTCCACCGACACCGCCACGCTGATCGCCGGCAACCTCGGCTTCAAGAAGGCGGCGCTGGGCTCCGGCGACGCCAGCAACGAAGCCGCAGCCACCTGGCTGGGCGCAGCCGTCGCTGCCGACCTGTTCGCCGACGCGGCCGGCAGCGGCTATTACGCCACGTCGCGCGATGGCTGCGACCTCACGGGCACGCGCACGTCCACCGTGGCCAATGACGACGTGGACTGGACCGGCAGCGGCGCCAAGGCCAACTGCGGCCTGATTGGTCTTGCCGTTACACCGGTAGGCCTTGAAGCCGGGTATACCGCGCGCTATGTCATCACCCGCATGTGCAACGTGGCGGGCGACCCCAACGCCCTGTATGGCAGCGACGGCGTCACGCCCATGATCTGTTCACGCGTCATCGGCACCAGCAGCGAAGGCAGCACCAAGAGTGGTGGCCTCTACGGCAACACCCCCTTGGCAGGCAGCACCCAGATTTACTACCGAATCACGACCCAGATAACGGGGCCCCGCAACACGGTGCGCTTCGTGCAGTCCTTCGTGGTGTTGTGACAGGAGCAGCGAGCATGAAACCTACCCGCCTGATGCGTCTTACCCTCTGGGCCACGCTGGTCGCCTTTTGCTCGACCACCGTGCCAGCCGCCACCGTGGACCTGGCCACCACGCCCATGGTCTCGGGCCTGAGCAAGGTGGTGGCCCCGAACATCTATTTCATCCTCGACGACTCGGGCAGCATGGCCTGGGATTACCTGCCCGACTCCGTGGGCGCAGACAGCGCCAAGAACTGCTACGACAACTTCGGCTACAACAAGCTGGCCTACAACCCCAGCGTCGTCTACCAGGCGCCCAAGACCAGCACAGGCACGTCGTATGCCGACTCGTCGTACACGGGCGCTCTGATCGACGGCTACAAAACGACCTCGACCAGCACGACCAACCTGTCATTGGGCACGACCAAGACCAGCACCAGCACAGGCACCAAGACGCTAGATGCGCTCTCGTACACGACGACCAACGGCTCGAACACCGTCATCATCAACCACACGAACCACGGTTTCGCCACCAACGATGACGTGTCGTTCCCGAACTTCAAGAACAAGATCGGCGGCGGCAAGCTGGACCTCAGCAACGGCCCCTACAACATCACTGTCATCGACGCCAACCACTACAGCGTACCGGTGGGCGGAAAGTCCAAGGCCAGCACCACAGAGACGACCAACAGTGGTGCCACCGGCCAAACGGTGACCTACACGATCACCATCACGACCACCATTCCCACGACGACCTACTCGGTCTATACCGCCAACCCGACCTCGCCGCCCTCGACCTGCCAGGCCGACAGCGCCTATACGTTGGCCTACCCGACCACGACTACCGAGAAGACCAACTACGCCAACTGGTACAGCTACTACCGCACGCGCATCCTGATGGCCAAGACCGCCACGACCCTGGCATTTTCCGGCGTATCTGACAAATTCAGGGTCGGCTTTTCGACCATCACCGAGACCGGCGTGTCAGCCACCTCGAGCAAGTTCCTGAAGTTCGGCAAGTTCGACACGACTCAGAAGAGCAACTGGTTCAACAAGCTGACAGCCATCAACCCCAGCGGCAGCACGCCGCTGCGCGGCGCACTGGCCAAGGCCGGCCGCCTCTATGGCGGCAAACTGCTCACCGGCAACGACGACCCCGTCCAGTATTCCTGCCAGCAGAACTACACCATCCTGACAACGGACGGCTATTGGAACACCGGCCTTGAGACCGACACCTATGGCCCTGACAGCCTGGACGGCATCAACGACATACCCGACGTCGATGGTGTTGCCGGCACCGCGCGGCCCATGCTCGACTCGATCAAGGCCCCCAGCACGCTGGCCGACATTGCGATGTACTACTACAACACCGACCTGCGCACGACCAGTACGCCGGGCGGCCTGCTCGACGATGGCGTAACGCGGCTGGACGTGTCCAAGAACAACGTCAATGTCACCACCACCGACCCGGCCAATTGGCAGCACATGACCACCTTCACGGTCGGCCTGGGCGTCAACGGCGTGCTCACCTATGACAAGGACTACCTGATCCCGGGCAAATCGGCCGACTACACGGCCCTGATCAATGGCACCAAGAACTGGCCCGACCCGCTGACCAACCCACTCTCCACGAGCAACACCGTAACGGCCCGCATCGACGACCTCTGGCACGCCGCCGTCAACGGCCATGGCAAGTACCTCAGCGCGCAGGATCCGCAGAACCTCATCACCTCGCTGCAATCCACGCTGGCCACGATCTCGGCGGCCAACGGCTCGGCGGCGTCCGCCGCCACCAGCAACCTGGAGCCTGTTGCCGGCGACAACTACGCCTACACGGCCGCCTACACGACCGCCGAATGGTATGGCGACGTCCTGAAAAAGAGCGTGGATGTCAGCACCGGTGCGGTGAGTGACGCGACCGCCTGGTCGGCCCGTGACCAGCTCGACACAACCGTTGCCGCCGCCACTGACACGCGCACGATCTACACCTTCAGCAGCAGCGGCACCAACAAGCTGCGGACCTTCACCAGCGCCAACCTGGCCACCGAAATCGGCAAGAGCTACTTCAAGTCCAGCAGCAGTAATCCGGGCGGGCCGCTGACCCAGTATTCCGCCTGGACTTCGACCCAGCAGGCCACGGCCACCGATGCGACGATGATCAACTACCTGCGCGGCCAGACCGCCCAGGAAACCACCGGGCTGTTCCGTGACCGCTCGCACGTGCTGGGTGACATCGTCAACAGCGCCCCGATCTACGTGCAGAAGGCACCGTTCAAATACGCCGACAGCGGCTACACCGCCTTTGCCACGACGCAGAAAACCCGCGGCGGCACGGTGTATGTGGGTGCCAACGACGGCATGTTGCACGCCATCAACACCGACACGGGTGCAGAACGCTGGGCCTACGTCCCGTCAGCGGTCATTCCCAACCTCTACAAGCTCGCCGACTCGGCCTACGCCAACAACCACCAGTTCTATGTCGATGGCCCGCTCACGGTTGGCGACATTTACGATGGCACGCAGTGGCGCACCATCCTGGTGGGTGGCCTGGGCGATGGTGGCAAAGCCTACTTCGCGCTCGACATCACCGACCCTACAGCGCCCAAGGCACTGTGGGAATTCAGCAATGCCGAAGACTCGGACCTGGGCTACACCTACGGCAACCCCATCGTCACCAAGCGGGCGTCCGACGGTAAATGGGTGACGCTGTTCGCCTCCGGCTACAACAACACCACCGGTGACGCCAAAGGCCGGCTGTATGTGCTGGATGCCCTGACGGGGGCCAAGCTCAGCGAAATCATCACCAGCACCACCAACACAGACGCCAACCAGAGCGGCATCGGCAAGGTGACCAACTACGTGCTCGACACCTTGGTCGACAACAGCACGCAGTATGTCTATGGCGGCGACCTGGGTGGATCGCTGTGGCGCTTTGACCTCAGTGCCCAGACTTCCCAGAAGCTCGGCTCGACGTCGGCCACGGCGGGCAACAACCCCATCACGGCCAAGCCCGAGGTGGCACGCATCAAGGACAGCGCCGGCAACTACTACCGCGTGGTCTTCTTTGGCACCGGCCGTTACCTGGGCTTTAACGACCTGTCGTCCAGCTCAACCTCCGCGACCGTGCCGCAGATGATCCTGGCCGTCAAAGACACGGGCGCCGACCTGGGCATCCTCACAACGGCGGCGGCGAACCTGGTGCCACAGACGCTCGCCACGAACGTTTCGCCGCGCACGATCCCCAACCCGCAGCCGGTGGACTGGTACAGCAAGAACGGCTGGTATGTGACCCTGCCCGCCGGTGAACGCATCAACATCGACCTCAAGCTGCAACTCGGCACGCTGGTGGCGCTGTCCAGCATTCCGATCGATGACTATTGCAGTGTCAGCGGCACCAGCTACCTGTATGCCTTCGACTACCTGAGCGGCACGGCCATCACGGCGCAGAACGGCAAGTACGTGGGTTTTGAGATCAGTTCCGCACTGGGCACCGGCCTGACCTTGGTCCGCCTGGCCAACGGCAAGCTCGTGGCCATCGTCACCAAGGCCAATGCCACGATCGAGCCCGATTCAGTGCCGGCGGCACCTGCGGGTGGCACCGGCGTACGCCGGGTCGGCTGGCGCGAGATCTACTGACCGCGCCAATGAAAAAGCCCCTGGTTCCGCGAGGAGCCAGGGGCTTTGAAGAAGTGGTGGAGCCAGTCGGGATCGAACCGACGACCTCGTCATTGCGAACGACGCGCTCTCCCAACTGAGCTATGACCCCACATCAAGCCGCGTATTGTAGCAGCGAGTTTTCACAGGGCAAGAAAAAACGGCACGCTCTCCTCGCGGAAAGCGTGCCGTTTTAGTGGGGGCCCGTTACAGGCCCCGGCGGTGACTGCCTGTCAGCCGCCGTGCGGCGCAGGCACCGCGGCGGCCGGCGCGCGGGCCGGTGTCGCGCGCGGAGTCGGCGGGTGCTCCTTGGCATAGATGGCCTTGGACACCACATAGGCGCGGATCGCCTCGGCGTCTTCCGGCTTGATCGCCTTGGCGAAGGACACCATGCCGTTCTTCGCCAGCGCACCATCGAGGACGATGGTCTTGAAGGCCTCGGCACTGTTGATGGCCCCGGCATAGCGCAGGTCAGGGAACATGCTGCTGCCACGCCCTTCGCCACCGTGACAGGTGCTGCAGAAGCGACCGTAGGTCTCTTCGCCGTGCTTGATCACCTCGGCCGAGCCAAAGGCCGCAGGCGGGTTGAGCACCTGCGCCGGGAACTCAACAACGTCCGGCAGCTTGGCCGTACCGCCGAGCTTGTACACCAGCAAACGCGAGTAATTGGGCGCCCAGTAGCTGCCCGTCTGCCGGAAGCCACCCACCACGGCGACGAACTGCTCGCCATCGACTTCATACGTGACAGGCCCTGCCAGGGCACCGGTCTGCGTGTCGGTGCGCCACAGCTTCTCGCCCGTCTCGGCCTTGTAGGCCGCAAACTCATTCAGGGTATTGCCCGCGAACACCAGGCCACCTGCCGTGGACATGGCACCGCCCGAACGACCGCCTTCCACCGGTGCCCGCCAGACTTCCTTGTTCGTGACCGGGTCAAAGGCCTGCAGGTAGCCAATGCTGATCTTCGGGGCATCCGGCCGCTGCGACATCTCGGCGCTCTTGGCAAAGCTGATCGACAGCTTCTGCCCCATCGGGTTGTCATCCTGCTTCGCAGCCACAAAGGCGTAGCTGCTCTGCGTCGTTGGAATGTAGGCAAAACCGGTGTTCGGGCTGAACGAGATCGGCTGCCAGGTGTGTGCGCCACCGTAGTACGGGCTGACGAACGCGCCCTTGCCCGTCTTGCTGTAGTTGGCTTCGGGGTTCTTGATCGGCCGCCCGGTCTTCTTGTCGATGCCCTTGGCCCAGTTGATGCCCTGCACGTACGGCTCGGCCGACAGCAGTTCGCCGGAGGCGGCATCGAGCACATAGAAGAAGCCGTTCTTCGGGGCCTGCATCAGTACATGGCGCGTGGTACCGCCGATGGGCAGGTCGGCCGTCATGATCTGGCTGACGTTGTCGTAGTCCCAGCTCTCGTTGGGCGTGGTCTGGTAGTGCCAGGCGTATTCGCCCGTGTCGATCTTCAGCGCCACGATCGAGGAGAGGAACAGGTGGTCGCCACCACCCGGCGCGCGGATCTCAGACGGCCACGGCGCACCGTTGCCCGTGCCGACATAGACCAGGTTGGTCTTCGGATCGAAGACGATGGAGTCCCAGGGGGCGCCGCCGCCGCCGGTCTTCCACCACTCGCCGCTCCAGGTCTTGGCGGCCATCTCCATCTGCTTGTTCTCGAAGCCATTGGCCGGGTTGCCCGGCACCACGAACCAGCGCCAGTCCAGCTTGCCCGTCTCGGCGTCATAGGCCGACAGGTAACCGCGCTGCTCGAACTCCGAACCGCCCTGCCCGATCAGCACCTTGCCCTTGGCAATGCGCGGGGCGCCCGTGATGGCGTAGGGCTTGTCCTTCTCGATGGTGGAGACGTCCCACACGCTCTTGCCCGTGGCGGCATCGATGGCAATCAGGCGACCATCGATGGTGGCCAGGTAGACCTTGCCGTTCCAGGCCGCCACGCCGCGGTTCACGACGTCACAGCAGGCGTTGACGGCCCATTCGCCTGGCACCTGCGGGTCAAAGGCCCAGAGCGGCTTGCCGGTCTTGGCCTCGTAGGCGTAGAGCTTGCTCCAGGCCGTGGTGACATACAGCACGCCATCAACGATGACCGGTGTGGATTCCTGCCCGCGGCGCGTATCGAAGTCCGCAAACCAGGTCAGGCCGAGCTGGCTCACGTTGGCAGCCGTGACTTTGGTCAGCGGGCTGAAGCGCTGTTCGCTGTAGTCGCGGCCGTGGGACATCCACTGACCGACGTTGGCGGGTTCGTTAGCGGCCAGCAGGCGCGCCTCGTTGACCTGTGCGGCGGGCGCGGCCTTGGCGGCACTGGCCGCCTTGTCGGCGGACTTGCCGCAGGCTGACAGCAGCAGCACGGCACAGACAGAAGAAGCGATCAGACTACGCATGGAGAACCCCCACCCTATTGATCGGCCTATTCTGCGGCCGGGACAGGCAAAACACTACCCAGCCCCTGTACCATGCGCCCATGTACTACGAACCCGGCAAAACAGCCCACGGGCTGCCGTTTGATCCCTTCAAGTCCTGTGTCGTGCCCCGGCCGATTGGGTGGATTTCCACCACCAGCGCCGATGGGATCGACAACCTGGCCCCCTACAGCCAGTTCCAGAACCTCGGCTTCAATCCGCCGATGGTCATGTTCAGTGCCAACCAGACCACCCGCGGCACCCGCAAGGATTCGGTCGTCAACGCCGAATCCACGGGGCAGTTCGTGTGGAACATGGCCACTTGGGCGCAGCGCGAGGCGGTCAACAAGACCTCCGAAGAAATCACTTCGGAGCGCGACGAGTTCGAGTATGCGGGCCTGGCCAAACTGCCCTCGCGCCTGGTGCGCCCACCGCGCGTGGCCGGCTCGCCGATCCAGTTCGAGTGCGCGTACCTGCAGACGGTGCGCCTGCCCGGCAACGGGCCGATGGGCACCATCGACGTGGTCTTCGGACGCGTGCTGGCCGTGCACATTGATGATGCCGCGATAACGGCCGACGGCCGCATCGACATCGTGAAGCTGCGGCCGCTGGCCCGCATGGGCTACCACGACTACACCTCGGTGCAGGAGGTGTTCACCCTGCGGCCTGAAGGCAGTGCAGCGCGGGCTGCGGGGCTGGAAGGATCCCCCGAAAAGGTCGCCGCCGGCCTCCTGCAAGATAACAAGGGCGTGCGTTGATGGAAGCGTTCCTGGTCTCGACCGGCATCGTCGCACTCGCCGAAATCGGCGACAAAACACAGCTGCTGGCTCTCGTGCTGGCCGCCCGCTTCCGTCGTCCGCTGCCGATTATTCTGGGCATTCTCGTCGCCACGATCGTGAACCATGGGCTGGCCGGCTACGTCGGCGCCTGGGTGTCGGCGCAGGTTGGACCGCAGGTCATGCGCTGGATCCTGGGCGCCTCGTTCCTGGCCATGGCCGCCTGGATCCTGGTGCCGGACAAGATCGAGGACGAGCCCGACCAGAAGACCCGCTTCGGCGTGTTTGGCACCACGGTGATCGCCTTCTTCCTGCTGGAAATGGGCGACAAAACGCAGATCGCCACCGTGGCGCTGGCCGCGCGCTATGCCTCGCTGGTGGCCGTGGTCGCCGGCACGACGCTGGGCATGATGCTGGCCAATGTGCCGGCCGTGCTGCTGGGTGAAGTGGCGGCCCGCAAGCTGCCGATGAAGCTGGTGCACAGCATTGCAGCAGGCATTTTTGCGCTGCTGGGCCTGCTGGTGCTGCTGGGCGTGGGTATGCCCAGCGCCATCGCGGGTTGAACCGTGCGAAAGGCAGCCCTGACGATGGTGGCTGCCCTGCTGCTGGCGGCCTGTTCAGGCAACAAGCAGGCTGCCACCACCCCGGCTGCCAGCTGTGACCGGGCCTGTCTGGAATCTCTGATCGACCGCGTGTTGGCGGGCATGCTCGCCCACGATGCCGGCACGCTGCCCACCACGGCCAACTTCCGTTACATCGAGAACAACCAGCCGCTCCGGGCAGGGGAAGGCAGCTGGAAGACGCTGCAGTCCTTTGGCACGTACCGCCACTATTTTGCCGACCCGGAATCCGGCAACGCCGCCCTGATCACGACGATGCAGGAAAACGACGGCCAAGGGCTCTTCACGCTGCGCATCAAGGCAGTGGGCGGCAAGCTGGCCGAGGCCGAGGCCATCGTCACCCACGACCCGCTCGGGGCTGCCCGCTACGCCAGGCTGGGAAAGCCTGCCGATGCCTGGCTGGAGTCCGTACCCGAAGACGAGCGGATGACGCGCGAGGCCCTCGCGGCGACGGCCAACAAGTATTTCGGATCGATCGAAAACAACGACGGCAAGGGCGACTATTCGTTTTTCGACGACGACTGCAACCGACTCGAACATGGCCTGAAGACCACCAACACTGCGCCGCAGAAGTACGGCCATTCCAGCGACACGACGTTTGTCACCCTCGGCTGCCGCGGGCAGTTTGAAACCGGCTTTCTGGGCTTCGTCACACGGGTCCGCGATCGTCGTTACGAGGTCATCGATGGAGAACGAGGCGTGGTGTTCAGCATCGCCCCGCTCGACCACGACGGCACGACCCGCAGCCTGCCGCTCACCAACGGCAAGACCTTCAAGGTCCCGACGTACTTCTCGGCCTCACGCACTTTGCAGGTCGGCGAAGCCTTCCGCGCCCGCGACGGCCGTATCACCGACATCGAAATGACGCTGCATGAGTTCCCCTACGGCATGCGTACCGGGTTCCGCTCGACCTTCGATCCCCCGCTGGATGTGCCGGGTGGCGAGGCACCGGAACCCGGCAAGGCCTGCGACAGCAGCTGCCTGGAAAGCCACATCGACCAAGTGGCCGGCGCCATGGCAGCGCATGATCCGAAGCGCGCGCTGTTGGCCGATCGGCTTCGCTATACCGAGAACGATCAGCTGCTCGCCGTGGGTGATGGCCTTTGGGGCACGCTCACCGACCTGGGCAGCTATCGCATCCACGTCGCCGACGCGACCAGCGGCCAGGTCAGCCTGCTTGCCCGCGTCACCGAAACAGACCTACCGGGCCTGTTGTGGTTGCGGGCGCGCGTCGTGGGTGGTCGTGTGACGGAGGTCGAGGCCACCGTGGTCCGTGAGGAGCGACCCAGCGCCGAGGAGCTGTTCCGTCCCCGCCAGCCCGTGGAAGCAGAGCCAGCCGCGCTGAACAGGGCCGAGCCCTTGCTGACACAGCCTGTGCCGCCTGCGCAGCGCGCCGAGCGCGAGCAGCTGCTCACGATCGTGAACCGCTATTTCGATGCGCTGGAACAAGGCCAGGGCGGCGATGTGCCCTTTACCGCCGATTGCCTCCGCCGTGAGAACGGCGTCACCGTGACACAGAACCCGGACCTGCCGCGTCCGACTGCCAAGGGTCGCGATCCCGGCGAAATGCAGTGGGAGATCGCCGCCTCTGGCGAAGTGCCCAGACAGACCTTCAAACCCTATGCGCTGGACTGCGGCACGCAGCTCAACAGCGGCTACTCGGCCTACATCGGCCGCATCCGCGACCGGCGCGCCCGGGTCACCGATGAAGAACGCGGGCTGATCAGCGTCACCGCCTATTACGACATTCCCGGAACGGTACGGACGTTCACCAGCAAGTCGGGGGTGGTGACCACGCTTCCGCCCGTGCTGGGACGCCCCTACACGCTGGCCACCCAGCAACTGTTCCGGATCGTTGGCGGAGAAATCCAGCGCATCGAAGCGCTAAACAAGGTGCAGCCCTACGGCGCGCGCCCGGCCTGGGTCAGTAACCACAACGCCCTGCTTCCTCATTGAGCAAACGCCGCGTGCCCCGCTTCTTGCCTGCCCTCCTGCTGCCGATCGGCGCCACGCTTTGCTTCGCGGCACTCGCGCAGACCGCAGCCCCGGCCGACGAACTGACCCAGGTCACGGTTGTCGGCGCCACGCCTTATGGCACGATCGACCAGCCCGCCGCCCAGATCGCCGGTGCGGTGCAGGGCGCCTCGTCAGCGCAGATCGAAGGCAGCCATGCCGCAGACCTCACCGCTTTCCTCAACCGGCGTCTGGGCGGCGTCTACGTCAACGACCTGCAGAACAACCCGCTGCAGCCGGACGTGAACTACCGCGGCTACACGGCCTCGCCCCTGCTGGGCACGCCACAAGGTCTTTCGGTGTATGTGGATGGCCTGCGACTGAACCAGCCCTTCGGGGATGTCGTGAGCTGGGACCTCATCCCGCGTGCCGCTATCCAGCGGCTGGAACTGGTGTCCGGTGCCAGCCCGCTGTTCGGCACCAACAGCCTGGGTGGCGCCCTGTCGCTGCATACGAAAGATGGCTACTCGGCCCCGGGCACTGTGCTGCAGCTGACCGCTGGCAGCCACGATCGTCGGCAACTGGAAGCCCAGATCGGGGGTCACACCGACGCCGGCCTCTATTGGTACGCGACGGCCAACCGCTTCCGTGACGCAGGCTGGCGGGTCAGCTCGCCGTCTGACGCCACACAGGCCTTCGGAAAGCTGGGCTGGCGCGATGCGGCGACCGACGTGTCGCTGAGTGCCGCTGCGGCCGACACCGACCTCAACGGCAACGGCCTGCAGGATTTCCGTTTGCTGGCCCAGGACCCGGCCAGCGCCTATACCAAGCCGGACAACACCCGCAACCGCTCTGGCCTGCTGAATGTCAGTGCCCGACATGACCTGGACAACGGACTGAACCTGTCGGGCAACGCCTGGTACCGCAACCTCAATACGACCACCTATAACGGCGACATCAACGAGGCCGCGCTGGGCGGGAACGTCTACGCAGCCGGCGAGACGGCGCTGGATACGCCGTTTCCCTCGGCAAGCTGCCTCACCCAGGCCCTGCTTAATGAGGCGCCCAACGAAACGTGCAACGGCCTGATCAACCGGACAACGCTGTCCCAGCACAACAGCGGCATTGCGCTGCAACTGCAGCTGCAGGGAGAGTGGGGTGGGCGTGAGAACCGCCTGACGGCAGGCCTGGTGATCGACGAGAGCCGCTCCCACTTCCAGCAAGACTCGCAGTTCGCCTACCTGACACCGGACCACGGCGTCGTGGGCGTGACCGGTGCCGGCGCCTTTGCCGACGGCTCGCGCGTCGACCTGGGCGGGCGCACGCGTAGCCAGGGTCTGTTCGTGGCCGACGCCTATGCCCTCAGCCCGGCCCTGCGTCTCAACCTGGCAGCACGTTACGACCAGGCCCAGACACGCACCCGCGACGCGGTCACGCCCGGCGGGGGACCTGGCTCCCTGGACGGCAACCAGCGCTTCAGCCGGCTGAATCCGGCCCTGGGGCTGATCGCGCAGGCCAACCCTGCCCTGTCTGTCTACGGCAGCTATAGCCAGGCCAGCCGCGCCCCCTCGGCCATCGAACTGGGTTGCGCGGATCCGGCCAACCCCTGCCGGCTTCCCAATGCCATGGCTGGGGATCCTCCGCTTCGCCAGGTCGTGACAACCACCTGGGAAGCGGGCGCGCGCGGCACCCTGGGGGCAGCCACAGCGTGGACCGCTGCGCTGTTCCGCGCGAGCAACCGCGACGACATCCTGTTTATCGCCGATGACCAGGCCGGGTACGGGTATTTCCACAATGTCGGCCAGACCCGGCGCGAAGGACTCGAACTGGGGGGCAAAAGCCACCTCGGCCACCTGGAAGTGGGTGTGAACTACACTTTCCTGAGTGCCACCTATCGGAGCGCTGAAACGCTCCATGGCGCTGCCAACAGCAGCAACGATGCGGTGGCACCGGGCTTCGAGGGCAACATCCAGGTGGAGCCAGGCCAGCACCTCCCACTGATCCCGCAGCATCTGTTCAAGGCCTACGCCCACTGGGACGTGAACACGCGCCTGACGCTGGATGCAGACCTGATGGTCGTGGGGGGCAGCTATGCCCGTGGCAACGAAAACAACCAACACCAGCCCGATGGCCTGTACTACCTCGGAACCGGCCGGAGCGGCGGCTATGGGGTGCTGAACGTGGGCGCAGAATGGCGGGCCACGACACAGATAGAGCTCTTCCTGCAGGTCAGTAACCTGACCGACCGGCGCTACGCCACGGCGGCCCAGTTGGGCGCCACCGCCTTCAACGCGAACCGGGGATTTGTGGCCAGACCGTTCGCCGATCCGGTGATCGACGGCGAACGCCCGCTGCTGCACAGCACCTTCCTGGCACCCGGGGCGCCGCGGTCACTGCTGCTGGGACTGCGCCTGCGGCTGGATCCCTAGGCGGGCCAGCGCCGTGGGCGAGGCGCCCTCGATCTCCAGGATCTTGCGCCGCCCGCTACTGCCCGCCACGACCGTCACCTGCCGCCGCGGCAGGCCCAGTGCTTCCGCAATGAAGCGGGTCAAGGCCTCATTGGCGGCGCCCTCCACGGGCGGGGCAGTCAGGCGCACCTTCAGCACGCCGTCGTGCAGCCCAACGAACTCGTTCTTCGAGGCCCGGGGCTGCACATAGACACTGAGTCGCTGCTTGATCTCAGGACTCCCGTGCCCTGCAGGTCACAGCAGCGCAGTAACCTGGATCTCGACACGGTATTCCGGGGCTGCCAGCTTGGCCTGCACCGTGGCGCGGGCGGGTTTGGCGTCCTGCGGCACCCACGCGTCCCAGGCCTTGTTCATCTGGGCAAAGGTCGTGATGTCGGCCAGGTAGACGTTGGCCGTGAGGATGCGCGACTTGTCCGTGCCGGCCGCTGCCAGCAGGCGATCGATTTCGCCCAGCACCTGGCGGGTCTGGCCTTCGACGTCGGCGGTCGGGTCGGTGGCCACCTGTCCGGCCAGGAAGGCGAAACCATTGGCAATCGTGGCCTGCGACATGCGCGCGCCGGATTCGAGTCTCTTGATGGTCATGTGCGGGTCTTCTTTAAGCCGCCGGAATGGCGGGGTCGCGATTCTGGCAGTGCCAGGGCGCCCCGCCAAGACCCCGCGCCGTCAGCGCTTGTCGGGCTTCGTGGTCCAGGGCGACAGGTTGTAGTACGGCGCCCCGATAAAGGTTGCCTGCACGCTGACGATGCTGTCGTTGCGGACCTTGAAGCTCTCGAGGAACGACCAGGTGTGCGGCTCGCGGAACACCGACCGCTGCGGCGTGCCATCGGTCAGCGTGTATTCGTCCAGGACGCCCTTGTGGTCGATGTGGCCGCGGGCCATGACGACCTGACGCTCTTCGTCGACCAGGAAAAAATCGCGGTCGCGCACGCGCTCGTTGAAGCGATAACGGCCCGATTTGAAGCCCTTTTCAATCTCGGCGAACTTCAGCCCATTCTCGTAACGAAGGGCCTCTGGCGTGAAGCGCGTACCACGGATCTCGCCATCGTTGTGCTGCAGGGTCGAGAAATAGCCGTTCGCATGGGCAATCAGCCGTGCCCGCGAAATGCGTTCTGCCACCGGCACGATGCGGGCGAAATCCGGGTCGGGCTTGAACTCGCGCACGTCGCCGATCGGGGTCGGCGGCGCGCTCAGGTTCCGCTTGGTCGAAATAATGTGCTCGACTTCGGTGATCTGCCCGCCCTGCACTTTCAGCCGCACCGCCAGGAAACCCGGCGTGTCCTTTTGCAGGATCGAGGTATAGATGCCGACGTTGCCCGTCTTCGTGTCCGACAGCGTCAGCGCCGGCCCGACCTCTTCGGTGACGGTGTCCCAGGTGGCGTCCGGGAACGACATCTCGACGTTGTTTTCGGTGAAGCGCACGTGCCGGGCAAACGGCGCGAGCTTCGGGTCGTGCTTGACGTAGGCGGCACGGTACTGGTCAGCGATGCCTTCCAGACAGGCCTTGTCGCAGGCGGGGGCCGCCTGCAACGAGGAGATCGAGGCCAGTAGCGCAAGCGGAATGAACTTGAACAGCTGTTGCATGAACTCGATCCCCTGGCCTAAGGGCCACTAGTAGTTGGTCTCGCCCTTCTTCGGATAGACCACGAAGTAGACCGCGATCGCGGCCAGCACCGAGCCGACCGACAGGTACATCGACACCGTCGTCAGGCTATTGCCGGCCTGGAACAGGTAGCCCGCGATGATCGGCGCGATGACCGAACCGCCACGGCCGATGCCGATGCCGAAACCGGTGCCGGAGGCGCGCATGTGGCTCGGGAACACCTGCGCGAAGGTCGCGTACAGGCCGTTGATGGCACCGTTGGTGAAGAACCCGGCGCAGGCACAGACCAGAGACAGGGTGGCCAGGTCGCTATAGCCGCGACCAAACACATTGACCATGACCGTGGAGCACACGAGCACAAACATCGTGACGGCCTTCAGGTTGAGCTTGTGGGACACGAAGCCGACCACGGCACCACCCAGGGCACCGCCCACGTTGGCCCAGACGAGCACGCCAGCAGCTGCCGACGGGGCAAAGCCCATGTCGACGACGATCTTCGGCACCCACTTGATGATGTAGTAGAAAGTCGTGATGTGGAGGAAATAGGACGCGGCGACGAGCAGCGTGGTGCGGATCATGAACGGGGAGAAGATGTTCCCCGCCTGCAGCGTGGCATTGGCGCTACCGACTTCCAGCGACGGCAGTGCGTTGACCGCGGCATGGCCCATGCGCTTGAGCGCGATGTTGACCTTGGCGAGGGCGTTGCTGGGCTGCTTGTTGGTCAGCCAGGCCACCGATTCGGGCACGAAGAAATACACCAGCGGAATGAAGCAGGCCGTCACGACAGCGCCAAAATGGAACACCGGACGCCAGTCGCCGCCCTTGAGCAGCTGCGAAGCGATGATGCCGCCAATGACCGCTCCCAGCGGGTAGCCCATCGACATCAGCGACACGTTGAGGTTGCGGTTCTTGCTGTTCGAAAACTCCGCTGCCACCGCGTTGATGGCTGCCAGCACACCACCGATGCCCAGGCCCGTGAACACGCGCCACAGCGATAGGTTGACCACGCCGGTGGCCATGGACGCCATGTACATGCCAACGGCCATGAACACGAGGCAACCCAGCACAGTGGGACGACGACCGATGCGATCAGCCAGGCTGCCCAGGACCAGGGACCCCACGGCCATGCCGATGAGTTCCATCGACAGCACGATACCCAGGGCACCGCGCTCTATCCCCCACTCCTTGGCAATGCCCGGCGAGGCGAAGCTGATCGACATGACGTCGAAGCCATCGAGCGCATTAAGGCCAACCGTCAGGGCGACGGCGATGATCTGGAGAAGGCTCATAGGCGAATTGGCTATGAGCTGGCGCGGATCGTTATTCACTGGAGGTGCCCCCGGACGTTGGCTGTTGTTGTCGCTTTTAGCGCTCGGCAAAGGATACTAACAAAAGAAAAACGGGCCCGCAGAGGCCCGTTCTTCTTGCGGCACCGGCGTCAGAAGCGCCGGCTTGCCTTACTCGGCGGCGAAGCAGTACGCGCAGAGCTTGTTGCCGTCCGGATCACGCAGGTAGGCGGCATAGGCCGTCGGCGTGAAAGAGCGCGGGCCCGGCTGGCCTTCATCGGTGCCGCCATTGGCCAGACCGGCCGCATGGAAGGCGTGGACGGCCGCGCGCGTCGGCGCGGCGAACCCGATCGTGCCGCCGTTGCCGACCGTGGCCGGCTGGCCATTGGCAGGCTTGGTGATCAGGAATTCCGGGGCCTGCACGCCATAGAGGTACGCGTTCTCGCCAAACGAGCCCAGGTTGTTGATGCCCAGGGCGCCAAGGGCGGCGTCGTAGAAGGCGCGGGCCTTGGCGGTGTCATTCGTGCCAGCACAAATATGCGTGAAAATCGCCATCGTGAACTCTCCTGTTGGGGACGCTGATCGACTGGAAGGCGCAGGGAGCGGGGACGTCGTGGCGTCCTATCGCGCTCCAGCTTGAAACCTGAACGGGCAGTTTGCGGCCAGCGTGCCCATTCAGCAACCACCGTCCGTCAGGGACGACGGGCCTTGGCGAAGGCCTCGGCCATCGCATCGTTACCCGCGGGTGCTGCGGGCCGCGGCTTGCCGCCCTGGCCACCCGCACCACCGCCGCCACTGGGGCGGCGCTGTTCGCCACCGCCACGACTGGCTCCCCCGCCCTGACCACCCTGGCCACGCTGCTCGGGCGTGTCGGTAAGCCGGCAGGTCAGCGCAATGCGCTTGCGCAGCAGATCGACCTCCAGGACTTTGACCCGAACGATGTCGCCGGCCTTTACCACGTCGCGCGGATCCTTTACGAAGGTCTGCGACAACGCCGAGATATGCACGAGTCCGTCCTGGTGAACGCCGATATCCACGAAGGCGCCGAAAGCAGCCACGTTGCTGACCACGCCTTCGAGGATCATGCCGACCTTCAGGTCCTTGAGCTCCTCGACGCCGTCGGCGAACACGGCGGCCTTGAACTCCGGCCGCGGATCCCGGCCTGGCTTTTCCAGTTCCTTGAGGATGTCGCGCACAGTCGGCAAGCCAAACTGCTCGTCGGTGAATTGCTCGGCACGCAGGCCACGCAGGAAGCTGCTGTCGCCGACGAGCTGGCGGATGTCCCGGCCACAGCTCTTCACGATGCGCTCGACCACCGGATAGGCCTCCGGATGCACCGAGGAGGCATCGAGCGGCTGCTCGCTGTCGGCAATGCGCAGGAAGCCCGCGCACTGCTCAAAGGTCTTCTCGCCCAGCCGCGGCACCTTCATGAGGGCCTTGCGGTTGCGGTAGGGGCCGTTCTCGTCGCGGTACGTCACGATGCCTTCGGCCACCGCCTGAGAAAGTCCGGAAACCCGCGCCAGCAGCGCAGCGGACGCCGTGTTGACGTGCACGCCCACGGCATTCACGCAGTCCTCGACGCGGGCTTCCAGGGCCTTGGCCATGCGACCCTGGTCCACGTCGTGCTGGTACTGTCCCACACCGATGGCCTTGGGCTCGATCTTGACCAGTTCGGCCAGCGGATCCTGCAGGCGACGCGCAATCGACACGGCGCCGCGCAGCGTCACGTCCAGGTTAGGAAATTCCTTGGCAGCCAGTTCAGAGGCGGAATACACCGAGGCGCCCGCCTCGCTGACCAGCACCTTCAGCATGCCCAGCTCGGGCAGCTTCTTGATGAGGTCAGCGGCCAGCTTGTCGGTCTCACGCGAGGCAGTGCCATTGCCGATCGCGATCAGTTCGACGCCATGCTTTACGCACAGCGCGCCGAGCGTGAAGAGCGAGGCATCCCACTGGTTGCGCGGCTGGTGCGGGAACACCGCCTCGGTGGCCACCACCTTGCCGGTGCGGTCGACGACCGCCACCTTCACGCCCGTGCGCAGTCCCGGGTCCAGGCCCAGCACCACGCGCTGACCAGCCGGCGCGGCCAGCAGCAGGTCTTTGAGGTTGTCGCCGAACACGGTGATGGCGGCCGCATCCGCCCGCTCGCGCGCCTGCATGAAGAGTTCGATCTGCAGGTTGGTGTGCAGCTTGGCGCGCCAGGTCAGGCGACAGGCATCCAGCAACCACTTGTCGGCGGGCCGGTTGCGATCGGCGATGCCGGCCTGGACCGCGATGCGGCTCTCGGCATGGGCATTGCCGGCATCCACATCCGGGCCGGCCTGCAGCTCCAGCAGCAGGATTTCCTCGCGCCGGGCGCGGAACAGGGCCAGCAGACGGTGTGAAGGAATAGCGGCCAGGGATTCCATGTGATCAAAGTAGTCGCGGTATTTGACGCCCTCGACCTCCTTGCCCTCGACCAGGCGGGCGCGAATCAGGCCCACCTCCCCCATCCAGTTGCGCAGGTCCCCCAGCAGCGCCGCATCCTCGCCCCAGCGCTCCATCAGGATTGCGCGCGCGCCTTCCAGGGCGGCCTTGGTGTCGGCGACGCCCTTCTCGGCGTCCACGAAACCGGCGGCAAAAACATCGGGCACCTGGGTCGGGTCGGCCAGCAGGCCATCGGCCAGCGGCTCCAGCCCCGCTTCGCGCGCGATCTGCGCCCGCGTGCGGCGCTTGGGCTTGTACGGCAGATAGAGGTCTTCCAGGCGGGCCTTGCTGTCGGCGCCTTCGATGTCCGTGCGCAACGCATCGGTGAGTTTGCCCTGCTCCTGGATGCTCAACAGAATCGCACCGCGGCGATCTTCCATCTCGCGCAGATACAGCAATCGCGTTTCCAGGTTACGCAACTGCGTGTCGTCCAGGCCATCGGTGGCTTCCTTGCGGTAGCGCGCGATGAACGGCACCGTCGACCCCTCATCCAGCAGCGCCACGGCAGCGCGCACCTGGGCGGGCTGAGCCCCGATCTCTGCCGCGATGGTCTGGGCGATCTTCAGGGCGATCTTCGGATCCTGATCTTTCATGAACTCACAGTGCAGTGGAGCGCGGGGACCCGCGAGGGGCGGCGATTGTGGCAACGAAGCACCGACGGGGGAAGCCGTTGACAGGCGGGCCGTAAGGGCTGCGGATTCCGGACAGCCGACTGTGGGTTGCCCCGGCGTCCGGGCCTGTGCTATCCCCTCTCCTCATAACGAAAAATAAACCCTTGGGGGAAAAGCATGGGTTCCACGTCGACGCTCGACCGCCGCACCTTCCTTGCTGCCACCGCATCGCTGACAGTAGGCAGCTGCCTGCCAGCCAGCGTGCTGGCTGCCATGCCCCTGTCCCCGGCACTCTTTGTCTGCGACCGCCGTTTCACTGGCAGTCTGGCGCGGGCCGACGTACACGCCACAGTGACCTACATCGACGGCGACGTCACTGCGCTCTGGCGCGACCAACTGAGTGGGTTGTGGCAGAACGGCACCGCCAGCGTCAGCGGCCTGACCCAACCCGCTGCCCTGTTCTGCCTGGAGCAACTGGCCCGAGGCCACGGACGCAGCGTTTCGGCACGCCACACAGTGGCCGGCACCGACGCCATTGCCTGGGTCATCTCACCCGTTTCACCGCGAGGGTTCCTCTGATGCGCATTCCCACCGGCGTCAGCGCTGCTGATTTTTCCGCCGCCCTGACCGCGTTCACGCGGGTCGTCGGGGCCGAATGGGTCTTTACCAGCGATGCGGACGTGGACCTGTACCGCGATGCCTATTCACCGCTGGCTGGCCAGCCGGATGAACGCCGTGCCTCGGCGGCCGTGGCCCCTGCGAATGCGGAACAGGTGCAGGCCGTCGTGCGCATCGCCAACCAGTACCGCATTCCGCTGTATGCGATTTCCACCGGCAAGAACCTGGGCTATGGCGGCTCTGCACCGGCCTATACCGGCAGTGTCGTGGTCGACCTCAAGCGCATGAACCGCATCATCGAGGTGGACGAGGCCAACGCCAGCGTGCTGGTAGAGCCCGGTGTCAGCTACTTCGACCTCTACAACCACCTGCGCGCCATCGGCTCGAAGCTGTGGATCGATTGCCCGGATCCGGGCTGGGGCAGCGTCGTGGGCAACGCCATTGATCGCGGTGGTGGCTACACGATGGCCAACTACCGCAATCACTTTGAATCCCATTGCGGCATGGAGGTGGTGTTGCCCGATGGCGAGCTGCTGCGCACTGGCATGGGCGCCATCCCGGGATCCAAGACCTGGCAGCAGTACAAGTCGGGCTGCGGCCCCTGGGTCGATGGCCTCTTCTCGCAGGGCAATTACGGCATCGTCACCAAGATGGGCTTCTGGCTCATGCCCGAGCCCGAGGCCTTCCTGCGCTGCACTGTCCGCGTGCCGCGCTACAAGGACCTGATCCCGCTGGTCGACACGCTGAACTACCTGGAAAACAGCCGCATCGTCACCGGCTTTCCGGATCTGGCCACGCCGCTGCTGGGCTACCCGCCCACGGGCCAGGTGCAGCTGTACATCGAAGGCACGGCCGCCTATCCGATGACCGATGAACACAAGGCGCTGCTTGCCAAGGCGGACCAGGGCTACTCACCGGAGCTTGAGGCCTATGGCCTGGCGCACGACATCCCGTACTGGGAGTTGTGGGTGTCGTACTACGGACCACCGGAGGTCATCGACGCGCAGTGGCAGGCCTCCCAGCGCCGCTTTGCGAAGATTGCGGGTGCGCAGTTCAAGGTCATCGACCGGCTGACCATGCCGGTGGACCTGACGAAGATCGATGACTACCACGAGCCGGAGCTGGGCGTGCCTTCGCTGCGCGCCTTCTCGATCGGCGCGCGCACGCCCTACAACCCCAGCCCGTCCAAGGGACACATGTGGTTTTCTCCGATCATCCCCCGCACGGGCGAGGCGATCTTCGAGGCCAACCGGGTGTTCAGCGCGGCGGCCAAAGAGCTGGGCATGCCCTTGTTCCAGACCTTTTCGATGCCGGCCTGTTTCTGGGAACGCTCGTTTATCTTCATTTTGGCCACGCCGGTCACCACCGACCCGGCCACTAACCGCAAGTACCTCGCCGGCTTCAAGAAGCTGATCGAGATTGGCGGGCAGCATGGCTGGGGCGAGTACCGCACGGCCCCGGTGTTCCAGGAATCGGTCATGGACGTGTATTCGTTCAACAACCACGCGCTGCACCGGTTCCACGAGACGCTGAAAGACGCCATTGACCCGAAGGGCATCCTCTCCCCCGGTCGTTACGACATCTGGCCGCGCCACCTGCGCAAGAAGGCACCATGAGACAGTCCGTGCTGTTGCTCGCCATGGCGATCGTCCCGACAATGGCCGCCTCGGCGGCGAGCCCCGATGGGGCAGCCGTCTATGACAAATGGTGTGCCCCCTGCCATGCCCCCGGAATCTCGCATCCCGGCACCCAGGCGCTGAAAGCCAAGTACCCGGGCGAGTGGCAGGGTGTGCTGCGTGACTGGAAGGAACTGACCCCGGACTATGTGCGACTGACCGTCCGACAAGGCATCTCGGTGATGCCGCATTTTCGCAAGACCGAGATCAGTGACGCCGAACTCGACGCACTGGCCCGCTACATCGCAAGGAAGCCCTGATGACTCCCGAACAGCACCGCGGCATAGAAGCCGACATCCATCGATTACTCACGCTCTACGCCAACCTCAACGACACACGGCAATGGCCTGATGTGGCAGCGCTGTACGCGGAAGACGGCGTGATGGTCAGGCCGGTGGCCAACACGCCGCCCATTGTCGGTCGCGCGGCCATCCTCGCGTCCTTCCTGGCACGGCCTGCTGACCGACGCACCAAGCATTTCTGCAACAACGTGGCGATCAGTGTCTCCTCAGCGACGCAGGCCACGGCCTACAGCGCCTACCTGATCTATTACGGGACGCAGGACGACAGTCATCCACTGCCGCTGCTCGACAAGACCCCGCCGGTCCTGTGTGAGTTCCGGGACGAACTGGTGTTCACCGATGCGGGATGGCGATTTGCGCGGCGAGAAGGCGCTGCGCTGTTCAGGACTGCCTAAACCTTGGAACAAGAAGAAACCGCCGTCTACCGCAAGGTAAGCTGGCGCATCGTGCCGTTCCTGATGCTCTGCTACGTCGCGGCGTACCTGGACCGCGTCAACATCGGCTTTGCCAAGCTGCAGATGCAGGGTGACCTGCAGTTCAGCGAAACCGTCTACGGCCTGGGTGCGGGCGTGTTTTTCATCGCCTATTTCCTGTTCGAGGTGCCCAGCAACATCATCCTGCACAAGGTGGGCGCGCGGCGATGGATCGCCCGCATCATGCTCACCTGGGCCTTGGTATCTGCCGCGTTCATCTTTGTGCGGACACCGACCTCGTTTTACGTCTTGCGCTTCCTGCTGGGCATTGCGGAGGCCGGGTTCTTCCCCGGCATCATCCTGTACCTCACCTACTGGTACCCGGCCGAGCGCAGGTCCCGCATGGTCTGCACCTTCATGACGGCGGTGCCCCTGGCTGGACTGCTCGGCGGCCCGCTCTCCGGCTGGATCATGCAATCGCTGGCCGGTGCCCGGGGTTTGACGGGTTGGCAGTGGCTGTTCCTGCTCGAGGCACTGCCCGCCGCACTGCTGGGGGTTGCCACGCTGCTGTACCTGGATGACGGCATCCGTTCCGCCCGCTGGTTGAAAGAGTCCGAAAAGCAGTTGCTCGAGGCAGGCATTGCCCGGGAGACACAGCACAAGGCAGCCCATGCTTCGCTCCGCGCCGTGTTTGCAGATCGGCGCATCTGGCTCGTGACGCTGATCTATTTCTGCTGCGTCATGGGGCAGTACGGATTGACCTTCTGGTTGCCCACCCTGGTCAAGACGGCCGGCATCAGTGGGGTCTTCAACATCGGTGTCTACACCGCCATTCCGTACCTGGCTGCAGCGATCTGCATGCCGCTGCTCGGCCGCAGCGCCGACCTGCGGCGCGAACGTCGCTGGCACCTGGCCGTTCCCATGGCACTGGGCGCTGTGGGCCTGCTGGGCAGCGCCCTGGCCGGTACCACGCACACCGACCTGGCCATCGCGTTCCTGTCGTTGGCCGCCATCGGCATCCTGGCTTGCGCGCCCTTGTTCTGGAGTCTGCCGACCACCTTTCTGCATGGCGTCTCGGCCGCGGCGGGCATCGCGGCCATCAATGCCGTCGGCAACCTGGCAGGCTTTGCGGCGCCCTATCTCGTCGGGGCGATCAAGGACATCACACAATCCACCAACTTGGGTCTGACCGTGATCGCGGCCTTCCTGCTGGTGGGGGCCGTCATCGTGATCCGCATCCCGGCCAAACTGGTCAGTCAATGAAAGTCCTCATCACCGGTGGA
>CANGFJ010000008.1 GCA_947453065.1 Pseudomonadota bacterium
GCCATCGCCCTCAGCGTGGTCGCACAGTTGCTGGAGCACGCAGAGACGGCGTCGGCGACCACTGCGCACGACCACCCAAGGCCTGCGGCCGACTGCGGGCGCGAATGCGCAGACTGCCTGCCCTTGCAACAGAGGCGCGCATGACCCCCGCCGAGCACCCGAACCGCCTGGTCCTGCGCGGCATCTGCAAGCGCTACCCCACTGTCGTGGCCAATCACGAGGTGGACCTGACGGTGCGCGTTGGTGAGATCCATGCGCTGCTCGGGGAAAACGGCGCCGGCAAGAGCACGCTCATGAAGATCGTCTACGGCGTCACCCGCCCGGACGCCGGCACGATCGAATGGGAAGGCAGACGCGTCAGCATCGCCAACCCGGCCGATGCGCGCCGCCTGGGCATTGGCATGGTGTTCCAGCATTTCGCGCTGTTCGAAACCCTGACCGTGGCCGAGAACATCGCACTGGCCATGGATGAGCCCGTGAGTCCCGCGCAGATCGCGCCGCGCATCGTGTCGGTGTCGCAGCGTTACGGCCTGCCCATCGACCCGAACCGGCAGGTCCACAGCATGTCCGTCGGCGAGCGGCAGCGCGTGGAGATCGTGCGCTGCCTGCTGCAGAACCCGCGGTTGCTCATCATGGACGAGCCCACGTCGGTGCTCACGCCACAGGCCGTGCTAACCCTGTTCGAGACCCTGCGGCGCCTGGCCAGCGAGGGCATCAGCATTCTCTACATCAGCCACAAGCTCGACGAAATCCGCGCCCTCTGCGACACCGCAACGGTGCTACGGGGCGGAAGGCTCAGCGGCACCGTGGTGCCGCGGGAGCACAGCAACGACAGCCTTGCGCGCCTGATGATCGGACGGGACCTGGCCGCCTGCACCCTGACGCCGCAAGTGCCCGGGGACGTGGGACTGGAACTGTGCGACTACTCGCTGCCCTCGGCAGACCCGTTCGGCACGAACCTGGACTCCGTCTGCCTGCAGGTGCGGCAGGGCGAAATCGTGGGCATCGCCGGCGTGTCGGGCAATGGCCAGAAGGAACTGGCCGCAGCGATTTCCGGCGAGACACTCGCACCCCATGCCGGCTGGCTGCGCATCCGCGGACAGTCCGCCGACGCATTGTCGCCGACACAACGCCGGGCATTGGGCTTCACCTTCGTGCCAGAAGAGCGCCTGGGACGCGGCGCCGTGCCGGACATGACGCTGGCCGACAACGTGCTGCTGACGGGCGCAGCGGCAGGCATGGTGCGCAGGGGCTTCATCCAGCGCGACGCTGCGCGTGGCTTCGCACGCCAGGTCATTGCGGACTACAACGTCAAGTGCAACAACGAAACTGCGCTGGCCCAGGGCCTTTCCGGCGGCAACCTGCAGAAGTTCATCGTGGGTCGCGAGATCGCACTGGCACCCAAGGTCATGCTGGTGTCCCAGCCCACCTGGGGTGTCGATGTCGGCGCCGCCCAGCTGATCCGCCAGGCCTTGATCACGCTGCGCGACCAGGGCGTGGCACTGCTGGTGATCTCCGAAGAACTGGATGAGCTCTTCCTGATCTGCGACCGCATCGCGGTGCTCTCACAGGGCCGCCTTTCTGCCTGCCACGCGCGGGACACGCTGACGGTCGAGCAGGTCGGCATCCTGATGGCCGGCGGCAGCACGCAGGGCAACGCACACAGCGAACCGGTGGTACTGAATGATTAACTGGCCACTGCGGCTGGAGAAGCGACCCGAGCCTCTGGCTGTGATGCGCATCGCGGCGCCCCTGATCGCCATCGCAGCCATGCTGATCACCGGCTACCTGGTGTTCGCAGCCCTGGGCCAGGATCCCCTGCAGGCATTGATGCTGTTCTTCATCACGCCGGTTGACTCGATCTATGGGGTCGGCGAACTGCTGCTGAAGGCAACGCCGCTGATGCTGTGTGCACTCGGACTGGCCATCGGGTTCCGCGCCAACGTCTGGAACATCGGCGCAGAGGGGCAACTGACCCTCGGTGCGCTCTGCGGCGGTGGGGTTGCGCTGTTCTGGGCGCCTTCGCTGGGAGGACTGGGCCTGCCGGCAGCCTTGCTGGCGGGCGTGCTGGGCGGCATGGCCTGGGCCGCCATTCCTGCCTTCCTGCGCACCCGCTTCAACACGAGCGAAATCCTCGTGAGCCTGATGCTGGTGTACATCGCCCAGTTGGCGCTGGTGTACCTGCTGCATGGCAGCTGGCGTGATCCCGATGGCTTCAACTTTCCGCAATCGAAGGCCTTCACGGAGGCACTGACCCTGCCACTGCTGGCCGATGGCCAGCGAGCCAGCATCGCCGTCTTGTTCTCGCTAGGACTGGCCGCCGTGTCGTGGGTCTTCTCCAGCCGCTTGTTTGCCGGCTACCGGATGCGCGTGGCCGGCCAGGCGCCTGCCGCAGCCGCCTATGCCGGCTTCAGCGAACGTCGCAACATCTGGCTCGCCCTGTTGGTAAGCGGTGGTGGCGCAGGGCTGGCAGGCATCTGCGAGGTACTGGGCCCCATCGGCCGGCTGCAAACCTCCATCTCGCCAGGCTATGGCTTTGCCGCCATCATCGTGGCCTTCGTGGGCCGCCTGCACCCTGTCGGCATTGTGCTGGCGTCGTTGCTGATGTCGCTGCTGTACCTCGGCGGTGAATCCGTCCAGCTGGCCCTGCAGCTGCCTGCCGCGGTCACGGGACTGTTCCAGGGCACGCTATTGTTCTACCTGCTGGCCGCGGACCTGTTCGTCGGCTACCGCTTACGCAGGGTGCTCAGCCCCGGGGCAGCCCGATGAACACGAGCTTCCTGATCGCGATCTTCACCGGCACCGTCATCGCCGCCACGCCGTTGATCTATGCCGCACTGGGCGAGCTCGTTGCCGAGCGCGCCGGCGTGCTCAACCTGGGTGTCGAGGGCATGATGCTGGTGGGTGCACTGACTGCCTTCGCCGTCAGCGTCACGACCGGTAGCCTGATGCTGGGCTTTCTGGCAGCAGCCTGTGCGTCAATGCTGCTCGCCCTGCTGTTTGCCTTCCTGACGCTCACGCTGCAGACCAACCAGGTGGCGACCGGGCTCGCGCTGACCCTGTTTGGCCTGGGCCTCAGCGCCTTCCTGGGTCGAGCGTTCGCCGGCCTTCCGGGCCAGGGCATACCCGACGTGCACCTTCCTGGGCTGAGCGACCTGCCGGTGATCGGGCCCCTGCTCTTCCGGTTCGACCTGGCGGTCTACGGCTCCGTGCTGCTCTATGCAGCCCTGCACTATTTCCTGAATCACACGCGTGGTGGCCTGCTGCTGCGTGCCGTGGGCGAGTCGCCTGCCGTGGCGCATGCATTGGGACAGCCTGTGCTGAAGACGCGCTACCTGGCCGTGCTGTTCGGCGGCGCGACCAGCGGTCTTGCCGGGGCCTACCTGTCGACAGGGCTCACACCGATGTGGGTAGAAGGCATGAGCTCCGGTCGCGGCTGGATCGCCCTGGCACTGGTGGTCTTCGCCACCTGGAAGCCGCTGCGGGTGCTGCTGGGCGCCTACCTCTTTGGGGGTGTCACGGTCCTGCAGCTGCATGCGCAAGGGTTCGGCATCAACGTACCCAGCGAACTGCTCTCGATGCTGCCTTACGTCGCCACCATTGTGGTGCTGGTCCTGATCTGCCGCGATCCGCGCACGATCCTGCTGAACCAGCCCGCTTCACTGGGAAAGAGTTTTCACCCCGATGTGTAAGCCACTGCCATGAGCACCTACTTGCTGGAATGGCTCAGCCTGCTGGGCCGCTGGGTGCACCTGATCACGGGCATTGCCTGGATCGGGTCGTCGTTCTACTTCGTCTGGCTCGACAACCACCTGCAGAAGCCCAAGGACGACGCCCTTCGCCAGAAGGGCGTGGGCGGAGAGCTCTGGGCCGTCCACGGCGGTGGCTTCTACAACGCGCAGAAATACCAACTGGCGCCGGCCGCGCTGCCTGAGACGCTGCACTGGTTCTACTGGGAAGCCTATTCGACGCTGCTGTCCGGGCTGTTCCTGCTGGGACTGCTGTATTTCGTCCAGGCCGAGGTCTACCTGATCGACCCTGCCGTGGCCGGACTCTCGAAATCTGCTGCGATCGGCATCGCCATCGCGTTTCTGGCGGGCGGCTGGCTCGTCTACGACACCTTGTGCCGCACGCGACTGGCCCTGCGCGGTCTCTGGCTGGCGAGCCTGGTGAGCGTGTTGCTGTCGGCTGCGGCCTACGCGCTGTGCCACCTGTTCAGCGGCCGCGGCGCCTTCATCGTGTTTGGCGCGATGTTGGGAACGATCATGGTCGCCAACGTGTTCTTCGTGATCATCCCCGGACAGCGCGAGATGGTGCGCGCCAAACAGCAGGGCCGCGAACCCGACCCCCAGTCCGGCCAGCGCGGCAAGCTGCGTTCGGTTCACAACACCTATTTCACCCTGCCCGTGCTGTTCACGATGCTCAGCAACCACTACGCGCTGACTTTCGGCGCCCGCTGGAACTGGCTGGTGCTGATTGCAATGTGTGCGGCCGGCGCACTGATCCGCGCGTGGTTTGTCGCGCGGCACCGCGCCCCGGAACGCGGTGGGCGCACACCGGCATGGCCCCTGGCTGTGGGGCTTTCCATTCTGGCGGCGGTCATCGTGGCCCTGTCGCCTGCTGCGCAGACCGGCGTATCGACCGCCGAACCTGCCGCGCAGCAGTTCGAGCACGTGCGCAACATTATCGAGACGCGCTGCACGGCCTGCCATGCCGAGAGACCGACCCAGCCCGGCTTTGCCCTCGCACCCAAGGGCGTGATGCTGGATACGCCGCAACGTATCCTGGCGCTGGTGCCGCTGATGCAGCAGCAACTGGCCACGCGCGCGATGCCCGTCGGCAACCTGACTGGCATGACCGACGATGAACGCAGCGCCGTGCTGCGCTGGATCCGTGATGGCGCACGGCACTGACGCCTCCCCCCTGCTCAGCGCACACCGCGGAGCCCTGCTGAGGTTCCGCGCGGACCCGGGCGCCAGCAACGACGCTGCCAGCCACGACTATTTCGAGGACGGGCTGCTGCTGATCGAAGACGGGCGCGTGGCAGCCTGTGGTCCGGCAACGGAACTGCTGGCCCAGTTGCCCCGCAGCCTCGCCGTCACGCATCACGTAGACAGCCTGATCCTGCCGGGCTTTATCGACACGCACATTCATTACCCGCAGGTCGATGTCATCGGTGCCGGCGGGCAGGGCTTGCTCGACTGGCTGGAGACCTACACCTTTCCGCAGGAGCGTCGCTTCAGCGATTTCGCCCATGCCAGTGCCGTCGCGGAGGTCTTCCTGGATGAACTGGCCCGCAATGGCACGACCACCGCGCTGGTGTTCTGTACGGTGCATGCGGCGTCGGTAGAGGCGTTCTTCACGGCGGCGCAGCGGCGCGGCCTGCGCATGATCGCGGGCAAGGTCCTGATGGACCGCAATTGCCCCGAGTACCTGCGCGACACCGCTGACGAGGGCATCGCCACCTCCCGGCAGCTGCTCACCCGCTGGCACGGGCAGGATCGCCTGGGCTATGCGATCACGCCGCGCTTTGCGCCCACCTCCACACCCGAACAGCTGCTGGCCGCCGGCCGGCTGGCCGCGGAATTTCCCGACGTCCACATCCACAGCCACCTGGCCGAAAACCACGACGAAATCGAGTGGGTCGGCAGGCTCTATCCGGAGGCACGCAGCTATCTGGACGTTTATGACCGCTGCGGCCTGGTGCGGGAACGGGCTGTTTATGCGCACTGCCTGCACATGGATGACGTCGATCGCCTGCGCATGGCCAGCGCAGGGGCTGCCGCCGCGTTTTGTCCGACCTCAAATCTCTACCTGGGCAGTGGTCTGTTCGACATCCACGCGGCAGACCGTACCGGCCAGCGATTCTCCGTGGCCACCGATGTCGGCGGCGGCACCAGCTTCAGCCTGCTGCGCACGCTGGACGAGGCCTGCAAGGTCGCCAAACTCACCGGCCAGTACCTGTCACCGCTGCGGGCGTTCTACCTCGTGACGCTTGGCGCTGCCAGGTGCCTGGGCCTGCAACACCAGATCGGCACCCTGGCCACGGGCTCGGAAGCAGACTTTGTGGTCCTGGACCTGCAGGCCACCGAATTGCTCGCACGTCGCACGCGGGCCGCCCACGCACTGAATGACGTGCTGTCCGCACTGCTGACGCTGGGCGATGACCGCGCGGTGCGCGCCACCTACAGCCTGGGTCGCTTGATTGCCAGCCGCCCCACCCTCCGCAACCCGGAACGCCTATGAACCACACGGCCACTGCCACGCCCTATCCCCGTGACCTCACCGGCTATGGCCGGGTGCCGCCCCATGCCGCCTGGCCGGGCGGCGCACGACTCGCGCTGCAGTTCGTGCTGAACCACGAGGAAGGCGGCGAGAACAACGTGCTGGATGGCGACGCCGCGTCGGAGACTTTTCTCTCCGAGATCGTGGGTGCGCAGGCCTACCCCATGCGCCACATGAGCATGGAATCGTTGTTTGAATATGGCTCGCGCGCCGGCCTGTGGCGCGTGCTGCGGGCATTCGAGTCCCGAAAGCTGCCGCTGACGGTCTTCGGCGTCGCGCGCGCCCTGCAGCGGCATCCCGAGGCCGTTGCAGCCTATCGGGAACTCGGCCATGAAATCGCGGCGCATGGCTTGCGATGGATCACCTATCAGCAGGTGGACGAAGCCACGGAACGCGCCCACCTGGCAGAGGCCGTGGCCATCCTGAAAGACCTCACTGGCGCTGCGCCGCTGGGGTGGTACACAGGCCGCGACAGCCCGAACACGCGCCGCCTGGTGGTGGAGCACGGTGGGTTTGTCTATGACTCGGACTCGTATGCCGACGATCTGCCGTACTGGACGCAGGTCGCCGGCCAGGCCCATCTGGTCGTGCCCTACACGCTGGACAGCAACGACATGCGCTTCGCCGCGCTACAGGGGTTCAACTCCGGCACGCAGTTCTTCGATTACCTGAAGGACTCCTTCGACACGCTGTACCGCGAAGGAGACCCGAACGGACTCAATCGCCCGAAAATGCTGTCCATCGGGCTGCACGCCCGCTTGTGCGGCCGCCCGGGGCGCATCGCCGCGCTGGAGCGGTTTCTGGATTATGTGAGTGGCCGTGAGCACGTCTGGATCTGTCGTCGCATCGACATCGCCCGACACTGGCAGGCCACGCACCCCTGCCCCGCCGACAGCGGCGCACAGGCGGCGCGATGATCGATCTGGACGCCCTTAACCAGTTGGCGCCTGCGGACTTCGTCACGGCGCTGGGCGCGATCTACGAACACTCGCCCTGGGTGCCGGAACGCGTCGCGACGCTGCGCCCGTTTGCCACGGTGCTGTCACTGCATGAGGCGATGTTCGCCGCCGTGCTACAGGCAGACAACGCGCAGCAGCTCCAGTTAATCCGTGCGCATCCGGAGCTGGCAGGCAAGGCCGCCATTCGCGGTGAGCTGACGCCGGAGTCCCGCAGCGAACAGCGCCATGCAGGCCTGTCTGCCTGCACGGCAACGCAGTACGAGCGGCTGCAGGCGCTGAACGCCACCTACAACGCGCGCTTTGGCTTCCCGTTCATCCTGGCGGTAAAGGGACACCATCCCGAGAGTGTCATTGAACAACTGGCCACACGGGTCACGCACAGCCTGGAAGCCGAACAGGCCGTTGCCCTGCAACAGATTGGCCGGATCGCACGCTTTCGCCTGACAGACCTGGTGGAAGAGCCGCTTGGCGCGCAGATCCTGTCCATGGCCGAAGAGCTGGCCTCTTTCAGCGAAGACGCGAACGGCCTCAGCTGCACCTATCTCACGGCGACGCACCGGGCAACGGCGCAGAAGATCCGCGACTACCTGTTGGCAGCCG
This sequence comes from Pseudomonadota bacterium, assembly GCA_947453065.1. Taxonomy (GTDB): domain Bacteria; phylum Pseudomonadota; class Gammaproteobacteria; order Steroidobacterales; family Steroidobacteraceae; genus ZC4RG30. The sequence goes on from CANGFJ010000008.1 coordinate 7,845, forward strand.
GCTTCGTCGTGCACATCGATGCCGTGGGCAACGTGGTGGGCGTGCTGGCAGCCGACACGCCCGCTGCCCGGCATCTGCTGACGGGCTCGCACTACGACACCGTGCTGAACGGCGGCAAATATGACGGCCGGCTCGGCATTCTTCTGCCGATTGCCGTAGCAGGACGGTTGAAGCGACGCGGCCAGCACTTGCCCTATACCCTGGAAGTCATCGCCTTCGCCGATGAAGAAGGCGTGCGTTTTAAGTCGACGTTTCTTGGCAGCCGCGCTCTGGCAGGCTGTTTCGACCTTGCCGCACTGGAATCGCTCGATTCGAACGGCGAGTCAATGCGGGACGCTCTGGCGGCAGCGGCACTCGACAGCACGCAGATCCCGGCCATCGCCCGGGACCCGGCTGCCCTGCTCGGCTTTGTTGAAGTCCATATCGAACAGGGCCCCGTCCTGCTGGACGAAGGGCTGGCCGTTGGCGTCGTCAGCAGCATTGCAGGCAGTCGCCGCAGCCTGGTGACGGTCAACGGACTGGCCGGGCATGCGGGCACTGTTCCCATGTCACTGCGCCACGACGCCGCAGCCGGCGCGGCCGAACTCATCCTGGCCGTCGAACAGCGCTGCAGTGGCGAGCCGGGGCTCGTGGGCACTGTCGGCCAGCTGCAGGTGCCTGGTGGCGCCATGAATGTCATTCCTGGTCGCTGTGAGCTGAGCATCGATATCCGGGCGGCCGACGATGCCGTCCGTGATGCCGCCCATGCCGATGTCATCGCATGCAGCGCGGCGATTGCAGCGCGCCGCGGACTCAGCGTTGAACACCGTCCGGTCGTCGAGGCCGCCAGCGTGGCCTGCGACAGCCGATTGAGCCAGGCCTTCGCACAGAGCATTGAACGCGTCACGGGCAAAGGCGCCCGCTGGCTGCCCAGTGGCGCGGGTCACGACGCCATGATGCTGGCCCGTATCACGCCGATTGCCATGCTGTTTGTCCGCTGCGGCAACGGCGGCATCAGCCATCACCCGAACGAGACCCTGAGCAGTGCCGATGCAGGCCTCGCGTCACAGGTATTCGAAGACTTTCTTTTGACCCTCCAGGTATCCCCATGAACACTGCCACTTTCATCAGCGACTGGGTCGCGCGTCATTTCGCCTCGGAGCAGGCCTTCCTGGCTGCCATGGTGCGCACGCCCAGCGACAACCCGCCTGGCGACTGCGCTGCGCATGCCGCCGTCGCACAACGGGAACTGGAGGCACTGGGCCTGGCCGTAGAGGTGTACCCAGTGCCGCAAGCCGAAGTAGCCGCCGCGGGCATGATCTCGGCCACCAACCTGATCGTGCGGGCGAGTTTCGGCACAGGCGGCCCCTGTATCGCGCTCAATGCCCATGGCGATGTGGTGCCACCCGGTGAGGGCTGGACACAAGACCCCTATGGCGCGGCCATTGTCACCGACCCAGTCCATGGCCCGGTGATGATCGGGCGGGGTGTGGCCGTGAGCAAATCCGACTTTGCCACCTACACCTACGCGCTGCTGGCCCTGAATGCGCTGGCTGCCGAAGGTCAGGCCCTGTGCGGCACCCTGGAATTGCACCTCACCTATGACGAGGAGACCGGCGGGGACATCGGACCTCGCTGGTTGATCGAGCAGGGCCTGACGCACCCGGACCTGGCGATCGGCGCAGGGTTTTCCTATGCAGTGACCACGGCCCACAACGGTTGCCTGCACCTGGAAGTGACGGTGCGTGGCCGCGTGGGCCACGCTGCGATGCCGGAGTCAGGTATTGATGCCCTGGCGGCCACGACCCAGATCCTGGGCGAGCTGTACGCCTCGCGCGAGGCGCTGAAGTCACGGCGCTCACAGGTCAAGGGCATTGACCATCCGACGCTCAATGTCGGCCTGATCGACGGCGGCATCAACACCAATGTCGTCCCCGACAAAGTCAGCTTCCGGATCGACCGGCGCATCATTCCCGAGGAGTCCCCCGAGATTGCTGAGCAGGAACTGCGGGCGCTGATCAACGCGGCCGCTTCGCGCTGCGCCCCTGGCATTCAGGTGGAGATCAGGCGCATCCTGCTGGCCCTGCCCCTACCGCAGTTGCCGGGCGCTGAACGGTTGACGCAGGCGCTGCAGCGCCACGGTGCCGTCTATTTCGGTACGCCCATTGCCGAGCATGGCGTACCGCTGTACACGGACGCGCGTCACTACACGGCCGCAGGCATCCCCACCGTGCTCTACGGCGCTGGTCCGCGCACGCTGAAAGAAGCCAATGGTCATGGTGCCGATGAATGCCTGCGCCTGGAAGACCTGCGCCATGCGACCGAAACCGTCGCGGCCGCCCTGGCTGAACTGCTCACCGCTTCGTGAGCGCCAAGCGCATTCACCGGCTCGCCCTGATGCTCCTGGTGGCGGGAGTCACCAGCCTCTGCACGCCAGACCTGCGGGCGCAGACGCCACCGGAACGACGGAAGGTCATCATCGACCAGGACGCCTTCGGCCCGGGTGGCTCCAACATGCAGGCCATCCTGATGCTGTTGCAGGCACGCGATGTCGACGTGCTGGGTATCACGATCACCAGTGGCGACGGCTGGCGGGACGAGGAAGTAGACCAGACGTTGCGACTGCTGGAGGTTGCGGGGCGGCCCGATGTCCCCGTTGTTCCCGGGGCAGTGCTGCCCCTCGTCAACAACCCGGCCCGCAGCAAGGCCTGGGAGGCACTGTATGGCAAGCTCTACTACAAGGGTGCCTGGACCGAACGCTGGCCTGACCAGGGCGTCACTCGCCGCACGCCCCACCCGGACAACGCGTTCCTGGTGCCACCTTCGCCGGCGGGCACGCCGCACCTCAAGCCCTCCGGAGAGATCGCCGCGAACTTCCTGCTGCAGGCGGTGCGCAAGTACCCGGGCCAGGTCAGTCTCATTGCCGCCGGGCCACTGACCAACATCGCGCTGGCTGCGCGCCTGGATCCGCAGTTCAGCAGCCTGGTGAAAGAACTGGTGTTCATGGGCGGCAGCTTCAACCCCAAGACGGCGGACAATGCCTTCGCCGCCGAATATGCGAACGCACCGCGCCGGGAGTTCAACTTCCGCTGGGACCCGGAAGCCACGTCGGCCGTGCTGCACGAACGCTGGGCGCACATCACGCAGGTTCCGGTAGATCCCACGACCCGCACTCTGTTTACACCCGCCATGCTTCAGCGCGTGGCCGCGGGCAAAGCGCCCTTCGCGGCCCATATCGGCCAGTTCGGCGAACCCTATCCGATGTGGGACGAACTGGCGGTAGCCGTCTGGCTGGATCCCACGCTGGTCACCCGCTATGCGCCACTGCTGGTGGATGCAGACACCAGTTTCACAGGTAGTTACGGCAACACGCTGAGCTGGTCACCCGGTGAAGGCCCTGGCCTGGGAGAGCAACTGGTACACGTCGTGCAAGACATTGATATCAAGCGCTTCGAATCCCTGACCGTAGACCTGCTGAGCCGACCCGCACCGACCCACTGACCCGGCCCCTTACAAGAACTGACCGTCGAGGACTTCTTCATGCGTATCCGTCTCGCTTTCCTGGGCTGCCTGCTCGGCCTTTTCGGGCCCACCCTACCCGCCAGCGCCGCCGACGCCTGGTTCGATGAGGTCAAAGCCACCGCGACACCTGACCAGCTGTATCGCTTCCTGTACGCGCTTCCGAAGGGCGGCGACCTGCACAACCACCTGACGGGGGCCGTGCGGTCGGAATGGTTCTGGGATTCCGCGATGAACCAGGCCTCGCGCGGTTACGTGTACTACACCCGCGTTCGCATCGAGAACTGTGCGCCCTACGGCAACAACGAATTCGGTGGCGCCAAGGCGCTGTTGCTGTTCAAGAACATCCAGTCTCCTACCTACGCGAAACTCAGTGACTGCAGCAAGTCCGAGTTCAAGCGCCTGCAGGACCTCGACGCGCGCGAGAAACAGGCCTGGCTCAACAGCATGCGCCTGGATGAAAGCTATGAAGGGCGAGATGAGTTTTTTGACGCCATCTGGGACCGCATCAACGACCTGCTGCTCAATCCCTACCTGATCTGCGACATCCTCCTGCGCAACATGGAGGCTTTCGGCAAGGAAGGCCTGGTGTACCTGGAAACCCAGCAGGGCGTGGAAGGGGCCGTCAAGGCAGACGGCACGCCGTATAGCAATGACGACGTGGCTACGATCTTCAGGCAGTTCCTCGCCTCCCCACAGGCAAAGGCCACGGGCGTCGAAGTGCGCCTGCAGAACGCACTGCTGCGGTTCACGCCCAATGCGGAACAGCGCCTGCGCGAGCTGTATGCCATCACGGACCGCTACCGCGACCTCTATGTCGGCGTGAACATGGTCGGGCGCGAGGACAACGACAAGGGTTACCCGCTGCGCTTCCTACCGGTGCTGCGCGAGCTGCGGCACAAGTATCCCGACATCAACCTGTCCATTCATGCGGGCGAAGTCGATGAACCCAACTACCACATCCGGGACACGCTGCTGCTGGGGGCCCAGCGCATTGGCCATGGCGTCAACCTGATCACCGACCCCGAGACCATGTTGAGGATGCGCAATGGTCCGTACATGGTGGAGATCAATCTCATCAGCAATCTGCTGCTGGAGTATGTCAGCGACTATTCGCAGCACCCCTTCCCCGAATACCTGCGGGTCGGCATTCCGGTGGCCCTGTCGACGGATGACCGGGGCATGTGGGACTCGAACCTGACCGACGAGTTCTATGTGGCCGTGAAGGAGTTCAACCTGTCGTGGCCGGAAATCGTGAAGCTCGGTCGCAACTCCCTGCAGTATTCCTTCCTGGACGAGCCGACAAAGCAGCGGCTCCTGCGCGAGTATGAGCAGCGCATGACCGCCTTCGCACAGCGCTTCCAGAAGAAGGGCTGGGCGGGTCTGGCCGATGTAAAGCCCGTGACCTACACCTTCCTCTGCAAGCACTACCAGGTCTGCCAGCCATGACGATCCGCGGCCTGTGGCAAGGGGTCGGGCTGGCCGCACTGCTGCTGGCCCCGACCCTGGCGGGCGCAGCGGCCCCTGACGACTGGTTCGAGCAGGTCAAAGCCACGGCGACGCCACAGCAGCTGTACACCTTCCTGTATGCGCTGCCCAAGGGCGCCGATCTGCACAACCATCTGCCAGGCGCCGATCGTTCGGAGTGGTTGTGGACCTCCGCGCTTTCGCAGCAGGCGCGCGGCTACACCTACTACACCCGTGTGCGGGTGGCCAACTGCGCCCCTTACGGCCACAACGAGTTCGGGGGCGGCAAGGCCCTGCTGTTATTCAAGAACCTCCAAGGCAGCCACTACCAGCAGCTCGATGCCTGCCAGCAGTCAGAGTTCAAACGGCTGCAGGACCTGGACCCGCGCGAAAAACTGGCATGGATGAACAGCCAACGCCTCGATGAGGCCTATGAAGGTCGGGACGAGTTCTTCAACGCGCATTTCGATCGCGTCGATGAGCTCATCCGCAACCCGTATGTCATCCGGGATGTGCTGCTCACCAATATGGAAGCCTTCGGCCAGGAAGGACTCGTCTACCTGGAGCTGATGCAGTTTGTCACCGGTACCCTCCGGGCGGATGGCACACCCTTTCCGGCTGACGAGGTGGCGGCGCTGTTCCGCGAGGCGCTGGCCTCGCCGCGCGCACGGGCCACTGGGGTGGAAGTACGTTTCCTGGATACCGTCCTCCGGTTCGCGCCGAATGCAGAGCAACTCTTGCGTGACAGCTATGCCGTTGTGGACCGCTATCGCGACCTCTATGTGGGCACGAACCTCGTGGGCCGCGAAGACAACGACAAAGGCTATCCGCTGCGCTTCCTGCCAGTGTTGCGTGAACTGCGCCACCAATACCCGGACATCCACCTGTCGATCCACGCCGGCGAAGTGGATGAACCCAACACACACATCCGGGACACCCTGTTGCTGGGTGCCGAGCGCATTGGCCATGGCGTCAACCTCATCAGCGATCCGGAGGGCATGCGGCTGATGCGCAACGGCCCCTATCTGGTCGAGGTCAACTTGATCAGCAATCTGCTGCTCGAATATGTGGGCGACTACACGCAGCACCCGTTCGGTGAGTACCTGCGAACCGGAGTGCCGGTAGCCCTGTCGACGGATGATCGGGGCATGTGGGACTCGAACATGAGCGACGAGTACTACGTTGCGGTCAAGGAGTTCAATCTCTCCTGGCCGGAACTCGTCACCCTCGGGCGCAACTCACTGCGCTACGCCTTCCTTGATGACGCCACCAAGCAACGACTGCTTGCCGGCTATGACCGCCGCATGGCTGCCTTCGAGCAGCGCTTCCGGCAGCAAGGCTGGGCCAGCCTGTCGGGGACCCAGCCCGAGAGCTATGGCTTCCTCTGCCGACACTACCAACTGTGTCAGTGGCCGGGCGTCGTCTCACGATAGCCCGCCCACCCGCTCAGCAGCGCCTGCACGACGATGTTACCGACGCTGTAGGCCGCCTCGATGGCGGGACGCCCCCCTTCCGGGTATTCGGCCGTGGTGCTCCAGGCCGTGCTTTGGCCGGGCGGTGCCATCGAATAATTGCTCGCAGTCCGTAACACCATGACGCGTTGCAGGTCGGCTTTGCCGACCCGGGAAAGGCGGCGCAGCGCCGTGAGCGTGCCGCTGTCTTCCATGTTGGACATCATGAAATTCGCGTCGCTGCCAGCCTGCAGCTTCACCCAGTCGTTGGCCCAGGTGTTCAGGTGCAGGCCATGCCAGTACTTGCTGGATGACAGGCTGTCGCCCAGCGTCACAAACGGCGGGCGCACAGCGTTGGGATAACCCGCGAATTGCTGACGGAATTCAGCCAAGGCCGGCCGGTCTGCCAGGGGATGGTCGCGCGTCAAGGCATAGGCCCACTCGGCAAGACCTGCATTCAGCGGGTAATGGATGGTATCCACCGTCCAGCCATTGGCGATGTCGTTGGGTTTCTTCGCCCCCAGCGGCAGCAGGCCGTAGGGCCAATCCGCGGGAATCTCCCGGGCGTCGATCTCGTAGAGCAGGTCGCCATCCACCACGTGCCTGGCCCAGGCGGCCGTGCCCAGCGACACATCCAGCGGATCACCGCCAGCGATGCCGGCAATCAGCCAGTAGGCTTTGCTGAGGTCGAAGCGAGGATCCAGGCCCAGCGCCAGGATGGACGTCGTCGCATTGGTGATGCCGCCGCCTGTGCAGATCAGCAGCACACCGGCGTCATTCATCCGCAGTTCGTACTCGCCCAGCGGAAATGCAAACGCCCGATCCAGCTTCTGACGTTCGACCCACAGCTGCGCCTCTCCGGGTGCGTCACCGCTGAGTTGGCCGTTCTCGAACATCGACACCACGACCACTTTCACGGGAATGGGGCGGGGCGGCACCGAAACAGACGCGGCCTGCACCATTTCAGCCGCCGACCACAGCAGCAGGACACAGGAAGCGGCCGTCACCCGACACAGGCGGGAGAAGCGGGAATGGCTGGACATCAGGACTGATCCTTTCAGGCGGCGTTTTAAGCGAGAGGTTCGCGCGAGGCGCGTCAGTTCAAATCTGCAAGAGGCGGGCCACAGTCTGGCACTGGACTTGCAGATTTGCTGCCCTGCCTCCCTTGCGACCACAGGACATCACCATGAGCGGATTCATACAGCGCCTCCCAAAGACTGAGCTGCACGTTCACCTGGAAGGCACCCTGGAGCCAGACCTGAGCTTTTCACTGGCCCGCAAGAACGGCATCGACCTGCCCTATGCGTCCCCCGAAGCCTTGCTGCAGGCCTATGACTTCCATGACCTGCCGTCATTCCTGACGATTTACTACAAGGCCATGAACGTCCTGCAGGACGAATCAGACTTCTATGCACTGACCTGGGCCTACCTGTGCAAGGCCAAAGAGCAGAACATCGTGTACGCAGAGTTGTTCTTCGACCCCCAGGCGCACACCTCGCGCGGCGTCGCGTTTGACGTGGTGATCCGCGGCATACGCCGGGCGCAGGAACAGGCTGCCGCGGAACTGGGGGTGGAGACGCAGCTGATCCTGTGTTTCCTGCGTGACTTCAGTGCCGAATCGGCCATGCAGACCCTGGTCGAGGCCCTGCCCTGGAAGCACTGGCTGGTAGGCGTCGGCTTGGACTCCGACGAAAAAAACAACCCACCGATCAAGTTTTCGGCGGTCTTTGCCCTGGCCAGGGCTGAAGGCCTGAAGCTGACGATGCACTGCGACGTGAACCAGCTCAACACGCTGGTCCACATTGGCCAGGTGCTGCACGAGATCGGCGTCGATCGCATCGATCACGGCATCAATGCACTGGAAGATCCGGAGCTGTGCCGCGTGATCGCAGAGCGTGGATTGGGGCTCACCGTCTGCCCCGTCTCTAACCGGTTCTGCGTGCAGGACCTCACCGCGACGCAGTTGCGCCAAATGCTGCAGCTGGGCATGCGGGCCACGGTCAACTCCGATGACCCGGCCTACTTCCGCGCCTATCTGAACGAGAACCTTTTGGCACTGCAGGACGAAGGCGGAATGACTCGGGCCGAGATCGTGCAGCTGGTCCGCAACGGCTTTGAGGTGGCCTGGATCCCGGAGGAACGCCGCAGCCACTATCTGCACGCACTCAATCAGTACGTGGCGTCTGCATCATGAGAGGCCGTCTCGCTGCCTTGGCGACGGCGCTGGCCCTGGGTACGGCACTCTGCCCTGCTGCGGAAATGACCTTCAGCCCAGAGACGCTGGTTCGCCAATCGCTCGTGCAGGTGGCACTGGCCCGCGAGCCGGCCGACCTGATTCTCAAAGGCGCCACGGTGCTCAACGTGGTCACCGCAGAATGGGAGAAGAACCAGGACATCGTCATCCGTGGCGAACGCATCGCCTGGGTAGGGAAGTCCGGCGGCTGGACCGGCAAGGCCAAGCAGACTGTCGATGCCCGGGGAGAATGGGCCGTGCCGGGGTTCGGCGAATCCCACAAGCACATCGAGAGCACCTACCTCACGCCGGAGTACGAGGCCACCCTGGTCATTCCGCGCGGCAACACCTGGACCGTCGAAGACTCGCACGAAATCTCCAACGTCGTGGGCAACCGCAACGTGCAGTTCTGGCTGGAGGCAGAGGCCAAGGGCAGCCCCCTGAAGATCTTTCCCTCAGTGGGTTCTGCAACGCCACCCACGGTGTACGAACAGGGCGGCGGCTACTACGGCTACAAGGAAATGCGCGATTTCCTGCTGGCCGACAAGCGTGTGATTTCGTTGGGTGAAGTCATGGACTGGCCGGCCGTCAACGACCCGAAGTCCCGCGGCAGGCAGCGCATCTGGGAAATGATGCAGGCCACCACCGACGGGCGGGGCGTGATCGAAGGACATGGCAGCGGCCTCGTGGATCCGGGCTCGATCAATGCCTTCTCGGCCGCAGGCCTGTCCTCGGACCATGAGTCGCGCGAGCCGGGAGAAGGCCTCGAGAAGATCCGTCGGGGTGTCTTTCTGGAAGTGCGCGTCGACACGGCCCGCGACCTGTTCCCCTTCCTGGTCAAACAGGGGCTCAAGGACTGGTCGAACCTCTCGGTCACCACCGATGACCGCGACGTTTATGCCACCCTGCAACTGGGATCCATGGATTACAACATCCGGAACGCCATCGAGGCGGGGGTGCCCACCATCACGGCGTACCAGATGGGCAGTTACAACACCGCGCGCCACTTCCACATCGAGCACCTGGTGGGCTCGATTTCGCCCGGCCGCTACGCCGACGTGGTGCTGCTCAGCAACCCGGACAAGGTGCAGATCACGCGCGTCTTTGCCAACGGCAAGCTGGCGGCCCGCAAAGGCGAGTACCTGCTGCCCGTTCCGAAGATTGCCTATCCCGAGTGGATCACCCGCACGCTGAACATCAAGCGACAGATCCAGCCGGCGGACTTTGTCATTCGTGCGCCCGCCGGCCGGACCTCGGTCAACGTGGCCCTCATGGAGCCGTTCTTCTTTGGCCCCGACTTCATCCAGGACAAGATGCCGGTCAAGGCCGATGGCACCGTGGTGGCCGATGCGAGTCGTGGCATCACGAAAGTGGCTGTCGTAGACCGCTACAGCGGCGCCGCACAGGTCTCCAAGATGTTCTGGCGCAACGCCGGTCCCAAGACCCCCGGCACCGCCTTGGCCAGTAGCCAGTCCCACGACCTGCACAACATCTGGGTCGTCGGCAACGATGATGCGGCCATGGCCCTTGCGGTCAACACGATCCATGGCATGCAGGGCGGTTGGGCGCTCGTCAGCCAGGGCAAAGTCCTGGCCACCGTCAAGCTGGAAGTCGGCGGCCTGATGACGCCCCGACCCGTGGCAGCCGTCGCCGCAGAACTCGAAGCCCTGCATGCGGCCGCCGACAAGATTGACTGGATCAGTGGACCGGGATTGCCCGACCGCCTGCGCTTTGCGTTTCTCACGGCGTCCCCCTGGAAGTGGCAGCTGGTCGCCCCCTATGCGGGCAACCCGGTCGGGTTCGTCAACGTGAGTACGGGTGAAACGCATCCGGTGGTCTGGTAGCGCGGGACCGCAGCGGTGCGTCGTGTCCTTCTGCTGATTGGCACGCTGTGGCTGTCTGTCGGCGTGTGCCAGGCGCACCTGCTCAACATGACGAAAGTGCAGATCAGCATCGATGCCGATGGCAGCGTCGCTGCGGACCTGCAGGTGGACCTGAGCCGTTCTGCGGGTGGCGGACTTACGTACTACCGCTACAGCCGCGTCGCAGAGCCGCTGCACGACCCGGAGGTCCGCGCGCTGCTGGATCGCCTTGGCACTGCCATCACGCTACAGCTGGGCGCTGAGCGCATTCCACTGGCCGTCCGCAGCGCACGCTTCCCGGACGTCAGCAAAGAGGCCTTCCTGGACCCACTGAGCTGGCCGATGACCCAGGTCCAGTTCCAGGGCACCCTCCCCGCGCAGTGGCAGCAGAGTCCTGGCGGACTACGGGCGGTGTTCAAACCAGGGTTCCACTTCGAAGAGCCCATTGCCCTGACCTTCATGAGCCTTCCGGAACAGCGCAGCCAGACTCGCTGGCTGGTGACCTCGCAAACCAGCCAGGACTTCCCGCTGCCGGGTGCTGCAGCGGCAGGCCAGTCCAGCGCGGGCGCGGAGGAGCGGCCGTGGCAGTTCGTGGGCTTTGGCTTCCTGCACATCCTGCCTAAGGGACTGGACCATGTGCTCTTCGTGCTGGGTCTGGCGCTCGGCGCACGCAGCCTGAAGTCGCTGCTGGCACTGGTCACGGGCTTCACACTCGCGCATTCCCTCACGCTGGCGCTGGCAGCTGTCGGTCTCCTGCGCCTGCCGGCCAATGTGGTCGAGCCCCTGATCAGTGCCTCGATTGTGTGGATCGGCGTCGAGAACATGTTCCCCGGGACGAAGGTCGATCGCTACCGACCGCTGCTCGTCTTCGGTTTCGGCCTGATGCACGGCCTGGGGTTCGCCAGTGCACTCTCCTCGCTGCAGGCACCCCAGGGCAGCTACCTGCTTGCCTTGCTGGGCTTCAACGCGGGGATCGAAATCGGACAGCTCACCGTGATCGCTGCGACCCTGAGCCTGACAGTGTGGTGGCGAGGCAGGCCTTGGTACCGCTCAGCCATCACCCTGCCGGGTTCGGCCGCGATCGCGCTCATCGCCACGTTCTGGACCCTGCAGCGCGTGATGCTCGCACTGCAGGGCTAAGGGCACTGGGCCTAGAGGTAACCGAGCAGGTGCAGCGAGAACTTGGCGGCCTCGCGCGCGGCAATCGGGCCCAAGCGCAGGTAATCGTCGTTCGGCGCTTCCTGCGCGGCATTGCTGCCAGCACGGACAATCAAGTAGGGAACGCCGAGTGTCTCGCAGACGTGTCCCAGCGGCGCCGACTCCATTTCCATGATGTCGGTATTGAAGCGGCTGCGCAGGTCATCAATGCGTTGCTGGGTAACGCCAAACAGGTCTGATGAAGACACGATGCCACGTCGCCCCTTCACGGTGTAGGTCGCGCCATTGGCCGTTACCTCCGGCCCCTTGTAGCTGGCCAGGGCGAGGTCAGCCCTGGCAAGCAGCGACGCAGGCGGCGAAAAGCGGTTTTCCACTTCGTTGCCGTCTACCGGGCCATTCATCGCGCGGTACACCATGCCTTCGCGCGTGAGACTGCCGTAATCGTGCTCGTAGGTGCTGGTGGCAACGATCACATCGCCCGTGCGCAGTTGTGCATTGATGCGTGCGCCAGTGCCACTCATCAGCACCATCTTGGGCTTGAAGGACTGGATGAACAGGGTGGTGGTCATCGCCGTAAAGGTCTTGCCGATACCCGTGATGGCCACCACCACCGGCTTGCCGGCCAGCTTCCCCTGATAATAGGGAATGCCCCACAGCTCACGCTTGGCCGGATGGCCCATGGCGTCGGTGAAGATCGTGATCTCCTGCGGCACGGCGCCCAGGATGACGATCGTATCGCTGGGCGTGTAGTACCGCGGCGTTGCCGGTGCCTCACCGGCCTGTGCGCCAACGGCGAGGAGCGCAAGGGCAGCAAGCTGCAGCAATCTGTTCATCATGTCGGACTCCGATGGGTGGCAGCAATTTTCTGGCTGATGTGTGCACCCGCCGTGGTGGGCGGATAACGCGCTGGCCTTGCAGGTGTGACGCAGGCTGGCAGGCATTCGACCGGGACGGCGGAGTCGGGGTCGACAAACAGGGCGATCGAATAGCGATCGACAGGGCCGCGGATCGGCCTCACGCGGTGAACGGTCGAGCGGTAGCGTCCGTTAGTCCAGCGTTCCAGGAGGTCGCCGGCATTGATGACCAGGGCATCCGGCACGGGTGGGGCTGCGTGCCACTCACCCTGCGCATCCCGCACTTCCAGGCCACCCACGGCGTCCTGGACCAGCAGCGTGAGCGTTCCATAGTCGGTGTGCGCGCCGGCCCCGAGCTGGGCCTCCGTGCAAACCGCCAGGTTCGCCGGGTAGTGCAGCAAGCGCAGCGTGACGTTTTCACCCTGATGCCGTTGCGTAAAGAAGTCCGGCGGCAGGGACAGGCCGGGCGCCAGCACGGCCATCAGCCGATGCGCAGCGGCCAGGGCAGAGGTATAAAACGCGAGCGCAGTGGCCTGGAACTCCGTGTCGGGCCAGGGGACCCGCCGTGCGTCCCGCAGCAGGGGGTTGCGCATCGTGAAGGTTTCTTTCAGATCGGGCATCGACAGGGGATCAAGGCGTTCACGGCCAATACCCTGGAAACCGAAGTTGGCCTCTACGTCTGAATAGACGTAACGGTCTTTGCGGTCCTCGGGCTGGGCAAAGAAGCGCCGGGCCGTGCTGAACAGACGCGCGGTCAGCGCGGCATCGATCCCGTGCCCGGTCAGGTACAGAAAGCCACTGACCGCCAGCGCCTCATCGATAGCCGCTGGCGCCGCATCGGCCGAAAGATCGATGACAGGCAGGCACAACGCATCGCTCATCCCAGCACGATCTTCGCTGCCAGCCGATTCACGTTCTCTACCAGTTGCGGCAACTCCGCCGTCGTCAACCTGCCCTGGTCGACGACACGACGCCCATTAATGAAACTGTAGTCAACGGTTCCGACGTCACAGAGCACCAGCGCCGCCACCGGATCGTGCAAGGCCCCCGCAAAAGACGGCCGGTCCAGGTCAATGCTGATGAAATCCGCCGACATACCCGGCGCGAGCGATCCGATGTCATCGCGACCCAGCACCCGCGCACCACCCAGCGTCGCCATCTCCAGCGCCTGTCTAGCGCTCATCGCCGCAGCATCAAGGTCGAGGACTCGCGCCGACAGGCAGGCCTGACGGGCCTCATGAAACAGGTTGGTGGCATCGTTGGAGGCGGCGCCATCGGCCCCGAGGCCAACGTTGACACCGGCCAAGAGCATCTTGCGCACGGGTGCAAACCCACTGGCCAGTCGCATATTGCTGCAAGGGCAATGCGCAACGCCGGTACCGCTGCGCGCAAATCGCGCAATGGCGCTGTCGTCCAGCCACACACAGTGGGCATGCCAGACGTCCGGCCCCATCCAGCCGACAGACTCTGCGTAATCACCCGGCGTCATGCCAAAGACCGCCAGGCTGTAGGCCACGTCGGGCTTGCTCTCCGCCAAATGGGTATGCAAGCGCACCCCCGGATAGCTACGGGCCAGCGCAGCAGATTCTTTCATCAAGGCCGGTGACACCGAGAAGGGCGAACAGGGCGCGAGGGTAATGCGGGTCATCGCGTGCCGGGAATTGTCGTGCCAGGTTTCAATCAGGCGGCGGCTGTCCCGCAGGATGCTCGCTTCGTCTTCCACCACCGAGTCCGGCGGCAAGCCACCCTTGCTCTCGCCGACACTCATGCTGCCGCGACTGGCATGGAACCGAAGGCCAATCTCCTGCACCGCGCGGATCTCGTCATCCAGGGTGGAATCGTTCGGAAAAATGTAGAGGTGGTCGCTGGCGGTCGTGCATCCGGAAAGAATGAGTTCCGCCGCGCACATCTGGGCGCTCGCCCGCACGCCCTCTGCGGTCAGCCGCGCCCAGATCGGATACAGCGCCTTGAGCCAGCCGAACAGATCGACGTTTTGCGCCGCAGGAATGGCGCGTGTGAGCGTCTGGTAGAAATGATGGTGCGTATTCACCATGCCTGGCATCACCAGATGCCGCCCCTTGAGGTCGAGCACCTCGTCCGCCGCATCGGGCAAGTCTGCGGTGTGCCCGACCTGCTCGATGACCCCGTCACGCACGAAGATCGCGCCATCGCGCAACTCCTCACGCGCGGCGTTCATCGTCACGAGGGTATGGATCTGGCGGATCAGAAGCGTCGTCATTGCCGTTCACCAGGCAGGAAAATATTGAGGAAGAGCGCGCACATGCCACCGCTGGCAATGCCGGACGACAGGGTACTACGCAGGAACGCAGGCAAACTCTGCGTGATCTCTGGCACGAAACTGACCCCCAGGCCGATACCCAGGGAGGTCGCAAGAATCGTGGCATTTCGTCGATTCATCGGCACGCGCGACAGGATGCGGATTCCCGAGGCCGCCACCATGCCGAACAGGATCAGCGTGGCACCACCGAGCGCAGACGGGGGCAGTGCCTGCACCAGGACCCCGACACCCGGCATCAGGCCCAGCAGCATCAGCATGCCGCCGATGAACAGGCCGACGTAACGACTGCCCACGCCCGTCAGCTGGATGACGCCATTGTTCTGCGCAAACGTCGTGCTGGGGAAGGACGTCAGGCAGGCCCCCACCAGCGAATTGATGCCGTCAGCCAGCAGCCCCCCCTGCAGGCGCTTGAAATACACGGGCCCTGAAATGGGCTGCCCCGTCAGTGAAGAGGTCGCGGTGAGGTCCCCAATGGATTCCATCACGGTAATCAAGTACATGAACAGGAACGGCAGGAACACCGAGACGTCAAACGAAAGCCCATAACGGAACAGGGTCGGCACATTCAACAGTGGTGCCTCATGCAGCGGCGACAGGTCGATGCGACCCAGGAGCGCAGCGGCCAGATAGCCTGCTGCAAGACCCAGCACGACGGACAGCATCCGCAGGCGTGGTGAGCGACAGCCGTTGAACACGAGGATGACCACCGTCACCAGCGCCGCCAGCCCGAGGTTCTGCAAGCTACCGAAGCTGCCGTCGGCCTTGGCGCCATAGCCACCCCCCACGCTCACCATGCCCACCTCCACGAGCGTGAGGCCGATCAGCAAAACCACCGTCCCTGTGACAACGGGGGTAATCACGGCATTGGCGTAGCGGATATAGCGGCTGACGAGCATCACCACGAGGGAGCCCGCCAGGCACAGCCCGAAAATACCGCCCAGCGCCTGCTGCGCCGTCGCGCCACCGGCCATCGCGGCACCGGCGACGGAGATGATGGGTGCAATAAAGGTAAAGCTTGTGCCTTGAATGCTCAGCAGCCCGGACCCCACCGGACCAATGCGCGAGGTCTGCAGCATCGTGGCGGCACCCGACACGAACAAGGACATGCTGATCAGGTAGGCCGTCTCGATGGCTCCCAGCTTCAATGCCCCGGCAATCAACAGCGGCGGCGTAATCATGCCCACAAACACTGCAAACACATGCTGCAGGGCCACCAACAGCGTCTCGCGAAGCGGTGGACGATCCTCCAGTCCGTGGATCAAGTCCGCCGAGTCCGCAAGGGGCCTGTTCACGGGGCCTGGGCGGGCGTGTGATCGCGGTACACCGACCACTTACTGACAAGTTCATTGACCACCGTGGACCCCACCCGGTAGGCCGCCTCTACGGAAGCATTAAGCCCGGCATATCCATCATTCTCTTTCAGTAAGTGTTCCGCGGCCGTCATGCCAGGCGGCGGCATTGTGTAATTGCTGGCGGTCCGCAGCACCATCATGCGGTCCTTATTCACCTTGCCGGTGGGGTGCAGGTAGGTCAGGGACTGCAGGCTGCCGGTGTCTTCCATCGCCGAGGTCACAAACTGCCCTTTTCCATCGGTCCAGTATTCCGTCCAGCGATTAGCCCACTCGTTGAGAATCTTGCCGTGCCAGAACGTCATGGCCGCCAGGTTGTCTCCCTTGAGCACGAATGGCGGGCGCTGCGCGTTCGGATAGCCCGTGAAGTGCGAGCGGGTCTCCTGCAGCGCGGGACTGTCCTCCAGCACCACGTTGCGTGTGAGTTGATACGCCCACTCGGTGAGCGCGCCATTCAAGTGCAGCACCTCACCCGTAGGCTTGGGCTTGTTCGGGTCATAGGGTTTGCGCGTGTTACGCGCGAAATAGCCGGTGGGCCAGTCAGCTGGCTTCTCCCGCGCATCGATTTCATGTGCGAGGTCGCCATCTACCAGGTACTCGGCCCAGCCGGCGGAGCCAATCGAGGCATCCTCAGGGTCTACCCCGGCGATCCCGGCAACCAGCCAGTACGCATGCGAGAGGTCAAACCGGGGATCGAGTCCCAACGCCATGACGGCGGTGGCTGAATTAATGCTGCCCATGTCCGTCACCATGCCGAGAACGCCGGTGTTCGGGTTCAGGTACAGGTCATGGCTGTGGGCAAAGGGATAGCGCTTGTCGAGCTTCTGGCGCTCGCGCCAGAGCTGGAATTCGCCGGCGGTATCGCCGGTGTCGGCACCAATTTCAAACATGCTGACCACCACCACTTTCACCTCGATGGGACGAGGGGGAGCGGGCGTCGCGGTGCAACCCACCAGCGCAAGAGCCAGGGCAACCGGAGCAATCAGCCTATGAAACATGGCGCATCCTTGATGGCGGAACTTCAATGCGGCGGACGCCTCTCGGCGCCCGCCGCTCCAGTCCAACGCTCAGCAGCGTGCTGTTAGAACTTGAAGGTCCCCGACAGCAGGAAGCTGCGCGGCAACTCAGGCAGGACCACCGACGCGCCGAAGAGGTCCGGGAAGTTCGAGCGGAAATAGCGCTCGTCGGTCAAATTCTTGACCTGGCCATTGACGGCCCACTGCCCCTTCTCATAACGCAAACCAGCGTTAACCAGCGTGTAGGACGGCAACTTCACCGTCTTGGAGAACCCGGACCACACCGAATCAACATGCGACAGGCCAATCGTCGAGCTCAGGCCCTTGACCCAGGG
Source organism: Pseudomonadota bacterium (assembly GCA_947453065.1). Classification (GTDB taxonomy): domain Bacteria; phylum Pseudomonadota; class Gammaproteobacteria; order Steroidobacterales; family Steroidobacteraceae; genus ZC4RG30. Next base: position 25,367 of record CANGFJ010000008.1, read on the forward strand.
GTCGAAGCCAAACATGAAGTTCATGCTGACGATGTTCTCCGGAATGCCGGCCTTGCGTGCGCCGTCACTGACCAGCACGATCGACGGCACCACACCGCCGAAGAGCAGCGCCGGATTCACACCCGGGAGGTCGCTGGCGCCGGCAAAGCTGAACTGCGTACCGTTCTTGGCGGCCGTGAGGTTGTAGATCTTCAGGTTCGTGTAGGCACCCGTCACCGTCAGCAGCGGATTGACCACAAACCGAGCCTCGAACTCGTAGCCCTCGGCCTTGGTGGTGTTGTTGGTCACAACGTCCTGCGAGTTGTAATCCACCCGCTCCTGCGAGAACCAGTCAACGGCGGCAAACAAACGACCCTCGAGCATCGTCGTCTTGATGCCCGCTTCCTTCAGTTTCGAATCGGCTACCGCGGTCTTGCCTGCGATGTTGCTCGGGTCAATCTGGCCGCCTTGGCCAATGATCAGGGTCGCCTGCTTCGCATACGTCACATAGGGACGGAAGCCATAAGGCAGGTCATACGACAGGCTGGCCGAGTAGGAGAAGGCGCCATCCGTATCAGAGGCCGAGACGCCGGTGTTCGAGGTGGCATCCAGCTGGCCGGTCGCCGTCATGTCCAGGTAGTCGTAGCGCGCCCCACCCAGCAGGTTCAGCTTGCCGAAGAACGTCATGTCCACCATGGCCGCCAGGCCGTAGTCCGTGAAATGGCCCTTCACGTGGTCCGTGTACGGATCCTGGCCGCGGGTTGCCATCGTGCGACGGTCAACCGGCGAGCTGATCTTGGCCGGGACACTGATGTCGCGACGGTCAAAGTACTCGTAGGTGAAATCATCGCCGTGTTCGAAGTTCTGGTAGCGGACCGACGGGCTCAGCTGCACGCCGCTCTTGAACGAATCGCTGAACACAAAGTCCTTGCGGAAGATCAACTGGTCTTCAAATGCCCAGGTATTGGCGAACTGCGAGAACCCATAAGCGTTCTCGTTATTGTTCTTCAGCGATTCGAAGAAGCTCTTGTTAGTGATTTTCAGGCCACCAGCGGTTTCGCCAATGAGGTCGAAATACAGGGTCGTGACGTCGTCTTCCAGGTTGTCGTCTTCGTTGACCAGGACCTGGTTGCCCGTGATATGCGTTGTGCCCGGATTGAGCAGGGCCATATTCGGGTGAGCAGCCAGCGTCGCCGTGTTCTGCGCGGCAGTGTGAATCGTTGGCGCGAAGATGAAGGCACCCAGGCTACCGGCTGCCGACTCGGCATTGGACATCAGGCCATCGCCATTGGTGTCGAGCGAGCGCGGACTGCCGGTGATATAGGTGCCGTGGTCGATCAGGTCCTGGGTCAGGCGATTCCAGCCAGCCACCTGGTTGCCCTTGAAATACTGGTACATGCCACCGAACTCAGTCCGGAGGCTGTCGTTGATCTGCATGTCGAACGAAGCCTGCACGATGCTCTGGTTCGTCGAAGTGTTGTCGTAATAGCTGCCGGAGTTCTCGGACTCGCCATAGACGTAGTAACCAAGGTCTTTGCCCATGAGCGAGGTCGGGCCACCGACTTCGGCATGCAGCACTTTCTTGTCCCAGCTGCCGGTGGTCATACCGAACTCGCCAGTCGCTTCCGTCAGGTACTTGCCGGAGCCCGCACGCGCCGACTTGGGAACGAAATTCAGGTAACCGCCGATCTTGGACGGGCCATAGATCGGAGAGGCCGGGCCGCGCACCACGTCGATGCGGTCACTCGCGCCAATCGGCGTCGGGTAGTTGCCTGGGTTGTCGATGCGCTTCACGCCGCGGAAATAGTTCTCGCCGGGCGTACCACGGACGTCCAGGGAGCCTGCGACACCGAAGAAGGACTGCGTGAAGGCGCCTGGTGTCAGGGCGACCAGGTCGCTGATACCGGTGATGATCGTCTTGCTGAGCAGCTCGCTGCTGATGGTGGTCAGCGAGCGGGGGGTTTCGAGGGCTGTTTTGCCGAAGCCAAACACGGATTCGATGGCCTTGTTCGGCATGACCGACAGGCGGTCACCGACAACGACGACTTCTTCGAGGACATCCACGGGCGGCGCCTGTGCGCTTACATCAAAGGATGCCAGTAGGGGAACGACGACGGTGGCCGTCGCAAGCAGGGAATGGCAGCGGGCACGGGTCAGCGGGTTGGCGTGTGGGGCTTTCATAGGAATCCTTCGCAATGGCAGATCGAGAGACCAGCGGCGCACAGGGCCGCTATGCGTAGGAACTAAGCAAGAAGCGTGCACACTTCACGGTTGCGCATGAAAAACACAAAATTCAGCCTAAACGAAGCCTGTTTATCCGACGTGGTGGTTCTTCACCACAGGCTTCAATTCCACAAAACAACGCTGAATCCAGTGAATTTTGGCAGGCCGTTGCCGCGGACCGGCAGGGCACGAAGAGATTTGTGGCTGCCGCCCACCATCTCTGTGGAAATGATAGGTAGCAGTCAGAGGCGCACCATCATAGGCACGGTGCGCTCTGTTTTTGTACAAACGAATCAGCTCACCAGCAGCGTCGCACCGGCGACCAACAGGGCGCCACCCATCCAGCGAATCGTGTGCGCCAACTGCACCCGTTGCAGCCACCGCGCTGCGAAGAGCGCCGCCACAGAGACGGCAACGCTGCACACAGACAGCCCAGCCAGATAGCTGCCGAGCGTGGCTTGCACCGGCATCTCTGAGCCGTGGGCGTATCCCTGCAGCAGAGCCAGCGCACTGAATATCGAAAGCCCGACAGCAGTATGCAGCTGGCGGATCATCACCAGACAGGCCCCACCGACCAGCACCGAGCTTGCAAGCGCCAGCTCGAGGTTGCCACCCTGGAGCACGGCCAGTGCACCCACCTGGCTCAGGCCAGCGCCCACCCACAGCAGACCCAGATAACCTGTTGTCGCGCGGGCATACCAGGCCTTGCTGAGCCGAGCGGCCCAGAGGCCCATGGCGAACATCACCAGAAGATGGTCGATCCCCGTGAGGGGATGCAGCAGCCCCACTGAGAAGGTAGCGGTGAGGTCGTGGCCGGGGTGGGCCTGTGCAAGCCCTGGCAGCAGGCTCAGCGGAGCGGAAAAACGAAGCATGTGCTTCAACATGAGGGATCTCCTGTCACGATCTAAAAAGCCGGGTGTATTGGGTTTCATGCCAGGCGCTGGACATTGCGTGCAGGGGTGTCGAGACCCCCACATCCTGCGACTGCATCAGGTGTGCCTGTTCGACAAGGCGGGGGATCTCACGGAGCAGCCGGTCGAGAACCCGCTGGCCGGCGGACTGCCCCAGGGGCAGCAGCTTGACCGCCGCCAGCACCTGGTTTTCGCACCAGGCCCAGAGATACCCCTGCGCCATGTTCCGGGCCGCTATACCGCCTTCGACGGCAGCCAGGGCGAACAGCGCTGCGTAACTCGCGTCATCGCTGCGCGTCCAGTCCGCGGCCGCCGCACTATTCAGTTCGACGAGTACCTTGGCCAGCGACCGGCCCATGTGGCGCTCTTCGGCGCGCAGTTCCGCGGTTTCCCGTGCAGCCAGCAGTCGGCGACTGAGTTCCCGGACCGCAGCGACGTCACCGTCCTGCCAGGCCTCCTGAAGCCGGAATAACAACGGCAGGTCGAGCGTGCCGATGGCATGGCTGGCCAGGCCACTGATCCACGTGTACGCACTGTCCTCGTCGTGCACCCAGGCGCGTTCCACGGCATATTCCAGCGCCTGCGAGAAATTGTAGGCACCGATGGGCAGAGCCGGACTGACCAGCTGGCAAAGCCGCAGAACCGCGAGGCTATCAGTCATGGTCCACATGACTGTGGGCGTGCGAGGCGTGGGCCACGGCGTAGGCGCCGCCCTCAGGCTCGAAGGGCCACTGCCCCACGCTCACGGCCAGGCCAAGGCCCTGCACCATGTCATCCAGCACATGATCATGCAGATAGCGCAGCCAGCCTGCGCCAATCTGCACAGCGACGTGCCGGTTACCAAGGTGATAGGCCGCCCTGAGCAGCAACAAGGGATCTGCCGACTGCAGAACCGAAACTGTTTCATCAGCCGCAACGACCTCGATCACCCGACCGTCATCGGCCAGCAAGAGGTCACCGCCTCGCAGCATCGAGCCACGAGCCAGGATCAGACCGGCTTCCTCGCCGGTGTCCAGCTTGGCCAGCAGCCGGCTCTTCTGGCGCAGCTCGAACGGCAGCACGAGCCTCGCGTTCGCAGCACGGGCGTGATCGAGTCGAGTGTGTATCTGGATTCTGTTCATGGTTTCAAAAGAGAAAATAGCGCTGCGCAAGGGGCAGCACGGTGGCGGGCTCGCACACCAGCAGCTGGCCGTCGGCTCGCACCTCATAGGTTTGCGAGTCGACGTCAATCTTCGGCTGGTAGGTATTGAGGAGGAGGTCTTTCTTCCCGATGGTGCGGGTGTTTCTGACCGCAACGAGGCGCTTCTGCAAGCCCAGGCCATCGAGGCTGCCTGCTGCCAGCGCAGCCTGGGACACAAAACTGACGGAGGTCGCCGCACGCGCCTGCCCCAGGGTGCCGAACATCGGTCGGAAGTGCACCGGCTGCGGCGTAGGGATCGACGCGTTCGCATCGCCCATGGGTGCTGCCACGATCATGCCCCCCTTGATGATGAGCGATGCCTTGGCCCCGAAGAAGGCCGGCCGCCACAGCACGATATCGGCCAGCTTGCCCACTTCGAGGGACCCGACCTCCTGCGAGATGCCGTGGGTCACGGCTGGGTTAATGGTGTACTTGGCGACGTAGCGACGTGCGCGGAAGTTGTCGTTCTGCGCGGAATCCTGCGCCAACGGCCCGCGCTGCTGTTTCATCTTGTGCGCGGTTTGCCAGGTGCGCGTGACGACCTCGCCGACGCGCCCCATGGCCTGTGAATCCGAGGAGATCATCGAGAAGGCACCCAGGTCATGCAGGATGTCTTCGGCGGCGATGGTTTCGCGCCGGATGCGGGATTCGGCAAACGCCACGTCTTCTGCAATACCCGGGTCCAGGTGATGGCAGACCATCAGCATGTCCAGGTGTTCATCGACCGTGTTGACGGTAAACGGCCGCGTCGGATTGGTGGACGACGGCAGCACATTGGGCTCGCCACAGGCCTTGATGATGTCCGGCGCGTGGCCGCCACCGGCACCTTCGGTGTGATAGGTGTGGATCGCTCTGCCTTTGAACGCCGCAAACGTGTCTTCGACGAACCCCGACTCATTCAGCGTATCGGTATGGATCGCCACCTGGACGTCGTACTGCTCGGCCACGCCCAGGCAGCAGTCGATCGCTGCCGGCGTCGTGCCCCAGTCCTCATGCAGCTTCAGGCCCATGACGCCGGCTTCCACCTGCTCGACCAGGGCCCCGGGCAGGCTGGCGTTGCCTTTGCCGAGCAGTCCGAAATTCATCGGCAACTGGTCCAGCGCCTGCATCATTCGCTGGATGTACCAGGGCCCAGGGGTACAGGTGGTGGCGTTCGTACCCGTCGCCGGCCCAGTTCCGCCACCGATCATGGTGGTGATGCCGGACATCAGGGCTTCATCCACCTGCTGCGGACAGATGAAGTGGATGTGTGCATCCACACCCCCTGCGGTTGCAATCAACCCTTCGCCCGCGATGATTTCCGTACCGGGACCGATGATGAGGGTGACGCCGGGCTGTATGTCCGGGTTGCCGGCCTTGCCAATGCCAGCGATGCGGCCGTTCTTGAGTCCGATGTCGGCCTTGACGATGCCCCAGTGATCCAGGATCAGCACGTTGGTGATCACGGTGTCGACGGTCTCTGCGGCGCTGCGCTGGCTCTGGCCCATGCCATCGCGAATCACCTTGCCGCCGCCAAACTTCACCTCTTCGCCATAGATCGTGTGGTCGCGTTCGACCTCGATGATCAGGTCGGTGTCGCCGAGGCGCAGGCGGTCGCCCGTGGTCGGACCGAACATCTCGGCATAGGCACGGCGGCTGATGCGTGTCACAGCGCCCCCATGATCTTGCCCTGGAATCCGTAAACGATGCCGGCACCGGCGTAACGCACCAGCTCCACCTCCCGCGTTTGGCCAGGTTCGAAGCGCACTGCAGTGCCCGCGGCAATATTGAGCCGGTAGCCCCGGGCTGCCTCACGATCAAACGTCAGGGCATCGTTGGTTTCATAGAAGTGATAGTGCGAGCCGACCTGAATGGGCCGATCGCCGGTGTTGGCCACCTTGACCGACAGCACCGGTCGACCGGCATTGAGTTCGATGTCGCCTTCGACGGTGAACAGTTCGCCGGGGATCATAAGCACGCTCACGGAATGGGTTGGTGAACAGTGACAAGCTTGGTGCCATCCGGAAAGGTGGCCTCCACCTGCACGTCGGGAATCAACTCGGCAATGCCGTCCATGACGTCGGCGCGGGTCAGCAAGGTGGCGCCGTAGCTCATCAGCTCGGCCACACTGCGCCCGTCCCGGGCGCCTTCCAGGATGGCCGCCGAAATGTAGGCAATGGCCTCGGGGTAGTTCAGCTTCACGCCACGCGCCTTGCGCCGCTCAGCCAGCAAGGCGGCGGTAAACAGCAGCAGCTTGTCTTTTTCTCGCGGAGTCAGTTCCATGCATCAAGTCTCAGGTTGCCCAGATTCGGGGTGACAGGGCCTCTCGCTGTAGCAGCCGAGGTCGAAGATATCGCCAGACCGATTGCAGCCGCGCCCGGACGTGCTCACCCTGTGCGCCGGCAACCCGACACACGAGTACGTGATCGACCAGGCTCACACTCAGGTCAGGCTGCGCGCCCGGGGCGTTCAGGCTGCGCAAACCCACTACATCCTCCTGCGAAGCGGGATAAGCCATGAGGCTGCCCAGCGCCGCGTGTCCGGCCAGCCCCCAGGGCGCCTGCATCATCGAGCCGGCACCCTCGACAAGCAGGTGGTCCAGCACCAGTGGTTGCCCCTCGCACCAGATCTCGAAGGCCTGTCGCAACTTGCCCTCGGTGAACCACTGGTTGCCGGCAGGCCGGCCATAACAGGACACCTCCCAGCCAATGAAGCGCGACCGGCGCGTCAGGTGCACCTGCGTCGTCACGCGCGCCTGGGCACCACAGAAGAAGATGTTTTCCTGCGGCAACCATTCCAGCGTGCTGTCGTCCAGGACCAGGGTCTGCACCAGGAGCGCCTCGCGCCCGGGCGCGGCCCGATAGAATTTTGTTGCGGCCGGTGTCGTCAGCAACGCGTGGCTGCCAGCCGCGGCGGTGGCTGCCAGCCGCAACTGGTCACCCCCCACAATGCCGCCCGGGGGATGCACCAGATACACATGGCACACCTCGCCCTCCGGGTAAAAAGGACGCTGCACCAGCAAGGGGCCCCGGTGCCGGCGCGAACTGAGCACCGTTCGCGTGGCGTCGCGGCTGAACCCCAGCTGCAGCTCGGCTTGCCAGCCGGCGACCAGCGCGTCGTGCGAGACCGCTGCCATCCTGCTCACTGACTGTGCAGGGCAGCCCTGGATTCCAGCATGCCCTGCTTGAGGACGAACTGGATCACAGCGTCGAGCCCCTCCCCGGTCTTCAGATTGGTGAAGAGGAATGGACGGTCACCCCGCATGCGTCGCGCATCGCGGTCCATCACTTCCAGCGACGCACCGACATGTGGCGCCAGGTCGATCTTGTTGATGATCAGCAAGTCCGAACGGATGATGCCGGGCCCACCCTTGCGGGGAATCTTGTCGCCTGCAGAGACATCAATGACATAAAGCGTCAGATCCGAGAGCTCGGGGCTGAACGTCGCGGCCAGGTTATCTCCGCCACTCTCCACGATAATGAGGTCCAGCCCCGGGAATGCCTGCAGCAGTTCATCGATTGCAGCCAGATTCATCGAGGCGTCTTCGCGGATCGCGGTGTGCGGACAACCGCCAGTCTCGACCCCACGAATGCGGTCGGCCGTCAGCGCCTGGCTGCGAATCAGGAATTCCGCATCCTCTTTCGTATAGATATCGTTGGTCACCACCGCGATATCCAGCCGGTCCCGCAACTGCTTGCAGAGCCGATCCACCAGCGCAGTCTTTCCGGACCCGACAGGGCCGCCAACGCCAACACGCAGAACATCGGGTTTCACTGTCATGCACTGATCCTCAGGAATTGCGTACTCACTGTGGCGGGGATGACGCTTCAATTCAACCGCGCAGTCGTCCTGCAACACCTTGTTTTAACGTGCAAAACACGACGATTTGCCGCGCCAATCAATGCCGCGAGAGGCAACTACCTATTCTGCCAAGCCGTTGCACAGGCCTACTCTCCACTTCTAATTGCCCGGCGGAGTTCCCATGCACCCCTACCCCCATCTCTACACCGCAGCCACCTCGGGTGGCCCGACCGCATTCGTCACCGTGACTTCGCCCGGGCTTCCAGACCTGTCCTCCGCGCCGCCACCGGAATTTGACGGCCCTGGTGGTGTGTGGTCCCCCGAGACCCTGCTCTGCGCAGCGGTGGCAGATTGCTTCGTGCTGACGTTTCGCGCGATTGCGCGCGCATCGAAGCTGGAATGGCTATCGCTGGACTGCAGCGTGGAAGGCACGCTGGAACGCGTGGAAGGCGTGTCGCGGTTCACCCGCTACGTGACGAAGGCCACGTTGCATGTGGCAGCAGGAACGGACCAAGCCAAGGCGAAGACCTTGATGGAGAAAGCCGAGCACAGCTGCCTGGTGGCCAACTCTTTGACGGGAACCCGGGAAC